>DATBSS010000454.1:0-18184 GCA_036559665.1 Myxococcaceae bacterium
CTTGGCCTGCATCTGGATGCCGTTGGGGACGTTCTTGTTGCGGGCCAGCTCCTTCACCTCGGACTCGCGCAGGGTGCCCAGGAACCGCATCGCGATCCCGGAGGGCGTCTTGGGGTTCTTCACCAGCGCGACCTTGAGCGGGTACATCTTGGTCCACTCCCGGTTCATGTAGACCACGCGCAGCACGTCGTCCGGCGCGGCGCGGTTGTTGGCGATGCCGAGCACCTCGCCGTCGGTGATCCGCGGGCTGCGGATCACCGCTACCGAGACCAGCTTGTTGGAGTCGCGGAGCAGGAGCGACCGCGCCTCCTTGTTGCCCTGGCTGGCGAGCTTGATCTTCTCCGCCACGCTCATCTTCATGATCTTCTGGGTCAGGGTGAGCCGCTTCCCCTCCTCCATCGGCGGCGCGCCTTCCTCGCCGAGGCCGGCGTATTCGGCCATCACGTCCTCGGCGCTGGGACCGGGGTCGGGCGGTTGCTCGGCGGCCTCGGGGCCGAACACGCGAATCCGCGCCTCCTGGATCTGCGGCACGTCATCAAGGATGACGCCGGAGCGCACCGCGAAGTCGCACACGCCGTCCAGGAGCGCCCCGACGGCGTTCGGGTTGAGGCAGAGCTGGCGGATGACGTCCGTGTGGCGCAGGAGGCGGAGCTGGTTCTGCCCTACGATCTCCGCGATCTTCAGCGAGCACGTCTGCGCGCGGACCGCCACCGCCTCGTCCGGCGTGGTGGCGTTGAGGATCAGCATCTCCTCGTACTGCTCCTTGCCCGCCAGCACCCCCAGGAAGTACCCCAGCACCGGCGCCTTCACGCCCTCGTCCCGCAGCGCGGTGGCCAGGATCCGGTCCGGCAGCCCGGCGGCGGTCTTGGTGGCCGTCTCGCGCACGCCCTGGTCCGGGTCGAAGGTGAGCATGAACAGCGCGCCGCACATGTCCGCCGGCGACAGCGGCACCAGGCTCTTGGCGGCCATCATCCGCAGCGGGACCGGGGCCTTGGGGTCCACGTGCTTGCGCATGTTGGGCGGCAGGAACTCCGCGTTGATGGGACAGCCCTCGAAGGTGGCCGGGACCGGGCCCGCGCCCGCGCCGGCTCCGGGCTGCGCTTGGTCGCTCATGGTGCGTGATTCCTCTCGTGGATGATCCGCAAGCCGTCCAGGGTCAGGAATTCGTCCACCTCGTGGATGGCCTTGGACTCGGAGGCCACCAGTGGGGCGAGGTCCCCGGTGGCGATCACGCGCATGGGGAAGCCCAGCTCCTCCTGCATGCGCGCGCACAGCCCGTCCACCAGCGACACGTAGCCGAACACCAGGCCGGACTGCATGGAGTGGACGGTGTTGCGGCCCACCACGTGCGGCGGGCGGGCCAGCTCGACCCGGGGCAGCTTGGAGGCGTGGGCCACCAGCGCCTCCATGGAGATGGAGACGCCGGGGCAGATGGAACCGCCCAGGTACTCGCCCTTCGCGCTCACCGCGTCGAAGGTGGTGGCGGTGCCGAAGTCCACCACGATCAGCGCGCCCTTCACCTTTTCGTGGGCGGCCACCGCGTTGACCACCCGGTCCGCGCCCACCTCGCGCGGGTTGTCGCAGAGGATGGGCATCCCGGTCTTCACCCCAGGGCCGACGAAGGTGGGCGCGGCGTTGAAGTACCGCCGCGCCATCCGCTCCAGGGACCGCTGCATGGGCGGCACCACGCTGGAGACCACCACCGCCCGGACCTTGGACGCGTCGATCCGGGCGTGGTCGAGGAGCTGCCGGACCAGGATGCCGTACTCGTCATCGGTGCGGTGGGGGTTGGTCTCCAGCCGCCAGTGGTCCAGCAGCTTTCGACCGTCGTACACCCCCAGCACGGAGTTGGTGTTGCCGACGTCGATGGCGAGCAGCATCCCGGCCCGGGAGTCTACTCCCGCTACATGGCCTTCTTGCTGACCGCGTGCGACTCCTGCAGCTTGTTGATGACCGCGTCCGCGCCCGCGCCGCAGCTCGGGTGGCCGAAGCCGCCCGCGCTGGCGCCAGCCTTGTAGTCGAGGATCATGTTGTCGGTGTTGCCCGCGCCCAGGCCCTTCGGGACGAAGTCCAGCTTCAGGTCCTTGCGGAGCTTCCACCCGATGACGTGGTCCGCGCAGGCGGTGTCGCCGCTCACGCCCACCGCGCCCAGCAGCTTGCCCTTGTCGTCATAGAGCGGCAGTCCGCCGCCGAAGGCCACGATGCCGCCGGACCGCTTGCCCACCATGGGGTCGTCCGCGGTGCCGAACTTCGCCGCGTCGCCCGCGAAGATGACGGCCGGGTCGGCCATCGAGGTGTAATGCAGGCCGTACAGGCTCCCGCCCGGCTGGGTGGGGGCGTAGAGGTTGGCGGTGGAGAGCGCCAGGCCCGGCAGGCTGAACGCGTTGGCGGTGTGGGCCTTCTCCGCGGAGATCTGCCGGCTGCCCGGCCACTGGGCGCCGCGGTCCTCGCCGCTGAACGCCACCACGCACACGATGCCGTCGCGGTTCACCACCGTGGCCCACATCTGGGTGTCGAGGCCCGCGTTGTTCTTCTCGTTCACCACCTTCTGGAGGGCGGCCTTCACCTTGGCGTTGTCCGGGAGGACGTCGCACCCGGCGGGGGGCTTGGCGAGCGCGGGGGCGCTGAGGAGGGCAACGGCAGCGGCGGCGGCGCAGCACAGCTTCGTGACGTTCATGCGATCTCCGTGTTGGGAGGGAGTACGGGGCGCGCACTGTACTCGCGGGCGTTCGGCCCGCAAGCACTACTGCGACTTCCCGCGAAGCTGCTCCACGTCCCCGGCCAGCACCCGCTCCACCGCCCCTCGGGGGGTGCGCACCAGCAGCGCGCCCGCGTCGTCGATGTCCTCGGCCACCCCGCGCAGCTCGGCGCCGTCGGTGCGCACCAGCACCTCCTGGCCCAGGGTGGACGAGAGGAGGCGCCAGGCCTTCTGGATGGGGGCGAAGCCCTCGCGGGCGTGCTGGTCCAGCCGCTGCTCCAGCCGGCCGAACAGCGCGGCGGTGAAGAGCGCCCGCGGAACCTTCTCCCCTCGAGCCTCCATCAGGGAGGTGGCGGTGAGGGCCACGTCCGGGCCCAGGTCCTCCACCCGGCAGTTCAGGTTCACGCCCACGCCCAGCACCACGAAGTGGACCTGGTCCGGGTCGGCGGAGAGCTCGGTGAGGATGCCAGCGATCTTCTTCCCGCCCACCTGGACGTCGTTGGGCCACTTGATGAAGGCCTCCACGCGCGAATCGCGCAGTGTCTCGGCCAGCGCCACCGCGGCGGTGAGGGTGAGCTCCGGCGCGCGCTGGGGCGGGAGCTCCGGGCGCAGGATGGCGCTGCAGTACAGGTTCACCCGCGGCGGCGATGCCCAGGTCCGCCCGCGCCGGCCCTTCCCGCGCGTCTGCTGCTCGGCGATCACCACCTCGCCGTGCCCGGCGCCCTCGGCGGCGAGCTGGAAGGCGACCTCGTTGGTGGAGGGGGCGGTCTCCAGCGCGTGGACCACCCGCCCCAGCTCGTTGGTGCTCAACAGCGGCGTCAGCTCCAGGCTGGTGAGCCGGTCCGGGATCTCGACCAGGCGGTACCCGCGCGCCGGCACCGCCTCGATGCGGTAGCCCTTCCCGCGCAGCGACTCCACGTGCTTCCACACCGCCGCGCGCGACAGGCCCAGCTTCCCGGACAGCGCCTCCCCGGAGATGAGCTCGTCCCCCCCGTCGGCGAGGAATCCGAGGATCAGCTCCTCGTTGGTCTGTTCGCTGGGCTCCGCCACGGTCTTTTCAAGTCTACAGCGTCGGCCCTTCCTCGATGCGGAGCAGGCGGGTGGGGGATCGGGTGCTGGACAGTGAGTCGATCCACGCCACCGCCGCCAGCACGTCCGACTCCCGCGCGCCGTGGGTGAAGACCACCACCGTGGCCTGGCCCTCACCCCCGGCCTTCGGGGTGCCGCGCTGGATGACCGAGGCGATGCTGATCTTCTTCTCGCCCAGCACGCCGGCGATCCGCCCCAGCACGCCCGGCTCGTCGTTCACGGTGAAGCGCAGGTAGAAGGGCCCTACCCGCTCGCCGGGCGCTCGCACGCGCACGTCGTGCAGGTGCGGCGGGCAGAGCATGGGCAGGCGGCCGGAGACGCCCGCCAGGAGGTTGCGGCAGATGTCGATCACGTCCGCGATCACCGCCGAGCCGGTGGGCATGGCACCCGCCCCCAGGCCCGAGTAGAGGGACCGCCCCAGCGCCGCGCTCTTGAGGAGCACCGCGTTGAACCCGCCGCGCACCTCCGCCAGCGGGCTCTGCTTGGGGACGAGGGCCGGGTGCACCCGGACGTCGATCTCCCCCTCCGCCGACCGCCGGGCGAAGGCGAGCAGCTTGATCGCGTAGTTGAACTCCTTGGCGAAGGCGAAGTCCTGCGGGCCCAGGAAGGTGATCCCCTCCACCGCCACCTGCTCCGGCCGCAGTCGCGCGCTGAAGGCCAGCTGCGCCAGCAGGCAGAGCTTCTGCGCGGCGTCCACCCCGCTCACGTCCAGGGTAGGGTCCGCCTCGGCGTACCCCAGCTCCTGCGCGCGGGCGAGCGCGTCCGCGTAGGAGGCGCCCTCCTCCGCCATGGCGGTGAGGATGAGGTTGGTGGTGCCATTGACGATGCCGTACAGCTCCTCGATCCGGTCGGACGCCAGCGACTCGCGCAGGGTGCGGATGATCGGGATGCCGCCGCACACCGCGCCCTCGAAGTGCAGGTCCACGCCGCGCTGGAGCGCGCGCGAGAACAGCTCCTCGCCGTGCTGGGAGAGCAGCGCCTTGTTGGCGGTGACCACGTGCCGGCCGCTCTCGATGGCGCGGAGGAGGTGGGCCCGCGCCTCGCCCACCCCGCCCATCAGCTCCGCCACGATCTCCACCTGGGGGTCGGCCAGGATCTTCTCGTAGTCGGTGGTGATCCGGTCCTGGAGGAAGGTGGGCTGGCGCGCCTTGCTGCCGTCGCGGACCAGCACGTGGCGGACGCGGACCCTGGCGCCCAGGCGGCGCTCGATGTCCCCGGCGTGCGCCTCCAGGATGCGGGAGGTGCCCAGGCCTACGTTGCCCAGGCCCAGCAGCGCGATGCCAATCTCCCTCACTTCGCGGCCTCCGGCCTGGCGGGCGCCGCGGGCGGCTTCACCCGGTACGCCGTCAGCTCCACCGAGGTCTGGGGCGTGAGCTTGCCCTCGGCGTCCAGGGTGGTCTGGATCCGCACGATGCCGACGTGGGGCGCGAAGGTCATCCGCATGATCAGGGTCTTCGTGTCGTCCTGGCGGTTGCTGGTCTCCACGGTGAGGCAGTGGTCGAAGACGCCCGCCAGCACGGTGACCGACTCGTCGGTGTCGACGATCTTGGCGTGCTCCACGGACTGGACGGAGACCACGCTGGTCCAGGCCTTCCCCACCTCCAGCGGCGCGCGGATCAGGTAGCGCTTCTCGTCGCGGAGGCCGTAGGCGTCCACCTTGAAGCGGCTCTTGTGGTCGTCCACGAACCAGCCGAAGTCCTGCTTGACGATGGTGACGGTGGACTCGCTGTGGTCTCCGAGCATGTTGGCGGAGTAGGTCCAGGAGTTGCCCACCGCCAGCGGGTAGTACTCCGCCGGCTCCAGCGGCTTCCAGTTGCCCCCCGGCTTTCCGCCGAACATCGCGCACCCGGCGGACACCGCCGCCAGCGCAGTCACCAGCACGACCTTTTGCACGGTTGCTCCTTGGGATCAGTGGCGGCCCGTCCCACCCTCGCGGGAGGAGAGGCCGCGATCCGGCTTCTGCTCGGAGCGGGACAGCTCGTCAAGGGCCTGTTGGGCGGCCTCGCGGATGGCCGCGTTGTCGTGGCCCTGGGCCACCGTGTACAGGTAGGCCTGCGCCTCCTCGCCTCCGATGCCGGCGAGCGCGTAGATCACCTCGCGCAGGAACACCGGGTCGTGGGCATTGCCCAGCTCGATCAGCGGGGGCACCGCGCGCGTCTCCTTCAGCTCCACCAGCGCGCCGATGGCCCGGCGCACGTCGTCCGCGTCGCCGCCGCCGAGCTGGTCGAGGAGCGCCTGGACGACCGCCGGGTTCCGCCGGTCGGTGAGGACGCGCACCGCGCTGTCGCGGACGGTGGAGTCCGGGGACGCCAGGTCCTTCACCAGCGCGTCGTCGGTCTTGCCGGCCGCCTGGAGCTGCACGCGCGCGCGGCGCAGCGCCTGGTCGATGGCCGTTTCCAGGGCCGCGCGGACGGCGGATTCGCCCTGGGCGCCGGCCGTCGCTTCGCCAATGCCCTCGGACTCGTAGCGGGTGGCGCTGGACGAGGCGGCGGCGCGGGGGCGGAGCTGGAGACGGACGCCCACCCGGGGTGGGTCCGCCTGGGCCATGGGCACGTCGAGGGTGAGCTTCAGCGCGCCTTCGGGGGGTTCGTCATCCCTGGCGACCTCCACCGACTGGAACCCGGCGGCGGCCAGGCGGCTGGTGAGTACCGATTCGATGTCCGAGCGCGAGGCGGTCAGCCCGGCCCGCGAGAGCGAGCCCCAGGCGCCGATCTCCACCCGCTCCACCGGGTACGGGCGGTCGCGCTTGCAGCCGGCCGAAGCCAGGCACAGCACCAGCGCCGCGGCGAAGGACCACTTCACCGTCCGCATGTTAGCGCCGCGCGCGCCCGGCCGCTTTGGCTGATGTGCTGGCAGCGCCGGAGGTGCTCGGGGTCACAGGCCGGGGCGAGCCGCCCACTCTCCCGCCGGCTCTGCCCAAGACCGCGCACCAGGCTGGCCGCGGCGGCGAGAGCCGGGACGAGCCGGCCTGCTTTCCCTCAGCTCTGCCCGGGCTCACCGCCCGATGGGGGTGGAGGCGGCGGGGCTTCGCGAGCCGGCTCCGGCGGCCGTGGCGCGGCTTCCGGCGGCCCGGGACCGACCTCCCTGCCCTGCATCGGCTCCGCCGGCTGGCCGGGCTGCCCCGGCTGACCCGGTTGCCCGGGCGCGCCCTCGGGCCGGTTCCCGCGGCCCCGGCGACCACGGCGGCGGCGGCGCCTCCGCTTGCGCTCCCCGCCACCCGCTCCCGGCTGCCCCTCGGGCCCACCCTGCGGGGCGCCCTCGCGCGGCGCACCCGGCGGCGACTCCGCCTCCATCTCCTCCCCCTCGTCGCCCTCCTCCCCGTCGTCGCCCTCGCCACCCTCCTGGTCCTGGAAGTCCTGCGGCGGCGGCGCCAGCCCGCCGGCGGCCGGCGGGACGGCGTTCTCGTCGGCCCCACCCAGCGGATCCGGCATCTCGCCGCCGCCCTCGCGGGCCGGGGCCTCCGTCTCGCGCTGCTGCTTCTCGCGGTGGCGCTCCTCGCGGCGGCGGGCGGCCTCCTCGGCGTCGATCCGCGCCACGTCGAAGAACCGCTCGTCCATCTCGAACAGCTCCACCTGGACGGACGTCACCCCGGCCTTCGCCTCGATGAACTTCTCGCCCAGCGCGTCGCCGCACCAGAGCATCACCAGCGACCCGGACGCCTGCGCCTCCGTCCGCGCGTCGCCCCGCACCTCGCCCGCGCTGACCAGCAGCCCCACCTGCGCCGAGTAGTGCTGCAGGT
This sequence comes from Myxococcaceae bacterium, assembly GCA_036559665.1. Lineage (GTDB taxonomy): Bacteria > Myxococcota > Myxococcia > Myxococcales > Myxococcaceae > DASRBA01. Next base: position 7,527 of record DATBSS010000454.1, read on the forward strand.
CCTTCCGCAGGTCCTGGACCATCCGCCGGTCGATCGCCGGACCGCCCTTGAGCATCCGCACCGCGAAGCGCAGCTCCACGCTGCCCTCGCGCTTGCGGGCGGTGAGCAGCGGCCCCTCCTTGGACCGCTTGGCCACCTTGAGCTCGCGGAACCCGACGCCGTGGAGCATCTTCACCAGGGACTTCTCGAACGTCCCCGTGTCCAGCTCGGACAGCTTCCGCCGCAGCGCCCGCGCCACCGCCTTGCGCGCGTCCTTGACGGCCAGCTTGGCGGCCTGGTTCCCGGACGGCTCCGCCCCGGCCTCCTCGGCCTCCGCCCCCGCCCCCGGCGCCGCGCGCGGCAGCACCGGCCGCCCGCCCTCCATGGGGACGTTGAGCGCCTCGGCGAACGCCGCCTGGAGCTCGTGCGGCGGGACGTCGCTGTACCCGTTCCGCTCGAGGACCACCTGTCCGGACTCCTGCTGGAGCGCGAACTGCGGCCGGCGCCCGGCGTCGATGCGCCGCTGGTTGTCCTCCAGCAGCGACATCAGGATCTGCTCCGTCCCCAGGTCGTCCCCGGCCAGCCCGCGCTCCTTGGCGGTGGCGGCCAACTGGTCCGCCCTCAGGCCGCCGCCGGCCTCGGACAGGATCTCGAACGCCACCTCCGGGATGGGCGGGAAGCGGCGCCGCTTGCCGCGCCCCTCCTCCTCCTCACGCTCCCGGCGCCGGCCCCGGTCGCGGTCGCGGTCCTTCTCCCGCTCCATCCGGCCCGCGCCCCGCACGTTGTCGTTCCGCGGGTCGGGGTGCCGCTCCGCCGGCCGCAGCGGGGGCAGGTCCTCCTCGGGGTTGGGCTCCGGGACGCCGGTCTGCGCCAGCGCCTCGGCGTCCTCGGGGAGCTGCCAGTCCACCAGGGCGAAGGTGTCCTTGGCGGTGACGACGACCTTGCGGTCGCGCGTCCGGCGGGCCATCGCCGCCAGGCGCGAGAGCATGGTCTGCTCCGGGGTCTTGCCGACGTGGGAGAGAAGACTCTGCTGGATTGACTTCTCGGTGATCTCTGAGAAGTGGAGCGGATGGCCCTCGGCCTCCAGCACGCGGAGGGCGGCCTCATAGAAGGTCATTCAGGATCCGAAGCGGTAAGGGTCGAACCTGCGGTTCGAAGCTTGAGTTTCGACGCAATCGAGTAATATCGAACCTTTGCGAAGGTCGGATTCGCGGGCGCGGATCCTAGACGGCGATTTTTCGCCGTGTCAAACGAAAGCCACGGATGATCCGTTTTCGCATCGGCCAGAGCTGGAAGCGCGAGGCGGCGGCAGCGCCCGTGGACTCCTTCGGCCTGGAGCTGGACGGCGTGGACCTCCTCCCCGAGGCGAGCGAGGAACCGCTCCAGCAGGTCGTCCCGGCGTTGGTGGAGACGGTACACGCGCTGGCCGCCGAGGGCGAACCCCTGGCCCAGCTCTCCCTAGGCGAGGCGCACCTCGAGCTGGTGTTCCGCCGGGTGGACGGGGACGTGGAGGTGCAGGTGGTCAGCCTCTCCCGCCCCGCGCGCGTCCAGCGGGCCGGGGTGCGGGTAGACCTGAAGGAGCTCTCCGAAGCGGCGGTGAAGTGCGGCCGCTCGCTGCTCCGGGACCTGGCCGAAGCCGGCCGCCCCACCTCCGAGGACGCCCAGGGCTGGCAAAGGAAGATGCTCCAGCGGCTGGAGTCGCTGGAGGGCGCCGAGCCGGCCGCCATCCGCCGCGACCACCGGCAGACCGGGTCCTCCTTCCACTTCGCCGCGGCCGTCCCGGGCACCTTCGGGTTCCAGCTCCTGGACCCGGACGACCTGCTGCTGGCGTTCGACCGCAAGGGCCACGGCGCGCTCGGCTCGCTCCTGTGCGGCGGCGAGTGCTTCGTCAAGGTGGCGGACGGCGGCTGGCGGGCGCGCGCGGTGCCCTTCCTCTTCGCGCTGGAGCTGTCGCGCCAGGCGCTGGAGCTCTCCCACGCCATCGAGCTGAAGGAGCGCACCTTCACCTTCCGCCCCGGCGGCATCGACCCCGAGCTGCGGCTGGACCTGGACCGCGGCGAGCTGGACTCCGGCCAGTCGCGCGTCCCGGTGGTCCCGGAGGCCGTGCTCCGCTCCATGTTCGAGCTGGGCGTCTCGCTCGGCTTCGCGGTCACCTCGCGCAACAAGCAGCAGGCCAAGAACCCGTACCTGGAGGAGCTGCTGGCCCGCTGCCGCGAGGGCCTCTCCCACCTCCGGGCGCCGCTCTCCGCCTCCGAGCTGGAGCGCCCGCGCAAGACCGGGCGCAAGCGCGAAGCCTCCCGGCCGCTGAAGACCGCCGGGCGCCTGCGCCGGCTCCGCTTCGAGCCGCTGTGGGAGAAGCAGAACCTGGGCGGCGGCGGCGACCACGAGGTGGGGCGGCTGCTGCTGGGGCTGCGCGGGCCGGTGTTCAGCTCGGAGGCCATGGCCTGCGGGCTCTCCCCGCGCGGCGAGCTGCTCTTCCGCCGCGTGGCCACCCGCGGCGTGGCGGCCTCGCGCGACGGGCGCGTCATCTGCGCGTTCGAGGACCGGGTGATGGGCTTCCAGGGTTCGGAGGCCTCCGCGCGCTGGTGCCACGACCACGACGGCCTCCCCATCGGCCCGGACCTCCTCCGCCGCGAGGGCCTGTGGATCACCACCTCCGAGGGCCGGGCCGCGCTCGCCTTCAACGAGCATACCGGCCGCGAGATCTGGCGGGCGGCGCCGCCGCGCACCCAGCGCGCGTTCCTCGCCGTGCAGTCGCACCGGGCGCTGCTGGCCACCGACTCCGGCTACCTGTTCGGGCTGGACCTGGGCGACGGGCAGATCCGCTACCGGATGCGGGCCGCGCTCCCCTTCCTGGGGCCGCCTTTGCCGTGGGGCCGGAAGATGGTCGCCTCGCTGGGCCGGGGCGACCGCTTCGCGGTGTTCGCCGCGGACGCCCACGCCGGCAAGCTCCAGCAGGAGCACGAGTTCACCCTGCGCCTGCCGTCGGCGCCGCTGGCGCTGGGGAACCGGCTCTACCTGGCGGGCGAGCAGGACGAGGACGGCGTGCTGCTCTGCTTCGGCGCGCAGGGGAAGCTGGCCTTCCAGCGCAAGCTCCACCTGGGGCGGGGCCCGTACGAATTGCTCCGGGTGGACCGCTCGGTGCTGGCGGTGGGCGCCACCGGCGCGGCCACGCTGGTGGAGGGCGACGGCCAGGTGCAGTGGCACGCCGGCGCCTCCGGGGAGCCGCTCGCGTCGCGGCCGCCGCCCGCCTACGCCCGCGGCGTGGTGCTGCTGCCCGGCGAGACGGTGCGCGCGGTGGACCCGCGCGGCGGCCAACTCCTGGCGGAGGTGAACGCGGGCGCAGGCCTGTGCGACCTCAAGGTCGACGGCCGGCTCAACCTCTACCTGCTGGACGACGCCGGCACGCTGAAGGCGTACCGGCTGGCCACCCACCTCGCGGTGGTCTGAGCCTCCAGGATGCGGCCGGAGGCCGACGCATCAGCGTCCCCTGGGCCCGGGGAGTGAAGCGCGCGCCCGCGGGCGCTACTTCTTCGCGGACGGCGCCTCCATGGGCGCGGTGGTCTCGCTGGCGCCTTCCCACTTCTCGCCCGGCTTGAGCTTCCAGTCCCCCGGGGTCTCCAGCTTCCAGAGGAAGCTGGCCGCCGCCTCGCCGCCGGTGGAGGCGCGCGAGCTGACCTTGAAGGTGATCTCCATGTCCTTCACCTCCGCGGGGAGCAGGTCCAGGTCGTAGTGGCCCAGCACCATCTGCGGGGGGAATTCGGCGATGTAGCGCTCCGGCCAGTCGACCTTCCCGGAGAGGTCGGTGGCCTCCATGGACCCGTACTGCTTGCCCTTGTCGTCGAGCAGGTTCCAGGACGCGGAGAACGACGCGGAGGTCACCATCCGCTTGGTGTTCTTCTCTGCCTCGCGCAGCTCGCGGGAGGCGCCCCAGACCACGATCTCGTAGCGGACGCTGGGCTTGCCGTTCACCATCTTCACGTCCGCGGAGAGCACGTCCAGGCGGAGGCCCTTGTCGGTGGCGGTGAAGACGGGCGTGTACTTGCCCTCCCGCATCCGGTCGAAGACGGAGCGGACCGAGTCGTAGACGGCCTTGCGGTCGCCCGCCTTGGCGTCGGCGCCCTTCTTGCCGGCGCCCTTCTTCCCCTCCTGCTCGGTGAGGTAGCCGTCGAAGTCCGCGTTCCCGCCGAACTTCTTGAGGTGCTCGTCCACCTGGTTGAAGTAGTTGCGGAAGAAGGGGTTGACCTCGTCCTTGTAGCCCTTGTCGTCCGGGTTGGTCCGCAGCCAGCCGACCTTCTCCAGGTAGTCGGCGCGGAGGCGCTGCGCGTCCGCCTCCTTCTTGACCTCTTCGATCTGCCCGTTCTTGCTCACGACCAGGCTTCCGGCCCCGGCCGCGATGGCGACGAACCCGACGATCAGCCCGATGTAACGCTTCATGCGATGGGTGATATGAGAAATCGCCTTCGTGATCCAGACCGCGTCCGACTCGTACATGCTGCCGGCGTCGCTTCCGCTCGAAGAGGGAGGGCTCCTCTTCAACGCGGTGCTGACCTACGAGGGGTACGGCCGTCCGGCACCCGACAACGCGGTGCTGGTGCTGCACGACCTGATGCACTCGTACAAGGCGCTGGGCCCGGCCGAGGACTCGCCCTACCAGCCGTCCGGCTGGGGCAGCGCGCTGATCGGCGAGGGGAAGCCGCTGGACCCACAGAGCGCGTGGGTCCTGGTCCCGAATCTCCTGGGCAGCCCGTTCGGCTCCACCTCGCCGGTGAGCCTGGACCCGGAGAACGGCAAGCCGCTGGGGCCCATCTTCCCGCCGCTGACCATCGACGACCAGGCGCGGGCGGCGGCGGGGTTCCTGCGGGGGATGGAGATCAAGCGGGCCCGCGCGCTGGTGGGCGTGGGCTTCGGGGCCATGGTGGCGCTCCGGCTGGCGGCGCTCTTCCCCGGCATCACGGCCGGCGTGGTGGCGCTGGGCGCGGGCCGCTCGCTGCCGGAGCGCCTGCGGGAGCGGATGTCGTCCACTCCACAGATCCTCTCCAACGACCCGGCCTTCGAGGAGGGCGCGTACGAGGCCGGCCAGGGGCCGCGCGGCACCCTCAAGTCGCTCCGCCTGGAGTACCTGCGCCTCACCTCCACCCGCGAGCGGCTGCTGGCCCGCTACCAGGACCCGCTGTCGGCGGAGCGCGGCCTGGACGCGGAGGCGGAGGCGTTCGCCGCCGCGTTCGACGCCAACTGCTACTCGCTGCTCTGCGGCGCGTACGGGCGGGCGGACGTGGGGCCGCACTTCGGGAAGATCTCCGCGCGGGTGATGCTGGTGTCCGCCAGCAGCAGCTCGGTGGCGCCGACCGCGCACGTCAAGGACGCCTACCGCCTGCTGTCGGCGGGCGGCGCGAACGTGCGCGCGCACGAGATGAGGACGGAGATGGGGCAGGACGGCCTGCTGTCGGAGGCGGGGGAGCTGCGCGCCCCGATCTCCGCCTTCATGGCTTCGCTGGATCGTGCCCGGTAGTCTTCTTCGTCTTCTCGACGTCCTGCGCGACCGCCCAAACCATCCGGCCCGTCCAGTAGTAGAGGGCCCCGCCCATGATCAGGGACATCAGGCTCACCACCACCGCCCAGCGCGCGTACTGAACGCCCAGGCTCGGCCCGCGCCGTTCGCTGTAGCGCCAGAGCAGCGCCACGGCGATGCCCACCAGCGAGAGCGGCGGGCACATCAGCCCCACCGCCCCCAGGAGCAACGCCATGACGGGCGTGCCGGGCGCCTTCTCGACCTCGGGTGGGCCGCACTTGAGGCAACGGACGCGCTGGATGCCCGGATAGCGGCACTGGTCGCAGACGAAGGTGCCGCAGCGCTCGCAGGGACCGATGGCCGGGGCGGAGTGGACCGCGCACACCGCGGTGGAGTCGGCGACCACGGGCGGAGCCTGACTCACCCGGCTCCCTCCGGAACCGGCCAGCGGAGATGCTCACCCTCCGTGCGGAGCTGGCCACGCGCCCCGGCCAACGCGGCGGCGGCCTTCTTGACGGTCTCCTCCGCCACACCGAACCCGAAGCGGAGGAGCTCCCCGCCGGCGCCTCCCAGGTAGAACCCGAAGCCGGGCGCCGCGGCGACGCCCGCGTCGTGGAGCAGCGCCATAGCGGCTTCGCGCGAGGACCGGTACCCCAGCGCGCGCACGTCCGCGAGCAGGAAGCACCCGCCGTCCCCCGGGTACGGCGCCGCGCCCAGCGCCCGCAGCGCCTCCACCATCACGTCGCGCTTCCGGGCGGTCTGCCGGCGCAGCTCGCCGAAGTACGCCTCCCCCGCCCCGAGCGCCGCCACCGCCCCCAGCTGGAGCGGCACCGGCGCGCAGCCGATGTCCGCGTTGTTGGCGACCTTGATCGCCTCCGCCAGCGGGGCCGCCGCCACCGCCCAGCCGATCCGCCAGCCGGTGACGTGGAACGCCTTGGAGAGGCTGCCCAGAAGGACGGTCCGGTCGCGCAGCGCCGGGTGCGCCGCCGGGGACCTGTGCACCGCGCCGCCGAAGACGTACTCCGCGTACACCTCGTCGGAGAGCACCAGGAGGTCCCGCTCCGCCGCCACCTTCGCCAGCGCCTCGATCTCCCCCTCGTCCATCACGTGCCCGGACGGGTTGCAGGGGGTGCAGACCACCACCGCCCGCGTGTTGGGCCGGAGCGCGGCCCGCAACGCCCCCTCCTCCAGCCGGAAGCCGGGCGCCTCGCGCCGGACCGCGCTCACCTCCAGGCCGGCCACCACCGCCGGGACGCGGTGGAAGGTGAAGAACGGCTCGCACAGGAGCAGTCCGTCACCGGGCGCGAGCAGCGCGCCGATCGCCGCCGAATACGCGCCCACCGCGCCGGCGGTCACCACCACCCCGGTCTCCGGATCGGGCCGGATCCCGGCCACCACCGCGCAGCGCCGCGCGATCGCCTCCCGCAGCTCCGCCCGGCCCTCGCGGATGGAGTACCCGTGCTGGCCGCCGCGCAGCGCCGCCACCGCGGCGTCCACCGCCTCCGGCAGCACCGGCAGCTCGCCCACGCCCTGGGCCAGGTTGATCGCCCCTGAGCGCCGCGCCTCGCGCGTCATCACCCGGATCTCGTCGTGGGCGGAGGCGACGACGTCCGCTCGGGGCCGCGGAGGCATCGCTTCAGCTCCGCGGCTCCGGCCGGTGGCCGAGCCGGGCGCGGATGGCGTCCACCAGCATCTGGATGGCGACCTCGTTGTCCCCGCCCTGGGGGACGATGATGTCCGCGTGCCGCTTGGAGGGCTCCACGAAGCCCATGTGCATCGGGCGCACGGAACGGAAGTACTGCTCCACCACCCGGTCGAAGTCGCGGCCGCGGTCCTTGATGTCGCGGATCAGGCGCCGGATGATCCGCACGTCGTCCTCGGCGTCCACGAAGATCTTCATCCCGCACAGCTCGCGCACCGGCTGCAGGTGGAGCACCAGGATGCCCTCGATGATCACCACGTCCGCGGGCTGGATGAGCTTCGTCTCCCGGCGGCGGGCGTAGGCCACGAAGTCGTAGATCGGCTTCTCGATCGCCCGGCCTGCCTTGAGGTCCTGGATGTGGCGCACCATCAGCTCGGTGTCGAAGGCGTCCGGGTGGTCGAAGTTCACCTCCCGGAGCTCCTCCGGCGACAGGTCCACCATCTCCTTGTAGTAGGCGTCCTGGTCGATGAAGGCGACCGGATGATCGGCGAGCGCCTTCAGGACCTTCCGGGCCACCGTCGTCTTCCCGGACGCGGTCCCTCCGGCGATGCCCACCACCAGCGGCGTCGTCATGCCGCTCTCCCTAGCACGCGCGAACGGCGGACTGCACCAACAGGCGCCCGGCCTCGCGCCGCAGCGCCACCTCCCACGGCCCCTGGCGGGCCCGCCGCGCCACCTGCACCAGCGCCTCGTGGGCGGATCCGTCCACGGTCCCGGAGACGGACGCCCGCGCCAGCGCGTGGCGCCGGGTCGCCTGCACGGCGTGCCAGAGCTCGGAGAGGTCCACCGGGAAGGTCGCGCTCGGGACGCCGGCCGGGGCGCGGTCCAGCGCGGCGTGTGCCCAGGTCTCGAAGGACAGCGCCGCCGCCACGCCTTCGTCCGGGCGGGCGCGGAGCAGGCGCCGGGCGTACCGCGCGAAGGCCCCCATGACCCCGCCCGGCGTCCCCTGGAACGCTCCCCGGAATTCCTCCGAGCGCGCGAACGCCGCCAGCGCCTGGCGGTCGGGCAACAGCAGCGGGCGCGACATCGGCCAGGCGCGGTCCAGCTCCTCCGCCAGCACCGCCAGGCGGTACTCCAGCTCCACCCGGGCGCCGATGGGGTCCATCCCCTCCCCGGCCAGCACCTGCCGGAGGATGGACCAGGGATCCGTCCGCAGGCGGGCGGAGAGCTCCACCGGAGGGGGCGCCGGCGGGTCCGCCACCTCCCGCTCGCGGGGGACGAGGTCGCGCAGGCGGCGCAGCGTGACCGCGGCGGCGGCGTCCGGGTGCCCGTCGCCCTCGAAGATGACCGCCCGGAGCGACGCGCACCGCGGGAGCACCTGGGCCAGCAACCCGAAGAGCTCCTCGCGCACCGGCTGCGAGTGGTCGTCCAGGTAGAGCTCGCGGTGGGCCACGCGGGTGACCGCGCCGCCGGCGATGTGGATCTCCCGCACCGCCTCCATCGGGAAACCCTCCAGCGCGGCGTGCGCGGGCAGGCCGGCGGAGAGCTGGAAGGAGAGCAGGTGGCCCAGGTCGAGGATCAGGCCGCAGCCGGTGGCCTCGTGCAGGCGCGCCATGAGCTCCAGCACGTGCAGTGGGCCGCGCCGGGCGATCACCGCCGGGTTCTCCAGGAGCAGCGGCACCGAGAGCGCCGCCTGGACGTGGCGGGCGTGGACCGAGCAGTCGCGCAGCCCATCCTCGGTCAACGGGGGTGGGACGTAGAGGTAGCCGGGGAACGGGACGCCGCCCGCGTGCCACCAGGCCACGTCGTTGCCGACCCAGGGCGACCCCACCGCGCGGGCGTGCGCGTCCAGCGCGCGCAGGGCCTCGGCCGATTCCAGCTCCGGGCCGTAGAGGTTGAGGTGCACCGGGTGGAACAGCGCCGGGACGCCGCGCGCGGCGTGGGCCTCCAGCGCGGCGAACGCGGGCGCCTCCCGCCTGGCCTGCTCCACGTCCAGCGGAGCGCTGTACTCCACGCAGTCGAACGCGCCCGGGGCGGCGCCCAGGATGGCGAACGGGTCCGGCGCCCCCCGCTCGGCCAGATTCGTGGACAGGCCGAGCCCCAGCCAACGTTCCCCTCCACCGCTCATGGCCGGGCATCCTGCCACGGGCCCGCCCGCCGGTTGCCGCCGGAGCGCGGCGAGCCAACGGTTGGAGCATGGTCCGCCGGAGTCTCGCCCTGGTCACACTACTCCTCACCCCGGCAGCCGCCTGGGCGGGGGCCTGGTTCGGCGAGTCGGACCTGTACCTCCAGGCAGGCGGCGTGGAGCGCTCCGCGGTCGACGCGGCGGGAGAGATGCACGCCGACGACGTCCGCCTCACCGTCAGGAGCGGCGCGGTCTCCGGGTACATCCTGGGCGTCGACGCCGACCTCCACGGCGAGAACGGAGAGATCACAGGGACCATCGGCGAGTTGCCGGTGGTGCTGCACGTGGCGGAGGCCTTCGATGGAACGCTCGCCTACGACGGCATCGCGGGCGACCAGCGCCTCTCCGGCGTGGTCTCGCCGCAGGCGATGAGCGCCACGCTGGGGCCCTGCCGGGCGGTGCTGGGGCTCTCAGGGCGGGCGTACGAGGGGATGCTCGACTGCGGCGCGACCGGGATCCACCCGATCGCCCTGGCGCTCCCCTCGTCGCTCTCGGATTCCACCAACGAGGAGCAGGTGAGCCTGGTCCTGGCCCTGCTGTTCGCCGCCCGCGTGCAGACCACGCCCTCCTAGTCCGCCCGCATCGCTTCGACCGGGTCCAGCCGCGAGGCGCGCGCGGCCGGGTAGATCCCGAACACCAGCCCCACCCCGGAGCTCATCACCACCGCCAGGAGCACGGCCCAGGCGGGCACCTGCGCGGGCAGGAAGACCACCCAGTGCACCAGGGCGGAGACGGCGAATCCCAGCCCGATGCCGATGGCGCCGCCCACCAGGGAGAGCATCACCGCCTCGATGGTGAACTGGGCCATGATCCGCCGCCGCCGCGCGCCCAGCGCCTTGCGGATGCCGATCTCCTGCGTCCGCTCGGTCACGCTGACCAGCATGATGTTGAGGATGCCGATGCCGCCCACCAGCAGCGAGAGCACGCACACCCCGAAGCCGGCGGCGGTGACGGTCTCGGAGAACTCGTTCACCGTCTTGCTGTTAGACTCGTTGGTGCCCAGCTCGAAGTCGGTCTCGTCTTGAGGGGACAGACCGCGCCGCCGCCGCAGCAGCGTGGTCACCTCGTCCTGGGCCCTCTGGAAGTCTTCGGCGCTGGCGGCCAGCACCTCCAGGTCCATCTGCTTGGCGCGCTCGGGGCCCCAGAGCCGGACGAACGTCCGGGCCGGGATGAGCGCCAGCCGGTCCAGGCTCTCGCCCATCACGCTGCCGCGCCGCTGCAGGACGCCCACCACGCGGAACGGCCGGCCCTTGAGGCGGACCTCCTGCCCCAGCGGGTCGTCGTGGGGAAAGACCGCGTCCACGACGTCCGGACCCAGCACCATCACCTCGCGCGCGTCC
>DATBSS010000455.1:0-22368 GCA_036559665.1 Myxococcaceae bacterium
TCAGTGCAGCACCCGCTCCCGCGCCACCAGCAGCGCGGGGGCGTCATCCTTCGTCTCGTACGCGACGATCCGCAGGCCCACGCCCCTCGTGTGCCCCGTCCCCTCCCCGCCCTTCTTCCCGAAGCTCAGCGCCACCTGGTAGCGGACCTCGCACAGGCAGGTCATCTCCGTCCCGTCCTCCCCGGAGAACGTCACCTTGATCCGCCCTCCCAGCGGCAGCGGCTCCGCCACCTCCACGAAGAGCCCTCGGGCGGAGATGTTCCGCCCCACCCCCCGCATCACCCCGTCCTCGGTCGTGATGTAGACGGTGAAAACCTTGTCGAATCGCAGGTGACCGCGCCGATCGCTCACGCAATGCCTCCGGGAACTGGGACTGAGCCTCGAGGGGAGAGCGGGCAAGCGTACGAGGTGCGGTGATGTAGTCAAAAAATCTACTCCACCCCACCCTCCATCTCTGCAAGCATTCCGGCCTTCCCCGCCATCCCTGGGAGGTCCTCCACCGTGCACCGCCTCGCTGCCCTTGTGCTCGCCGCCGCCGCCGCCACCGCCGCCGCCGAGGACGATCCGGCGTTCGAGAAGGCGAAGAGCGCCGCGAACCCGACGGAGGGGCTCTCCACGTTCCTGACGAAGTTCGTGGGGGCTTGCCCCAAGGAGTCGGGCCCGCAGTGCGCGAAGGCGGCGGAAGAGTACCGGCACCAGAACAAGGGCAAGAGGCTCTACCTGTCCATCGACGACGCCACCCCGGTGGTGCAGATCGGCGGCGAGGGCGCGGACGGCGAGGTGACGCTGAACGTGACTCCCTTCTTCGCCGGGGGGGAATACGCGCTCACATCCGGCGCCCCCAGCCGGACCGACGCCGGGGGCAACCCGGTGCTGCCGCTGCTGCGCGTGCACGGGAAGGCCCCGGACGGGGACGTGGACCGCCTGGGCCGGATGCTCGCCGCGCACCAACTCCGGATCGAGGTGGTGTTCGCGCCCGAGGGCACCTGGACCTTGAGCAAGAAGGGCGGCGGCTCCATCCAGGGCGTGAAGGCGAAGCTCCTGGCCCTCCGCGTCTCCATGGCGCGCACCGGGGACACGGTCGCGGTCTGGGCCGGCCGGTAGGGTACGCTGGCGCGCCGAATGGCCGGAGCGCCCAGGTGGTTCGAGGACGCGCTGCGCGCGCCGCGCGAATCGCGGGAGGTGGAGGTCGAGGGCTGCCCCATCCACTACCTCCGCTGGGGTGATCCGTCCCGGCCCGGGCTGGTGCTCGTCCACGGGGGCGGCGCCCACGCCGAGTGGTGGTCCTTCCTCGCGCCGCTGCTGACCCGCGGCTACCACGTGGCCGCGCTGGACCTCTCCGGCTTCGGCGACAGCGGGCGGCGGCCGCAGTACGAGGCCCGGACCTGGGTGAAGGAGCTCCTGGCGGTGGCGGACCACGCCGGGATGACATCGCCGCCGGTCCTGGTGGGCCATAGCCTGGGCGGGGTGATCACCATCGTCGCCGCCGCCGAGCACGGCGACCGCCTGGCCGGCGCGGTCATCGTCGACGCGCCGGTGCGCCGCCCCGCCCCGGAGTCGGACCGGAACCAGTACGCCCCCGCCTTCCGGAACCCGAAGACGTATCCGGACCGGGAGACGGCGGTCGCGCGCTTCCGCCTGGTGCCGGATCAGCCCTCCGAGCACCGGTTCATCGTCGACCACGTGGCCTTCCACTCGGTCCACCAGGCGCCGGGCGGCGGGTGGACGTGGAAGTTCGACCCGAAGGCCTTCCCCGACCGCCGGTCTCCACAGCTCTCGGAGATGCTGGCCTCGGTGCGCACGCGGGTGGCCCTCTTCCGCGGCGAGCACAGCGTCGTCGTCCCCGAGGAGACCAGCCAGTACATGTACGAGCTGCTCGGGCGGCGCGCGCCGGTGATCGAGATCCCGGACGCCCACCACCACCTCATCCTGGACCAACCCCTGGCCTTCATCGCCGCCCTCCGCACCCTCCTGGCGGACTGGGAGCACTCCACGCCTGCGCCCCGCCCGTAATTTCGGGCAATTACTGAGGGGACACAGGCGTCCATGTGTGGTCGCAGAAGCAACTTCCCTTCATCAGCGCCGATAAACCTACATCAGTTGTTCTCGTTTTTTAAGGGACTGGAGCCCTCATCATGGGAATCAATTCGAACGGTCTGGTGCATGGCCTTGGGACGATCCTCTCCGGCGTGACGGAGATGCTGGGGGGCGCGCAGGGCGCGGCGGCCCCGGCGGCGGCGCCGCAGCAGCAGGCCCCGGCGGTGGGGCTTCCGACGGCGGATCAGTTCCAGGCGGCGGCCCCGGCGGGCGGTGCCGGTCAGGCGGCCCCGGCTGGAGCGGCGGCCCCCGCGGCTCCGGCCGGCGGCGGCGACCAGCTCACGCAGGCGCTGGGCCAGCTCGTTCAGCTCCTGCAGCAGTTGGTGCAGCAGCTCACGGGCGGCGCGCAGGGCCAGGCGGGCGCGGGCGCGGCCGGTGGCGATCCGAACGCGGCCGGCGCGGCGGGTGCGGGCGCCGGGGCCGGGACGGCGGCGGCCAACGCGGCCAACGGCCAGACGGTGACCTCGGTCTCCCCGGACGGGAGCGCGGTGGCCACGGCGAGCGCGGGCGCGGGCGCGTCCGCTTCGGCGCAGGCCGGCGGCGCGGCGGCGGCGGCGGCCCCGGGGGCCGACTCGGGCGCTTCGGCGGCGGGCGCCGGCGCGGGCGCGGGTATCGGCCAGGCCATCGCGTCGGGAGTGGCCGGGCTGTTCGGCGGCGGCGGCGGTGGTGGCGGCGGGCTCTTCGGCGGCGGGGATGACCCGCTGATGTTCAACCTCGACGGGAAGGGCGCGGGCTTCGACACCTCGAAGAAGATCGGCGCGAACCTGAACGGCCAGGGCACCGAGCAGGTGAACGACCTCAAGTCGGGCACCGGCCTGCTGACCTTCGACGCCACGCCGCAGGACGGCGCGGCCACGCAGTTCGACGGGAACAAGGGCAAGCTCACGCACACCTTCGGGAACAAGACGGACCTCTCCGCCTACGGCATCAAGGGCGACCAGCCGGATGGGACCTTCAGCAACGGCTTCTCGGCGCTGCGCGCGGCGGGCGAGCACTTCGGGATGATCCGCCCCGGCAAGCAGTACCTGGACGGCAACGACATGAAGCAGCTCGAGTCGAAGATCGGCCTCAAGATGCAGGTGGGCGGGCTCAACGGGCAGTCCAAGAGCCTGGGGGAGCTGGGCATCAGCCGGATCGACCTCGGCCAGGCGAACGCCACCGAGTCCAAGGCGCAGGGCACCCGCGACGCCAACGGCAACATCATCCAGCACCAGCAGGGCGCCAACTTCACCATCAACGGCCAGCAGCGCGACTACGTGGACGGCTGGTTCCGTCCGGACGGCGCCGCGCGGGCGTAGGCCGGCAGCGCAGCAGCACAGGGGCATCGAAAGCGGCAGTGCTTACAAAAAGGCCGCGGCGGGGTTGTGGGGCCCCGCCGCGGCCGCCGCTTTTTTCAGGGGCGGCCGGGCGCGGGACGCTCGCCCAGGGTGACCGCCAGCTCCTGGGGCTTGCCGGTCCCGCCGCGCTGCACGGTGAGCCGCACCACGGTGCCGGGCGCCAGGATCGCCACCCGCCGCATGAACCGCAGGTAGCCCTCCACCGGGCGCCCGTTGACGGCGGTCACCCGGTCGCCGGCGGCCAGCCCCGCCCTCGCCGCCGGGCCCGCCTTGAAGACCGTCTGCACCATCGCGCCCTTCTCGACGGCGGCCGGTCCCTCCTCCTGCACCACGATGCCCAGCCACCCGCGCGCCAGCCGCCCGTTCTCGAGCAGGTTGGGGAGCAGGTCCTTCACCATGTTGATCGGCACCGCGAAGCCAATGCCCTGCGCCTGGCTGACGATGGCCGTGTTCACCCCCACCACCTCGCCGCGCATGTTGAACAGCGGCCCGCCCGAGTTGCCGGGGTTGATCAGCGCGTCGGTCTGGATGAAGTCGTCGAACGCGCCGACGCCGATGATGCGCTCCTTGGCGGAGATCATCCCGTGGGACACCGAGTGGTCCAGCCCGAACGGGTTGCCGATGGCCATCACCCAGTCGCCGATCTGCAGCCGGTCCGAATCGCCCAGCCGGGTGAACGGCAGGTCCTTCACCGGGCCGCGGATCTTCAAGAGCGCCACGTCCGTGGCCGGGTCGTGGCCCACCACGTCCGCGAACAGCTCCCGCCCGTCGGACAGCGCGACGCGGACGTCCTGCGCGCGGTCGATGACGTGGTTGTTGGTCACCAGGTAGCCGTCGGGCGTGAGGACGAACCCCGACCCCAGGGACCGCCGCGGCTGCTCCGTGCCGTCCGAGAGCCCTTCGGCGCGGATGTTCACCACGCCGTCGCGCACCGCGCGGATCAGCGGCGCCAGCGAGGTGGGCGGGGTGAAGTCCGACAGCGGAGCCTCGCCGGGGACGCGCTCGCGCCACAGCGGAGTGCCTTCTGAGGTGAGCCGGGCGCTGAGCTGGTCCAGGTAGGCGCGGTGCTCGGCGGCGCGCGCGCGGACCCAGCGCTCCACGTCGGCGGAGTCCGCGGAGGCGTCGAGGGCGATCAGGAAGGCGAAGGCCGCGGCGAGGCGGTGCATCCGCCCGGCATCTCATCCGAGGCGGCGCTTCCCGGCAACCCGCGAGGCGATTGGTTTTAGAAGCGGTTGCCGCCCTCGCCGCTGCTGTTGGTGCCGAGCCGGGTCCCGCCGCCGGCATCCTTGTGCAGCTTCGGATCGAGCTTGGCCTGGGTCACCGTTTCCTGGACCGGGGCCGCGGCCGGCTTGGCCCCGCCGCCCATGGCCTGGAAGACGTCGTTCGAGGCGACGCGCGGGGTCGCGACGGGCGCCGCGCGCGGAGTCGGGACCGGGGCCGAGCGGGCCGGGACGAAGGCCGACTGCCCCGAGTACGGCGCGGCGGAGGTCGTTGGCGCGGGGGCCGGGCGAGAGGCCAGGTTGGTGCCGAGAAAGCGAGCCGCGGGCGCCGAGATCGCCGCCGCGAGCGTCTTCACCGCGGTCGCCGCCACCTCGGTGGCCGCCTGGGCCACCTTGACGACCGCCTCCTTGACGGCGGCCTCGCGAGTCTGAGGCTGGGCCTGGGCCGGCGCCTGGAAGGAATCCATCGCGCCCGACTGGGCCAGCGACTGGAGCGGAACCGCCCCACCCTGGGTCATCGCCATGGGGCCCTGCTCGCTCATGAAGAGCGGGAGCGCCCCCTGGTTGGTCACCACCATGGCTTGGCCGTTGTCACCGGCGACGACCGGGAGCCCGCCCGCGGTCGGAGCGCCAGCGCCCATCGCCGCCGCGTCTTCGGCGGCCGGCTCGTCACCCAGGAAGGCGTCGATCGCCGCATCGATGGGATCCGCTGCCTCGGGGGCCGCGGCCTTGGCGCCGAGCGCCGCCGGGTCCACCCCGCGCGCCCCGGCGTCCACGGCCATGATCGGCTTCATCCCGGCAGGAGCGGCTCCACGGGCGGCTGGGTTGGCCGCGGCGGCGTCCGGAGACACCTCGCTCGGCGCTGCACCCGGAACGGCTGCTCCCCTGCCAACGGCACTCAGGTTTGTCGCTGGCATCCGGGGGACCTCCGTCGCTTGATGCGCTAACGGCATTCTCAGCTACGTCTCCTGAATTCTCGTACTTTGGTGTCAGAAGTTGCCGACAAACGTACATGTGCCTACTGATTGACGAATTGGGCGCACGGATTGACGAATGGGGCGCACCCGCGGATTGTGGTGCGCGCCATGCCCGTGACGCGGCCGCCACCGCCGGTTGAGGAGGAGACCGGGGTCACCGATCCGGTGACTGCGGAGCTCGAAAGCCTCCAACCGCCGCCGGTCGCCGACGCCGAAGTGAGCGGCACCGGCACCGCCGCCGCCCCGGTGCCAGGGCCGGTCACGCCCTGGGCCGCAGTGAACACCAGCGAGGAAGACCGCCCGGTCCAGCGCGGCGACTCCATTGGCCGCTACGTCGTCCTCCACGAGGTGGGCCGCGGCGGGATGGGCGTGGTCTACGCGGCCTACGACGCGGAGCTGGACCGCAAGGTGGCGATCAAGGTGCTCCGCGGCTCCTCCGGCAACGCGGCGCGCGACCACGACCGCCAGGCGCGGCTGCTGCGCGAGGCCCAGGCGATGGCCCGGGTCGACCACCCCAACGTCCTCTCGGTCTTCGACGTGGGGACGTTCCGGAACCAGGTCTTCGTGGCCATGGCGTTCGTGGACGGCACCACGCTCAGCGGCTACATCCGCGACGCCAGCCACCCCTGGCGCGAGACGCTGGACCTGTTCATGGCGGCCGGGCGCGGGCTGGCGGCGGCGCACGCGGTGGGGCTGGTGCACCGGGACTTCAAGCCGGCCAACGTGCTGCTGGCGCGCGACGGGCGCGTGTTCGTCACCGACTTCGGCCTGGCGCGCCTCACCAGCCACGAGGAGCCCAGCTCTCTCCCCTCGGCGGTCGAGGAGCGCCTGGTGGCCGACTCGCCGAGGTCCGGGCTCCAAGCGGAGATGACCCGCGAGGGCGCGGTGGTGGGGACGCCCACGTACATGGCCCCGGAGCAGCATGTCGGGCAGCAGGCCAACGCGCGCTCGGACCAGTTCGCCTTCTGCGCCGCGCTCTACTGGGCGCTCTGGCACAAGCGGCCGTTCGAACCGTCCGTGCTGGCGGCGGCCGCCTTCCGCCGGCACGGGGGCGCGAGCACCGTGCCCCAGCGGGTGGCCGCCGGCGGGGCCGCGGCGCTGGACCAGGAGACCGTCATCGCCGAGCCCCCTCGCGAAGGCCGGGTGCCGGCGCGGATCCGGCGCGCGGTGATGCGGGGCCTGTCGCTGGACCCGGAGGCGCGCTTCCCGTCCATGGAGGCGCTGCTGTCGCAGCTGTCGCTGGAGCGCCGGCAGACCCAGGCGCGCTGGGCGGCGGCGGCGGCGGGGTTCGTGCTGGCGGCCACCACCACCGGGTTCGCCTGGCAGCGGCTGGTGCAGAAGCGGGCGGAGCTGTGCAGCGGGGCGCCGGCGCGGCTGCGCGGCACCTGGGACGACGCGGTGGAGACGTCGATGCGCGCGGCCTTTGCCCGGGTGGCGGGCGAGCGCGCGGCGCTGGAGGCGGACCGGGCCTCGCGGGCGCTGGACGAGTACGCCGCGAAGTGGTCGGCCGGCTTCCGCGAGGCGTGCGAGGCCACGCGCATCCGCGGCGAGGTCGACGAGAACATGCTCTCGCTCCGGATGCTGTGCCTGGAGCGGCGCCTCAAGGAGCTGGACGCGCTCACCCACCTGTTGCAGGCGCCGGACGAGCCGCTGGTGGAGAAGGCGGCGGAGGCCACCGCCAACCTCTCCAGCGTGCGGCAGTGCCAGGAGCTGGAGACGCTGCACCTGCTGGGCCGGCCCGAGGACCCGGTGCGGCAGAAGGCGCTCGAGGCGGTGGAGGCGCAGCTGGCGCAGATCCGCGCGCTCCGGGCGGCGGGGAGGGTCCGCCCGGCGATGCCCCTGGCCCAGTCGGCGGTGGCGGCGGCGCAGCCGTTGAACTACCGGCCGGTGGAGGCGGAGGCGCGGCTCCTCCTGGGGTACCTGGAGGTGTCGCTGAGCGACGTGCAGTCGGCGGAGCGCGACCTGACCGAGGCGTTCTTCCTCGCCGAGGCCGGGCACGACGACTACACCAAGGTGCAGAGCGCCTCGCGGCTGGTGTGGCTGCTGCGCGACCGGCCGGAGAAGGCGATGGAGTGGGCGCGGCACGCGCGGAGCGGGCTGGACCGGGTGGGCGGAAGCCCGGACCTGGAGGTCGGCCTGCTCAACAACATCGCCACCGTCCACCTGCAGACCGCACACTACGCGGAAGGGCTGAACGCGCTGCAGCAGGCGCTGGCGGTGGTGGATCGGGCCAGCGGGCGCGAGTTCCTCCGGATGGACCTGATGACGAACCTGGGCGCCGCGTACCTGGCGCTGGGCGACCGCGACAAGGCGGTGGCCGCGATGCGGGAGGGGCTGGAGATGATGACGGCCATCCGCGGCCCCGACCACCCGGTGCACATCTCCACCCTACGCAACCTGTCGCTGGCGCTGGCCCAGCAGGGCGACTTCCGCGGCGCCAACGAGGCGGCCAACCGGGCGGTGAAGATCGCCCGCGAGCGCCTGGTCGCGGAGAGCCCCCGGCTGGCGGAGGCGCTGGACAGCTCGGGGACGGTGCTGCTGCTGGAGCGGCGCCCGGCGGAGGCGCTGGAGAAGTTCCAGCGAGCGGCGGCGATCCAGACCAAGGCGCTGGGGCCGGAGGCGCTGGACCTGGGCTATTCGCTGGACGGGGTGGGCCAGGCGCTGGTGGAGCTGAAGCGGCCCAAGGAGGCGCTCCCCCACCTCGAACGCGCGTGCAAGCTGCTGGTCGGGGACCCGGAGCAGCTCGCGGAGACGCAGTTCCACCTCGCCCAGGCGCTGGTGGCCGCGCGCGCGGAGATCCCGCGCGCGCGCGGGCTGGCGCTCCAGGCGCGCAGCGGCTTCCTCGCCGCCAACGTGCCGGACAAGGCGCAGGAGGTCTCGCGCTGGCTGGCCGAGGTGCGGCGGTAACGTTGGACCCTTGAGCTACCGTGGGGAGACCATGGACGACCTCTCCCCGACCCCCGTCAACCCGGCGTGGCTCCTTCCAGGTACCCGGGTCGGCGAGTACGTCATCCGGCGGGCTCTGGGCCGGGGCGACGGCCAGATGGCGTACCTGGCGGAAGGACCTGGCCGGCGGCCCGCCGTGCTCAAGGTGTCCCTCTTCCCCAAGGGCGAACGGGACTCCGAAACGCGGCTGGTGCACCAGCGCTTCCTGCGCCAGGTCGCCTTCTTCCTGCAGTTGGACGGCGTCCCCGGCGTCGCCAGGGCCCTGTCCCACGGCATGTACCCGGACACCTCCCGGACCGGGCACCTGTACCTGGCCCAGGAGTGGGTCCCGAAGAGCCGGACCATCGTCGACTGGTCGAGCGAGGAGCCGCGCCCGCTGAACATCGTCGTGTGTAGCTGGGTAATGCTGGCGGCTGCTTGCGGCGAAATGGCGCGCCGGGGCATCTGTCACCGCGACTTGAACGCCGGCAACGTCCTGATGACGCCGAGGGGCGTCCCCAAGATCGTCGACTTCACCAGCGGCCTGGGACCGGGAACGGAGCGCCTCACTGGCTCATCCGCCGGCCACGTCCCTGGAACGCGCGCCTCCTACAGTCCGGAGCACTGCGAGGCCATCCTCGAGGAGCGCGCCGCGCGGCGGCAGGTCCCCTTCCAGTATCTACCCGCCGGGGACCTCCACGCGCTCGGGGTCATCTTCTACGAGGTGCTGACGGGCGAACATCCCTTCCGTCACGCCCGGAGCGAGCAGATCTACGAGTCGATCGCCCGCGAGATGCCGGAGCGGCCCAGGACGCTGAACCCCGACGTCCCGTTCGGGCTGGAGAAGGTAACGATGAAGCTGCTCCAGAAGAAGCCGGAGCAGCGGTACCAGTCCGGCGAGGAGGTGGCGCTCGACCTGGAGGCGCTCTTCTCCACGGGCGAGGACTGGGGTCGCCCCTTCCGCACGCCTCCGCCAAGCCAGGCTCCGGCGCGCTCCCCGACGACTCCGACCTTCACCAGCCCCTATGTCTCATCCGCCATTGCGAGGGCCGGCTCGCGTGCCATCGTGGTGCGCCCGGAGACCATGGCTCCAGCCCCCCGGCGACCGCGCCTGGTCCTGCGCGTGCTGGTCGCCGTGCTCGTAGCCCTGGCGCTGGCCGGGCTGTTCCTCTTCGCCCGCTGAACCGGTCAGGCCTGCGCTGGCGCGACGTACTTGGAGACCTTCACCCGCGCCGGCCGGATCACCTTGTCCTTGATCCGGTACCCGGCCTGGACCTCGGCGACGACGCGCTGGTCCTCCTCCGGATTCGGCGTGACCTCCATGTCCGCCGCCTCCGCCAGGTTCGGGTCGTACAGCTGGCCCACCAGCGACAGGCGCTCCACGCCCATCTCCTGGAGCTTCCGCACCAGCCCGTCGCGGATCATCCGCACGCCCTGGGCGAGCGGCGACACGTCCCCCCCGACCAGGCAGCGGTCCAGCTCGTCCACCGCCTCCACCAGCGCCACCGCGACCTTCCCGCGCTCGACGTCGATCAGGCCGTCGCGCTCGCGGCGCAGCCGCGCCTTGAACTCCTCCCGGTCCTGGTTGACCGCCTGGTACGCGCGCGCCAGGTCGTCCACCCGGCGGCGCGACGCCTCCAGGTCCTTCTGCACGACCTCCAGCTCCGCCTTCAGCCGCATGACCTCCGCGTCCTCGGGCGGGGGCGCGGTGGACAGCGCCTCCTCCCCCGGCTGTCCGGGCGGTTGCTCCGGCGGCGGCCCCTCGACCTCTGGATTGCTCTCCCGCACGTTCCCGTCCATGTCGAACCTCCGCCGGTCGTTCACCTTGACCTTGCTCGGTCTCCCGGCGGCGTCATCCCGCTGGCTCATCGGCCAGCAACCTAACCAGGCGGATTTCCGTGTCAATGCTCCGTTGGGGGCTGCTCGGTCCCGAAGGCGAACCCGCCGTGGTCCACCTCCCCCGTCTCCTGGTCCACGATCTCCACCTGGGCGGCGCGCAGCGAGTAGTAGAGCAGCCAGCGCTCGGCCGCCGTGAGGGTCCCGGCCGGCAGGGCCTGCTCGATCTCCTGGACGGTCAAGCGGCCGTCGCGCAGCCCCTTCGCGAACAGCCGCTTCCGCGCGACGTAGCTCTCCCCGATCTTCGGATCCACGACGGTCACCTCCTCGCCTAAAGGTAAGAGCCCGCCGGCCCGGCGCCACGCTTCCCGCCCGCGGCGCCTACGACGGCTGTGTCGGTTGGGGCGGCGCCCCCGGCTCCCCGCCCTGGTCCTCGTGCCGGTGCGGGTGCGCGTGCTGCTCCCGCGGCACCCGCGGGCCCAGGATCCGCACCAGGTCCTCCTCCTCCACCACCTCCGTCGCCAGCAGCCGCGCCGCCAGCTTCTCCGCCAGGTCGCGGTGGGCCCCCAGCACCTGGCGCGCGCGCTCCAGCGCCTCGGCCACCAGCGCGCGGATCTCCTCGTCGATCACCTGCGCCGTGCGCTCCGAGTACGCCCGCGCTTCGCTCACCCCCGTCGAGCGCAGGAACACGCTGAGCCGCTCCTCGGCCAGCGACACCGGTCCCAGCCGCTCGCTCATCCCGTAGTCGCGCACCATCAGCCGCGCGATGTCGGTGGCGTGCTTGAAGTCGTTGGAGGCGCCGGTGGAGACCTCGCCGATGAACAGCTCCTCGGCGGCGCGCCCGCCCATCATCCCCGCCATCTTGTCCCGCAGCTCGTCGGTGGACATGAGGTAGCGGTCCTCCAGCGGCAGCGAGAGCGTGTACCCCAGCGCCGCCAGTCCGCGCGGGATGATGCTCACCTTGTGGACCTGCTCCGTGTGGGGGAGCATCCAGCTCACCACCGCGTGCCCCGCCTCGTGGTGGGCCACGATCTCCTTCTCCCGCTCGTTCATCCGGCGGTTCTTCTTCTCCAGCCCGGCCACCACCCGTTCGATGGCCTCCTCCATGTCCGCCCGGGTCACCGCGTCCCGGTTCTTCCGCGCCGCCAGCAACGCCGCCTCGTTCACCACGTTGGCCAGGTCCGCGCCCGCGAAGCCCGGCGTGTGCGCGGCGATGGCGCCCAGGTCCACGTCCGGGCCCAGCTTCACCTCGCGCGCGTGGATCTCCAGGATCATCTCCCGCCCCCGCTTGTCCGGCCGGTCCACCAGCACCTGCCGGTCGAAGCGGCCCGGCCGCATCAGCGCCGAGTCCAGGATCTCCGGCCGGTTGGTGGCGGCGAGGATGATCAGCCCCGCCCGCGCGTCGAAGCCGTCCATCTCCGCCAGCAGCTGGTTGAGCGTCTGCTCGCGCTCGTCGTGCCCGGCCACCACCCCGCCGTTGCGGCTCTTGCCGATGGCGTCCAGCTCGTCGATGAAGATGATGCAGGGCGCCTTGGCCTGCGCCTGGCCGAACAGGTCGCGCACCCGCGCCGCGCCCACGCCCACGAACATCTCCACGAACTCCGACCCGGAGAGCGAGAAGAACGCCACCCCTGCCTCGCCCGCCACCGCGCGCGCCAGCAGCGTCTTGCCGGTGCCCGGCGGCCCCACCAGGAGCACGCCCTTGGGGATGCGGCCGCCCAGCCTCCGGAACTTCTCCGGCGTCTTGAGGAACTCGACGATCTCCTTGAGCTCTTCGACCGCCTCGTCGATGCCGGCCACGTCCTTGAAGCCCACCCCGGTGTTCGACTCGGAGGTGATCTTGGCCCGCGTCTTCCCGAAGCTCATCACGCTCTGCGGCCCCTGGCCGATGCCGCCGCTCATCCGCCGCATCATGAAGGTCCAGAACGCGAAGGCGATGGCCAGCGGCAGGAGCCAGATCCAGATCGCCTCGGTCAAGCCGGACTGCGGGACGGCCTCGTAGGGGACCTTCTTCTCCTCCAGCAGCGGGACCATCTCCTCGTCGCCCTGGACGCGCGCCGCCATCCACGGGAGCGCGGACGGCGGGCGGCGGAAGGCGCGCGGCTCGCCCTGCTCCTCGGGCGGTGCGGCGGCGCTGTTCTCCGGGAGGTAGCCCTTCACCCAGTCGTTGGCGAGCTGCACGCGCGCGAACTGCCCCTGCCGGACCGCGTCCTTGAACTGGCTGTAGGGGACCCTCCGGACGCCCGCGTCCTGGAAGACGTTGCGGAAGAGCATGAACCCCAGGACCAGCAGCAGCACGTAGCCCAGCGGGCTGCCGAGCTTGAAGCGCGGCGCCCTGGGTTGCTTGTCCGTCCGCTTGCCGCGCGGATTGACGCCCGGTACCTCGTTCTTGTTGGCGCCCAACCCTGGCCCTCCCCCGCACGCTTCCCTGGCC
This sequence comes from Myxococcaceae bacterium, assembly GCA_036559665.1. Taxonomy (GTDB): domain Bacteria; phylum Myxococcota; class Myxococcia; order Myxococcales; family Myxococcaceae; genus DASRBA01. Next base: position 12,827 of record DATBSS010000455.1, read on the forward strand.
GGGAAGATGGGCACCGGCCGCGCGTGGTCAAGCGGAGGGAAAACACTCAGCCGCAGCGCTCGCTCCCGCGGCTGGGCAAACGCTCAGAAGCGGACCCTAGTGGTCCAGGTCCAGCAATTTCTCCAGCGTGCGCGCGTCCGCGTCGGGGAACTTGTAGTCGCCCATCTGCGCCAGCTTCACCCAGCAGTGGTCGTGGACGCGGATGTGCTGGATGGCGTCCTCCGGCGATCGGAGCTGGCAGCGGAACACGGTGAAGTCGATGGCGTAATTCGGGTACTGGTGATGCACCTGCATCGCCTTCTCGTTGACCTGGACCTCGATGCCCATCTCCTCGCGCAGCTCGCGGGCCAGGGCCTCTTCGTCCGTCTCGCCCTCCTGGACGCGCCCGCCTGGGAACTCCCAGAGCAACGGCAGGGTCGCCTTGGGCGGCCGCTGCGTGATGAGGTATTCGCCGCCGTCCGGGGTGCGCTCCAGCATGGCGCCCACGACGCGGATCTGACGCCGGCTGATCTCCGCCACGGGACCCCCTCGACCAACGGTCATTCTAGAACTGGAGTGCCGGTGCGCCAGCCCCCCAAAAGCCGGGTGTCATTGAGGCCTGACACACAGTTTCTCAGTCTCTGAGAATAGACTGGACCATCGAGGCGGCAGGTAACCCCATGGAATCGTGAGGGTTCTGGTGCCTACTGCGGCAACTTCTGGCCACCATCACCCGACAATGACGGCAGAAGTCTTACCGAGCGAAAAAAGGCATTCTCCCCATGGCCACCCCGCTCATCTTCGATCTTACGGGCAGCAGTCCCGTCATCCGCGCCGCGGAGATGGTCCGCGAGGACGTCGACGGCGACGGGTTCCAGGAAGTGGTGACGGACGTAGCGTTCGGCACCGGCTTGCTGGTCCTGGATCCCGTCCGCCTGGGCGAGCGCCGCGCGTGCGTCCACAACGGCTTCGAGGCGCTCCGCGCGCTGGCGGAAGACTTCGCCCGGGTGGGCGGCGACAAGCAGCACCTCGACGCGGCGGACCTCGCCTTCCTGGAGGAGCAGGTCGGCCTGCGGATGCGCGTGGGCGGCTTCTCCGGCGGCGACGTGCGCTTCGCGGAGCTGGGGATCACCCGCATCGACCTCGGGGACCCGGAGCAGATCGATTCCGTGGACGGCGCGGCGGCCGACCTCTTCGGCAACCGCTACCTCCGCCAGGCCGGCGCGCGCTTCACCGTGCGCGGCCAGGTCCGCGAGTACGTGGGCATCCGTTTCCGGGTCCAGGCGCGCGTGGCGCTGGACCTCTGGGGAGGACGGCTGGCCGCCGCGTAGCGCGGCGCCGGCGTCGTGAAGGTGATCGCGGCTGGGCCGGGAGACCGGCCGCGGACCTGGGAGGGCAGTGGCAGCACGCCTGGAGAAATCTGGAGATGGAACCGGCGGTCCGAGGGATGACCTTGGACCGCCGGTTCCGTATGTTGCCGCCATGAGCGAGACCCGCGTCATTCGCGCGCCGCGCGGCCCCGAGCGCACCTGCCGGGGCTGGGTGCAGGAGGCGGCCCTGCGGATGCTGATGAACAACCTCGATCCGGAGGTGGCCGAGCGGCCCGGGGACCTGGTGGTCTACGGCGGCACCGGGAAGGCGGCGCGTGACTGGGCGTCGTTCGACCGCATCGTCGCCGCGCTGCGTACCCTGACGGACGAGGAGACGCTGCTGGTCCAGTCCGGCAAGCCGGTGGGCGTGCTGCGGACGCACCCGGACGCGCCGCGGGTGCTGATCGCCAACTCCAACCTCGTCGGCGCGTGGGCCACCTGGGAGCACTTCCGCGAGCTCGAACGCAAGGGCCTGATGATGTACGGCCAGATGACGGCCGGCTCGTGGATCTACATCGGCACGCAGGGGATCTTGCAGGGCACCTACGAGACGTTCGCCCAGGCCGGCCGCACCCACTTCGGCAGCGCGGACCTGGCCGGGCGGCTGGTGCTCTCCGGCGGGCTGGGCGGCATGGGCGGCGCGCAGCCTTTGGCCGCCACCATGAACGGCGGCGTGTTCCTGGGCGTGGAGGTGGACCCGGCGCGGGCGAAGCGGCGGCTGGAGACGCGCTACCTGGACGCGGTGGCGCGCGACCTGGACGAGGCGCTGGCCTTGTGCGCCGAGGCGCAGCAGAAGAAGGTCGCGAAGTCGGTGGGGGTGATCGCCAACGCCGCGGACGTCTTCCCGGAGATCGCCCGGCGCGGCGTGAAGGTGGACCTGGTCACCGACCAGACCTCCGCGCACGACCCGCTGAACGGCTATGTCCCGCGCGGGCTGTCCCTGGAGGAGGCGGCGGCGCTCCGGCGGTCGGACCCGGACGGCTACGTGCGCCGCGCACGCGAGTCGATGGCGGTCCAGGTGAGGGCCATGCTTGATCTGCAGAAGCAGGGCAGCCACGTCTTCGACTACGGGAACAACCTCCGCGCCCAGGCGCAGCTCGGCGGGCTGGAGGGCGCCTTCGGCTTCCCCGGCTTCGTGCCCGCGTACATCCGGCCCATGTTCTGCGAGGGCCTGGGCCCGTTCCGCTGGGTGGCGCTCTCCGGCGACCCGGAGGACATCCGGCGCACCGACCGCGCGGTGATGGAGCTGTTCCCGGAGAAGGCGTCGCTGAAGCGCTGGCTGGCGCTGGCCGCTGAACGGGTGGCGTTCCAGGGGCTGCCGGCGCGCATCTGCTGGCTGGGCTATGGCGAACGCGAGAAGGCCGGGCTGGCCTTCAACGACCTGGTCAGGCGCGGCGAGGTGAAGGCGCCCATCGTCATCGGCCGCGACCACCTGGACTGCGGGTCGGTCGCCTCCCCCAACCGGGAGACGGAGGCGATGAAGGACGGGACGGACGCGGTCGCGGACTGGCCCATCCTGAACGCGCTGGTGAACGCGGTGAACGGCGCGTCGTGGGTGTCCTTCCACCACGGCGGCGGCGTGGGCATCGGCTATTCGCTGCACGCGGGGCAGGTCATCGTGGCGGACGGGACGGAGGAGGCGGCACGGCGGATCTCCCGCGTGCTCACCTCGGACCCGGGGATGGGCGTGCTCCGCCACGTGGACGCGGGCTACGAACGAGCGGTCGAGGTGGCGAAGGAGCGCGGCGTGAAGGTGCCGGGCGTGACGTGTTGAAGTCCTGAAGGGGGCGGGCCGTGGACGTCGTAATCCGTAACACCTCGGAGGTCGTGACCGCGGCGGGGGATCCGTCCGGCCCGGCGGACCGGGCGCTGGCCCCCATCCCGCGTGGGGCGGTGGGCATCATCGGCGCGAGGCTGGCCTTCATTGGACCCGAGAACGAGCTGCCCGCCGACGCGGTGGGCCCGGAGACGAAGGTCATCGACGCCGGCGGCGGCTTCGTGGGCCCCGGCTTCGTGGACCCGCACACGCACCTGGTCTTCGCCGGCGAGCGCTCGCACGAGTTCGACCTGCGCTGCCAGGGCAAGAGCTACGTGGAGCTCGCCCAGGCGGGCGGAGGCATCGCCTCCACCATGAAGGCCACCCGCGCCGCCTCCGAGACGGAGCTGATGAACGGCGCCCGGCACCGGCTGCGGCGGCTGGTGGAGCACGGCGTGCTCACGGCGGAGGTGAAGAGCGGGTACGGCCTCAACCTCGAGGACGAGCTGAAGATGCTCCGGATCGTCCACCGGCTCCAGGGCGCCCAGCCGGTGACGCTCATCCCGACGCTCCTCTGCGCCCACGCCATCCCGCCGGAGTACGAGGACCGGCGCGAGCAGTACGTGGACCTGTGCGTCAACGAGGTCATCCCCCGGGCCGCGCAGCAGAAGCTGGCGGTGTTCTGCGACGCGTTCGTCGAGCGGTCCGCCTTCACCCGCGACGAAGGCCGGCGCATCCTGGAGGCGGGTCGCGCGGCGGGGCTCGTTCCCCGGATCCACGCGGACCAGCTCAGCGACGGCGGCGGCGCGGCGCTGGCGGCCGAGTTGGGGGCGGCCACCGCCGATCATCTGGAGTTCGTGAACGACGACGGGATCGAGGCGATGGCGAAGGCCGGGGTGAGCGCCGTGCTGGTCCCCACCTCCACCCTCTTCCTCCGTCAGCGCCAGTACGCGCCGGGGCGGAAGCTGCGCGACGCGGGGGTGAACGTGGCCCTGGGCACCAACGTCAACCCGGGCTCCGCCATGTCGGAGAACCTCCCGCTGGCGCTGGGCCTGGCGTGCCTGGAGAACGGGCTCACCGCGGCCGAGGCGTACTTCGCGGCGACGCGCGGGGCGGCCATCGCCCTGCGGCTGGAGCAGGCGGGGCGGCTGAAGCAGAACGAGCCGGCGGACGTGGTGGTGTTCGGGTGCAAGGGCCCCGGGCACCTGCCGTACCACCTGGGAATCAACCACGTGCGCTGGGTGATCAAGGGAGGAGACGTGGTGGTGCACCGCGACGGCGACACCCACGTCTGCGAGTAGACGAGCGATGTGCCGCCTCTTCGGTTTCCGGTCCAACCAGCCCGCCCGCGTCCACCGGTCGCTCGTGGCGGAGAAGAACTCGCTGTTGCAGCAGTCGCGCGAGCACAAGGACGGTTGGGGCATCGCCTACTACGGCGCCCGGCCGGCGCCGGAGGTGGCGCACGGTCTGGGGCCCGCCCACGCGGACCCGGACTTCGAACGGGTCTCCGGGCTGGTCTCCTCGCACGCGGTGCTGGCGCACGTCCGGCTGAAGTCCGTGGGCGAGGTGGCGGTCCGCAACGCGCACCCCTTCCTCCACGGCCGCTGGGCCTTCGCGCACAACGGGACGGTGCGCGACTTCGAAAAGCACCGGGAGGCGCTGGAGCGGCTGATCGCTCCGGCGTTGATGCCCAGGCTCCAGGGGGAGACCGACTCGGAGCGCTGCTTCCTGATCTTCCTCACCGAGCTGGACGGGCGGTCCGGCGCCGGCGCGGTGGCCAGCGCGCTGGTGCGGACGATGGCGGCGGTGTCGCGAGTGACGGACCGGGCGGACGCCGAGAAGCCCACCTCGATGAACTTCATGGTCACCGACGGTGAGCTGCTGGTGGCCAGCCGCTGCCACCGGACGCTGTTCTTCACCGAGGGGCGCACCGGACCACACCCGGCCCCGGCGGAAGGCGCCACGGTGGAGCAGCTGGTCATCGCCAGCGAGGAGCTCTCCACGGAGTCCCACTGGCACGAGGTGGCCGAGGGCGAGCTGGTGGGGGTAGATGGCGGAATGGCATTCCACCGCTGGACGCGTTAACCATCCGGCCATGGGATTCCTGGCGCGGTTGTTCGGTCGCGGGCACGCCGGCCACCACCCTCCGATCTCCACGGAGGAACTGAGGGACGCGAACCCGCGCCCCATCCTCGTGGAGGCGCTGAACGCGAACGCCTACGCCAAGGGCCACCTCCCCGGCGCCATCAACATCCCCCGCACCAAGGTGCAGGAGCTAGCACCGAAGCTCATCCCGGACCTCGGCGCGGCGATCGTCACCTACTGCAAGAGCCCCACCTGAACGGCCTCGGCCGACGCCGCCCGTGCGCTGGTGGCGATGGGGTACCAGAACGTCCGCGAGTACAAGGCGGGCAAGGACGGGTGGGTGGCTGCGGGGTTGCCGCTGGAGACCTGACCGGGTCTACCGCTCGCGGTAGCGCTTGAGCTCGTCCTGGAGGGCGTGGACCTCTACCAGGAGCCGCTCCACGTCCTCGCGCGAGTGGGCGAAGAACGTGGCGTCCGCCATGGCCTGCTCGATGGCGCCGCAGCAGATGTCGGCCAGCACCTCGTCCCGGGTGAAGACCTGGTCCCCCTCCGAGTGCCACGGCCCCGGGGAGGTCTGCTTCAGGCGATCCTGGATGGCCTGGATCTCCGGCTCGCTCAAGCGTCGCGAATCCATGGCGGTCAGGATAATCGCCGCTTCACATCCCGGCCACGTTCAAGCCCAGCGTCAGCAACCCGAAGCCCAGCATCATCCCCCCGGCGACGTGGGCGCGGCGGGAACCGGGCGCCGCTCGGAGGGCTGCCCGCCAGTACAGCCAGGAGCCCGCGAGGACCATGGCCAGCTCCACCGCGGCCGTCGCGGCGGGCCAGCGCCACAGCCCGAAGCCCAGGCGGGGAAGGTCTCCCGCGTTGCCCGGCAGCAGCGGCATGTCCTGCCGGTGGGTGACCAGGTCCAGCACCCAGTGGGAGAAGACCACGCCGCCGAGGATGAGCCCGGCGCGCCGCCCCCAGGGGATGCCGGTGGCGACGGCGAAGATGGCCGACAGCACGAGCGCCCCGACCACCGAGTGCGTGTAGTCCGCGTAGATGACGCCCTGTCCGTAGGCACCGGGCGCGGTGCCCGGGAGGGGGACGATGCGCTCCAGCTGGAACCCGAAGAGCGGGATGAACACCACGTCCATCCACTGGCAGGCCAGCATCAACGACCAGAGCGGGATCTGCGGGGTCCTCGACTTCACCGCCGCCGCGAAGGCGAAGTGGCCGGCGATCATGGGCGTGGCCAGGGCAGGCGCCGGTCCACCTGGCCCAGCACCACGGTGAAGAGGAGCAATCCCAGGAAGAAGGACATGGCTGAGAACTCTACCCGGCCGCCTCCATCCACAGGCGCAAAAGCTCCTCCGACACCGGCCCGGACGCGGCGGCGGCGATCTTCCGCGACTCGTCCTCCAGCACGGTGAAGTCCAGGCGGAGGGAGTCCCCGGGCGCGGCGCGCGGGACGCGGTCCAGCCACTCCACCAGCGTGGCGCCCTGCCCCAGGAGGTCGAAGAAACCGGTCGCGTAGAGCTCGTCCTCGCCCACCAGCCGGTACAGATCCGCGTGGTGGAGCGTCACCGAACGCCCCCGGTACGGCTGGACGATGGCGAAGCTGGGGCTGCTCACCTCCCGCGCCGGCACGCCCGCGCCCTCCGCTACACCGCGGATGAAGGCGGTCTTCCCGGCGCCCAGCTCGCCGCACAGGCCCACGAAGTCGCCCACGCGCAGCACCTGCCCCAGCGCGGCGCCCAGCGCGCGCGTCTCCTCCGGGGAGCGGGACAGCAGCGTTACCGATCCCACTCGACCCAGACGTCTTGAAGGCCGGACAGCAGGTCGGACGCCACCAGGCCCATCCGCCCCGTCCGCTTCGCCACCCTGTCTCCCGCCAACCCGTGCACGTAGGTGCCGATCATCGCCGCGTCCTCGCGCGACAACCCCTGCGCCAGGAGCCCGCCGCAGATCCCGGCCAGCACGTCCCCGGTGCCGCCGGTGGCCATCCCGGGGTTGCCGGTCGGATTGACGAAGCAGCTCCCGTTCTCCAGCGCGATCACCGTCCGCGCGCCCTTCAGGACCACTACCGCGTTGTGCGCCTGGGCCAGCGCCCGCGCGGCGCTGATCCGGTCCCCCTGGACCTCGGAGGTGGCCCGCCCGGCCATCCGCGACATCTCCCCCGGGTGGGGCGTGAGCAGCACCGGCGCCTGCGCGGTGGTGAGCGCGTCCAGGTTCCCCGCCAGCGCGTTCAGCCCGTCCGCGTCGATTACCATCGGGATGGTCAGCTCGGTGAGGAGGGTGCGGAGGAGGTGGCCGGTGTGCTCGCCGCGGGGGATGCCGGGGCCCAGCACCAGCGCCTGTTTCCCTTCGGCCGCCTGGAGGATGGCCATGGCGTCGTTCGGCCCCAGCGCGCCATCTCCCATCAGCTCCTGCCCCATCAGCTCCGGGGCGGTGCTCATCACCGCAAACAGCGCGTCCGGCCGGGTGGCCACGGTGACCAGCCCGGCCCCCGCCCGCAGTGCACCCTGGGCGCAGAGTGAGGCCGCGCCCGTCTTTCCCCGGCTCCCCGCCACCACCAGCACGTGGCCGAAGGTGCCCTTGTGCGCGTCCGGCCGCCGCGGTCGGATCCGGCTCCGCACGTCGGCCTCCTCCAGCAACGCCACCAGGGGCGCCTTGATGCCCGCCCCCTCGGGGACCGGCAGCCCGATGTCCGCTACCGAGAGCTGGCCGGACAGATGCGCGCCCGGCTCCACCAGGTGGCCGATCTTCAAGTAACCGAAGGCCACCGTGGCGTCCGCCTGCACGCAGGGGACGAAGGCGCGGCCGGTGTCGGCGTTGAGGCCGGAGGGGAGGTCTGCCGACAGCACCCGGGCGCCCACCGCACGCCAGGCGGAGATCCGGCCAATGGCCTCCGCGTACACGCCCTGGGGCGCCCGGTTGACGCCGGTGCCAAAGAGCGCGTCGACCACCACGTCCCCCGGCCCAGTGGGGAAGTCGAACGGGATCACCGCCACCATCACACCGGCGATGCGCAGGGCGTGGAGGTTCCGCTGCACCTCGCCGCCCAGCTCCTCCTTGCCTGCCACCATCTCGAGGTGCACCACCCGGCCGCGCCCGGCCAGCTTCCGCGCCGCCACCAGCCCGTCGCCGGCGTTGTTGCCGCGCCCGCACAGCACCAGGAACCGGCCCTGGGGAGACGCCAGCCGGAACGCCTCGTCCGCCAGCGCGGCCCCGGCGTTCTCCATCAGGAGCGCCTCCGACATCCCGTACTGGGCGCCGGCGTGCCGCTCCAGCTCCTTCATCTGCTCGCTGGTGAGCGCCCGCTTCATCGGCCGTTCATGAGCTGGACCATCTCGCGTACCGCCCGCTCCAACCCTACCAGCACCGCGCGCGAGACGATGGCGTGGCCGATGTTCAGCTCGTCGATCTCCTGGATCCGTGTGATGGGCCGGACGTTCTCGTAGTTCAGCCCATGACCCGCGGCCACCCCCAGTCCCAGCTTGGTGGCGGCCTTGGCCGCGTCGACGATGCGGGAGAGCTCCTTCTGGCGGTCCTTCTCGTTGCGAGCCTCGCAGAACCGCCCGGTGTGCAGCTCCACCCGGTTGGCGTTGACGCGGTGGCTGGCGCGGATCTGGTCCAGGTCGGGGTCGATGAACAGCGAGACCACGATGTCCCCGTCCTTGAGGTTCTTGATCAGCTTGGTGAGCTGGTCGCGCTGGGACGTCACGTCCAGCCCGCCCTCGGTGGTGAGCTCCTCGCGGCGCTCGGGGACCAGGGTGACGGTGTCCGGCTTGAACTCGTAGGCGATCTTCACCATCTCCCCGGACGCGGCCATCTCCAGATTGAGCACCGTCTGCACGGTGTCCCGGAGGATGCGCAGGTCGCGGTCCTGGATGTGGCGGCGGTCCTCGCGGAGGTGGATGGTGATCTGCTCCGCTCCCGCCAGCTCCGCCAGCATCGCCGCGGCCACCGGGTCCGGGTAGGAGACCTTCCGCGCCTGCCGCAGCGTGGCGACGTGATCGATGTTGACCCCGAGTCGTTGAGCCATTGCCCGGGGTTTTGGAGCCCTGCCCGCCTCAAGTCAACCAATCAGCCGAGCATTTGCCTTTCGGCGCAAGGGAGGGGAGAAAGCTTGAGTGAGCCCAGCTCCTGACTGGACACGACTCGAACCCAACCGGCCCATCGGCCCGCAGGACGACGGATACGTCGAACGCCCGGACAAGGCGGACCTGCGCATCGCGGACTGGCTCCTCGCCGGCCGCTCGCCCATCCTTCTCGCTGGGCCTGTAGGGATTGGGAAGAGTACGGAGTTGGCGCACGCCTCTACCCTCCTCGAACAAGTTCGTGTCGCGGTACTGGTCCAGTTGGAT
>DATBSS010000456.1:0-5425 GCA_036559665.1 Myxococcaceae bacterium
CCCCGCGGCCGCGTCCTCACGCAGCTCCGGCAGCACCCAGCGCAACACCGCGGGTCTCCCCTCCAGCGCCCGCCCACCGGGCGCAATGCGTTGACGCGCCTGATGTACCAGTCGGGTCTGACAGACAGCCTCGCGAAGGCCTGCCGAAGCCCTGGCGGAAGGAGGGGTTACGCACCGCGGGTGCCAGCGAGCCAGGTGCTCTGCCCAGAACCGGACGTCCTACTGGCGTCCAGGTCCGCCCCGTCCGTCGCTCAGCACACACAGTGGCCGCCCTTCGCAACAGCGGGTCTCCAATATTGTCACAGTAAAGAGGATGGGCCCCTCGTTCCGGCCGGGAGATCGAGGGGGCTTTGGTTCGTTGAAGCGTCGTGCTGAAGTGTCAGGTGTCAGAATCTGCGGCGTCTGGTGATTGAGAAGCAATGCTGGAAGACGCCCGGCGTACCCGGAAGGGAAGAAGGTGGAGTCGCCATGGATCTTGACTCGCGGTTCAAAGAACACTTGCCGGGACTGCGGATGAGGGCGCTTGCGCTCGCCGAGAGCGCGGTCGCCGCAGAGAAGCTGATCCGGTCCGTCTACCTCCACAGCCAGCGCCACGGCGCGGAGTTCCTCTCGCATCCCAACCCCCGCCTCTGGTTGCTGGTCGCCATGGAGCGGATGATGGAGCCCTGGCGCGCGCAGGCGCGGTCGGAGCGGGCGCTGGACGGCCTCTGGAGCACGGCGATGGAGGCTTCCTGGTAGCGTCCCCTTGAGGGGACACTCGTGGGATACCTGCGCTACTACCTCGGTAACGTCTTCATGCTGTTGGGCGTGGTGGGCTTCGCGCTCGGCGGCAGCTGGGTCTGGCTCGGAGCGTGGACCTTCCCGCTCCTGATCGTCCTGGACCTGTCATTCCAACGAGCGGATTTCTCGGAGCGCGGGTTCCGCCACCCGCGCCTGGCCGACATCCCGCTCTACGTCCACGTCGTCCTGCTCGTGGCCTTCCTGGGGCTCGGGGCCAGGCGGATCGGCCTGGTGATGGAATCGCCTGGACCCGCGGTGGGCCAGCTCGCCGGCTGCGTCCTCTCCATCACCTGGCTGGGGACGCTCCCCAACCTCCCGGTGGCCCACGAGGTCCTCCACCGGCGAGGATGGCAACCGCGCCTCCTGGCCCACGTCATGAGCGTCACGCTGGGCGAGCCGATCCGCCGCCTGGCCCACCTGCGCGGCCACCACGTCCTGTACGGAACGGCGGCGGACTGCGACACCGCGCGCCGGGGGGAGAGCCTCTACGGGTTCGCGATCCGCACCGCCTTCGTGGCCTCGCGCGACGCCATCCGCTCCGAACGCCAGCGCCTCTCCCTCGCGGGCCGGTCCCTGCTGTCGATTCACGGGGACGTCACCCGCTCCATCGGTCTCCAGGGCCTGGGGCTGCTCGGGTTCGCCGCCATCGGCGGCTGGGCGGCGGCCGGCGTGATGTTCCTGGCGTTCCTGCTCACCAAGGTGCTGCTGGAGGGATTCAACTACTTCCAGCACTACGGGCTGGTCTGCGTCTCCGGCACGCGGCCGACCACCCGGCACGTCTGGAGCCACCTCACCCCGGTGGTGCGCGCCATCAGCTACGAGATCAGCAACCACGCCCACCACCACATGGACCAGCAGGTCCCGTTCCACCAACTGAAGCCGGACCCCAAGGCCCCGCAGATGCCCAGCATCATCCTCTGCTTCCTCTGCGCGCTGGTGCCCCCGCTGTGGACGAAGCTCATCGCCCAGCCGCACCTGCGCCACTGGGACCTCACCTTCGCCAACCCGGAGGAGCGCGCGCTGGCGGCGCAGGCGAACGCGGCGGCTGGGTGGCCGGACTGGCTCACCGGCGCGCCGCTGCCCGAACCCAGCGCTCCGGCTCCGGCTGCTGCGAGAGGCTAAGGGACCTCGGGCGCCCAGCTCGTCCCCTGCACCAGCACCCGCAGCGCGTCGCGGCGCCAGGCGGAGTAGGCGTCCCCCAGGGTCTCGATGTGGAGCGGGCGGTACGGGCCCTCGGGCGCGGTGATGCGGAGGGTCCCCCAGTCGTACACCCCGGGCCGCGTGATGTAGATGCGGCTCACCACGCGGGTCTCCTCATTCAGCGGCCAGGCGGTGGTCTGCCCCAAGAGCCCGGTCGTCTCCAGGTGGTCCAGCTCGTAGATGCCCACGGGGAGGTGGAGCGCGAAGGTGCCCTGCTTCACCAGCCGCCGCCGGAAGGCCCGGAAGAGGACCCCCTCGCCGGCGCGCCAGTATGCGCGGCGCGTCCCGGGCCCCACCTGGCGGAGGACGATGGTGTCGATCCTCGGCGTGCCGTACGGCCCGGGCGTCAGCACCAGCGTGCCGTACAGGAGCGAGTACCCCGACCCCGGCGGCTCCCCCACCTCCAGCGACTTGAAGAAGTAGACCGGGTCGGAGAGGCGGAAACAGCCCGAGCCGGCGGCCGCCACCACCAGCGCGCACCACCAGGCCGAACGGGCCAATCGCCTCACAGCAGGGACCCCAAAAGGAAGAACGGCGCCAGGTCCACGCCGACGGAGACCATCGGTCCGGAAGGCGTCCACTGCGCCCGCAGGTCGATCGCCGCCCCGTAGGAGCCGGGACGGACGATGAACGCCAGCACGGGCTCGGTGGTGAACCCTTCGAAGCCAATACGCACCCCCGCCACGCCGATCAGCTCCAGCAGCCCGAGCACGTTCACCCCCGGCCCCAGGGTCACCTCACCGCCGAAGTTGGGCGAAGGATCCATCCACCGCGTCAGCCGGGCGGCGGACAGGTGCACGGTCACCGCGCCCGCGTCGCCCAGCCCGGAGAGCAGCGGGTACACGTACCAGCCGCGCAGGGCCAGCTCGGTCCCGCTGACCGACGCCTCGGCGCGCAGCCCGCACAACAGGTCGGCCGCGCCGAGCGCCCGCGGCGCCTCGTCGAACGCCGCGGGCCTTGGCAGGCGGATCGCGGTGGGGCCCGCCCACCCCGCCCGCTGCTTGAGGACGGGCCAGAGCTGCGCGCAGTCGTTGAACACGTCGAACCGGCTGAGGGTGCTCTGCCCCAGGTACTCCAGCCGCTGCACGCTGACGGCCAGCGTCCCCGCGCAGAGCAGCTGGGACGCCCGGACCTCCACCTGCTGGGGGTCGATCACCTCGGCGCGGGTGCCCAGGCCCACCGACTCCAACCGGTAGACGCCGGCCGGAACGCGGATGACGAAGAAGCCGTCCTCGTCCAGCGCCGCGTCGTAGACCTTCCGCCCGCGCCGCAGCGACAGGCTCACCGGCTGGCGGATGACGTCCTGGACGCGGCGGAGCGGCGCCAGCGCCCGGCCCTCGTAGATCGCCAGCCGCCCGGCCACCAGGCCGTCGCGCGGCGGCGCGGCCCCGGCGGCGGCCAGCCAGAGCAGCAGCGGCGCGAGCATGAACGGGCGCGCCTTCCGCTACGGCGCGGCGCCCGCGGCCGCCTTGGGCTTGCCGCCGTCCTTGGGCTTGTTGCTGCCGGCGCCCTTGCTCCCGCCGGTGCGGGCCGCCTTCGCCTTGGCCGCGGTGCGCTCGTCCAACCAGATGGTGAGCGGGCTGGCGATGTACACCGACGAGTACGTGCCGACGATGATGCCCACCAGCATCGCCATGGCGAAGTCCCAGATCTCCCCCACCCCGAAGATGAGCAGGCCCACCAGCGAGAGCGCGGTCACCCCCGAGGTGAGGATGGTGCGGGACAGGGTGTCGTTGACGGCGATGTTGATGATCTCCGGCAGCGGCTTGCCCTTGAAGCGGACCATCTCCTCGCGGATCCGGTCGTAGATGACGATGGTGTCGTTGACCGAGTAGCCGATGATGGTGAGCAGCGCGGCGATGGAGGTGAGGTTGAACTCCCGGCCGAAGAAGCCGGCCACCAGGTAGAACCCGGCCACCATGATCGTGTCGTGCACCATGGCCAGCAGCGCGCCGGGCGCGAACTTGAAGTCGAACCGGAACGCCACGTAGATGAGGATCACCAGCGAGGCGTAGATCAGCGCCATCACGCCCTTGTTGCGCAGCTGCTTGCCGACCTGGGGGCCGACGTAGTCGACGCGCTGCTGGATGAAGTCCGGCTTCTCCAGCCCCTTGCTCATCCCGGCCGAGATGCGGTCCGCCATCCCGGAGAACACCACCTGGTAGTCCCAGCCGCCGCCCGGGGCCTCGCCCAGCTCGCGCACCTCGCGCACGCCGGTCCCGGTGTCCGCCACCGCCTTCTTGATCGCCTCCGGGGGCTGCTTGCCCTCGGCGCGGAAGTTGATGATGCCGTTCTCCAGGTCGCTGTGGAACGTCTTCACCGGGCCCTGGGCCTTGATCGCGTCCTCCGCCTTGGCGGCGGTCTCCGCGGTGAGCTGGGTCATCCCGCCCAGGCGCAAGAGGTAGTCGTTGTCGTCCGCGGCGCCGATGCGCTGCACCGAGACGTCGTGCAGGCCGGCGTCCTGGGCGCGCTTGCGCACCTCTTCGGGCGAGACGGAGTGGTTGAACTTGAGCTCCACCACCGTGCCGCCGGCGAAGTCCACGCCGTAGTTGAAGCCCACGGTGGCGATGCCGACGATGATCGCCAGGTTGACGATCGACGAGAGGAACATCGCCGGCCGGCGCTTGCCGATGAAGTCGATGGTCGTCTTCTTACTGAGGATTTGCATGGCTACACCGACACCGTCTGGGCGTTGCGCCCGTGGACGAAGAAGGTGGTGATCGCGCGCGTCACCACGATGGAGGTGAACAGCGAGGCCACCAGCCCCACGATCAGCGAGGTGGCGAAGCCGCGCACCGGCCCGGTCCCGGTGGCCCAGAGGATGCCGCCGGCCAGCAGCGTGGTCACGTGCGCGTCGAAGATGGTCCAGAAGGCGCGGTCGTAGCCCTGGTCCACCGCGGCGCGCGCCGACTTGCCGTTGGCCAGCTCCTCGCGGATGCGTTCGTTGATGAGCACGTTGGCGTCCACCGCGATGCCCAGGGTGAGCACGAAGCCGGCGATGCCCGGCAGCGTGAGCGTGGCCTGGAAGAACGCCAGGCCGGCGAGGATGAGCAGGCCGTTGAGGATCAGCGCCACATCGGCGATGAGCCCGGACTTCTTGTAGTAGACGGCCATGAAGGCCACCACCAGCAACAGGCCCACCACCGCGGCCAGGCTGCCCTTCTTGATCAGCTCGTCACCGAGCGACGCGCCGACCTGGCGCACCTCACCGGTGGTGACCGGCGCGGGCAGCGCGCCCGCCTTGAGCACCAGCGCCAGGTTGGTGGCGTCCTTGAGCAGCTCGTCGTGGGTCTTGTTGAAGGCGCGGCCCAGCGTGATGCGCGTTCGTTTGCCGGGGATCTTCTCGTTGATCCGCGGTGTCGAGTTGACGTTGTCGTTCAGGACGATCGCCATCCGCCGGTCGACGTTCTTCTCGGTGAGGGTGCCGAAGTCGCGGGCGCCCGAG
>DATBSS010000457.1:0-6170 GCA_036559665.1 Myxococcaceae bacterium
CAACCAGCGCTTCCAGATCTCCGCCGACCCCATCGCCGTCTACACCCGGAACCTGGACGAGACGCGGGAGCTGTTCGACGAGCTGTGGCCCATCGACCGAACGAAGTACTCCACGGTGGACCAGGCCCTCTCGCTGTTCAACTTCGTCCCGCCGCCGGAGAACGCGGCCGCCAACGCCAAGATCCTCGAGGAGTGGCAAGAGGAGCTGAAGGACCTCGACGTCAGCGCCTTCCCGCCGGACATCCAGGAGAAGGCGGCGAAGTTCAAGAAGATCCTCGCCGCCCGGCCGTACACGGTGGACCAGGTGCCGGAGGAGTACGCCGCCGAGTTCCGCCACCTCCCCACGACGAAGCCGGAGAACCACGACTACCTGACGTTCCTCTTCCCGACCGTGGACCTGTGGGACGGCAAGAACATGCTGCAGTTCTCCGACCAGACCCACGTCATCCACACCAAGCAGGGCCACGAGTACCGCGCCGCCGGCCTGCCCATCCTCTATGCGAAGCTGGCGCGCATCGTCCTCTTCGACGGCAAGCTCACCTTCGTCCTGGCGGCGATCTGGATCCTCACCATGCACTACCTGGACTTCCGGCGGGCGTCGCTCACCGCGGCGTCGGTGCTCCCGCTGGGGCTGGGGGTGCTGATGATGCTGGGGATCATGTCCATGATGAACGAGCGGCTGAACTTCATGAACATCGTGATGCTGCCGCTGCTCCTGGCGTTCGGCGTCAGCCACGGCCTCTACCTGTGCCACCGCTTCCTGGAGGGCACCTCGCCGCTGGTGGCCCTGCGGTCGGTGGGCGCGGCGGTGGCCTCGTCCACGCTGACCACCATCGCCGGGTTCGCGTCGCTCTTCGCCGCCAAGCACAACGGCCTGAAGTCCATGGGGCTGGTGGCGTGCCTGGGGCTGACCACCACCCTCATCATCTCGTTCACCGTACTGGCGGCGGTGCTGCAGATCATCCATGACAAGAGGACGGCGCGCGCGGCGGAACAAGCCGGGTCGCCTCAGGGGAGCGGCGCCCCCGCCACGGCGCTGCGGGAGGAACACACGTGAAGACCTCGTCGCGCGCCATCCTGGCGCTCGCCACGGCGTCGCTGTTGTCCGGGTGCGTGATCCGCGAGTCGCGGCTCCGCCCGGACTACGACACCGTGGACAAGGTACAGACCAAGCGGCTGGCGGTAATCACCCAGCCGTTGCCGGAGGGCGTGCAGTCCATCGGCGACATGTGGAGCGTGATGGCCCGGCGCCAGGTGAACCTCAAGCGCCAGTTCATCGCCAAGGAGACCGCGGCGGTGGTGGAGCCGTTCGAACCGCGCTCGCGCTGCAAGGCCGGCATCGAGGGCATCCTCTGGCTCAAGCCGAACGTGAAGCGCGACGGCAAGTACCTCTTCACCGGTGCCCAGGCCACGCTCTTCCGCTGCTCCGACGGCTCGGTGGTCTGGGAGGCGGAGGGCGCCGGCCGCTGGCCGCAGCGGGACGACGACATGCAGCAGGTCACCGCCACCTACGTGAAGGAGTTCGGGC
Organism: Myxococcaceae bacterium; assembly: GCA_036559665.1. Lineage (GTDB taxonomy): Bacteria > Myxococcota > Myxococcia > Myxococcales > Myxococcaceae > DASRBA01. Next base: position 1,529 of record DATBSS010000457.1, read on the forward strand.
CGGACGTGGAGAGCTACGCCGGGCCCACCTTCCACCTGCTCAAGGCGCTGGTGGATTCGATGCCGGACCCCGTCCTCGACGAGAAGGACAAGGACGAGAAGATCGAAGTCGGCGACTAGGCGGACTGGGAGTGCGGCCGGCCCGGGCGCGGCGCGCTCCGGGCCGACCGGGTGCGGTATAGACGCGGCCGATGCTGCAGGGCCGCTACCGCTCCACCGGCATCCTCGGCCAGGGAGGCATGGCGACGGTGTACCGGGTGGAGGATGCCTCCACCGGGACGAGGCTTGCCCTCAAGCGGCTGGCCGAGCCGTCCACGGACCGCGACCGCCTGCGTTTCCGCCGCGAGTTCCACACGCTGGCCCAGCTCAAGCACCCGGCCATCGTGGAGGTCCACGAGTTCGGCGTCGATGGAGACGGGCTCTTCTACACGATGGAGCTCCTGGAGGGCGCCGACCTCCACGAGCTGGGCCTGCTCCCGCTGGACCGCACGCTGGACGTCCTCCTCCAGATGGCCTCCGCGCTGGCCTTCCTCCACGCCCGCCGCCTGGTCCACCGCGACGTCGCCACCCGCAACATCCGGCTGGCCGCCAACGGGCGCGCCAAGCTGATCGACTTCGGCATCCTCGCTACCTCCGGCGCCACCGCCGAGGTGGCCGGCACCCCGCCCTACGTCGCGCCGGAGTGCTACCGCGGCCTGCCGCTGGACCACCGCGCGGACCTGTTCGCGCTGGGGGCGCTGGCCTACCGCCTGCTCACCGGCCACCACGCCTACCCGGCCAGGAAGTTCACCGAGCTGGAGGCCACCTGGCGGCGGAAGGTCGCCCCGCCCAGCTCGCTGCAAGCCCGCGTCCCGGAGGCGCTGGACGGCCTGGTGACGGCGCTGCTCTCGCTGGACCCGGCCCGGCGCCCGCGCAGCGCGGCGGAGGTGATCGACCGGCTGACCGGGCTGGCGGGCCTGTCCCCCGCCACCCACCCGGACGCCGCCCGCGCCTACCTGGCCTCGCCCCCGCTGGTGGGACGGGAGCGCGAACAGGCCCAGCTCAAGCGCTGGGTGACCCGGTCGTTCTCCGGCGAGCAGGAGGCGGTGGTGCTGGACTCCACCCCCGGCCTGGGCAAGACGCGGCTCCTGGCGGAGGTGGCGCTGGAGGCGCAGCTCGCCGGCGCGCTGGTGCTGCGCGCGGACGGCGAACAGCCCGCGGACGCGCCCTACGCCGTGGTCCGCCAGCTCCTCCGCGAGCTGTTCCGCGCCGCGCCCGACCTGGCGACGCAGACCGGTCCGCCGCACGTGGGCGCGCTGGGGCGGGTGCTGCCGGAGCTCTCCATCCACTTCGGGCGCGCGCCCCTCTCCGCGGCGCTGGCCGATCCCAACGAGGAGCGCGTCCGCGTCCAGGCCGAGCTGACCACCTGGTTCGTGGAGCTGGCCCGCGCCCGCCCGCTGGCGCTGGTGCTGGACGACGCCCACCTGTGCGACGAGGCCTCCGCCGCGGTGCTGGCCGCCCTGGGGATGCGGCGGGAGAAGTGCCCGCTGCTGGTGGTGCTCGCGCTCCGGAGCGACGTGGCCGCCCGGGCGCCCGAAGCGATCGCCGCGCTCCGCCGCCGCGCCACGCCCCTGCGCCTCCGCGGGCTGGAGCTGGAACAGGTGCAGAAGCTGCTGAGCGAGATGTTCGGCGAGCTGCCGAGGGTGGAGCGACTGGCCGCGTGGGCGCACCGGGTCACCGCCGGCAACCCGCTCCACATCGTGCACCTGGCGCGGCAGCTGGTGGAGCGCGGCACGCTCCAGTACCACGCCGGCCGCTGGCTGGTCCCGGAGCTCCTGGGCGCCGGCGGCAACGAGGTCCCTCAAGTATTGCTGGAGGCGCTCTCCACCCAGCTCCAGTCGCTGTCGCTGGACGCGCGGGTGCTGGCGGAGGCGCTCAGCGTCCACCAGGGCGACCTGGCGCTGGAGCTGTGCGTGCAGCTCTCCGCGCTGGAGACGGAGCAGCAGGTCTTCGCCGCCATCGACGAGCTGGTGCGCAAGGAGGTGCTGGCGGAGGCAGGCGGCCGGGTGCGTTTCCTCCACGGAGGCTTCCGGGAGGCGCTGTTGCAGTCCATCCCGGAGAACCGGCAGCGCGCGCTCCACCGCCGCGTCGGGGAGGCGCTCCTGGCCGCGCCGGGCGCCGCCGACCGGGACGGGGAGATCGGCTGGCACCTCTACCGGGGCGGTGATGAGCCGCGCGGCGCCGAGCGGCTGGAGCGCGCCGGCCGGAAGCTCTTCGAGGCGCAGTCGATGAAGGAGTGCCTGGCGCCGCTGGAGGCGGCGGTCGAGGTGTACGAGCGCCTGGGCAAGCCGCCGCGGCTGGTGCTGGAGCTGCGCTACTTCCTGCTGGTGGCCGGGTCGATCGCCGATCTCCCGGTCGGAATGAAGCAGGTGGAGCCGCTGATGGCCGGGACCGCCGAGTGGGCGGGTCTCACCAGCGCGCTGAAGGAGCGGCGTCCGATGAGCATGGCTGGGCTGGTGGGGAAGCTGCTCCGCGCCGGGGTGCGGTGGCTATTCACGCCTCGGTCGCGGCGGGGGCCGGCCCCCATCGCCGCGTTTGGCCTCTACGTCCTCTCCATCGCCAGCACCGCCACCATGGCCGCGATGCTGCACGACCTGGAGGCGCTCCAGGCCTCCATCGCGCGGGTGGAGCTCCTCCCCACCGGCCACCCGATCCTGCGCGTGGGGCTCCTCTACCTGAGCACGCTCTGGGCGTTCACCCGGCTGAGCTACGGCGAAGTGCAGCGGAACGTGGCCGAGGTGCTGAGGCTGCTCGAGTCGAGGAGCTTCCGGCGGGCGCCGGACCTGAACCGGCGAATCCTGGTCGCCGCGATGCGGCTGGAAGCGGCCACCGTGGCGGTCACGCATCCGGACGCGGCGACCTACCAGGCGCACCTCGCGGAGGCGGAGAAGGTGGACCTCCGGATGTTCGACGGGCACCTGGCCCTGGCTCGATCGCAGCATCACCGGGTGCGCGGGGAGGAGTCCCTGGCGCTGGAGCACGACGCGCAGGCGGAGCTGTCCTTCCTGAAGATGGGCGCGGTGTGGGGGGCGGAGATCCAGCGGCCGGTCAGCGCCTCGTTCGGGTACATGGTCACCCGCGACGTGCTGGGGCTGCGCCGGTGCCTGGAGGAGCTGAGTCACATCAACGCGCGGGGCGGGAAGTACCACGCCGTCTGCGACGTCATCTCCGGGGAGTACCACCGCGAGCGCGGCGAGCTGAACGAGGCGCTGGCCGCGCTCCAGCGGGCGCGCGCGGCGCTGCACCCGGAGCTCCGGCCCATCCACCAGTGCGTGCTGGCCGCCATCGCGGAGACGCAGATCGCCCAGGGGGCCACGGACGCGGCGCGCCGCACGGCGGAGGAGGCGTGCGCGATCGGCCGGGACTTCGACCAGGGGTACTTCGTCTCCTGGGTGCGCTCGCAGCGGGCGCTGGCGCTCGCGGAGGCGGCGGGAGGGGACGTGACGGCGGGGGCGGCGCGGCTGGATCGGGCGCTGGAGGCGCTGGGCGCAGTGGACCACCCGGCCGTGGTGGGGTCGCTCCACGAGGCGCGGGCGCTGGTGGCGTCGATGCAGCAGGACACGGAGGCGCACCACCGGCACGCGGCGAAGGTAGAGGAACTGTTCGGGAGGACGCGGAACCCGGTGCTGCTGGCGAGGAGCCAGCGGCTGATGGACGTGGGGCCGGCGGCGGCGCACGTACCCTCCAGCGCGGAGCTGGCATCGGAGGCGGTGACGATGGTGGAGCGCCCGGCGGAATGGACGCTCCGGTCGTCGGTCCTGGGAGGCACGCGAGGCACCGCGCAGCGGCTGGAGCGCGCGCTGGAGGTGCTGGTGTGGGAGGCGGCCGGAGCGAGGGGGTTCCTGTTCCTGGTACAGAACGGGCACCTGGCGCTGGCGGCGCCGTTCCAGGGGGACGAGCCGGCGACCGGGATCGCCGAGGAGCTGGGGCGTCGGGTGGTGCAGCCGCCGATGGAGAGTGGGTTGCTGGACCTGCCGGGCGGGGGAGGCCAGTGGCTCCCGGTGATGATGCCCATCCACCACGACGGGGCGGAGCGGGTGGTGGCGGCCGCGGCGATCCTGAAGGGGGCACTGCCGCTGCGACCGGTGCCCGCGCCCCTGTGCGCCCAGCTCGCCGAGGAGCTGTGGCAGGCGGGCGATGCGACCGTGATGCGGTGAGTGGTCTCATTCGCTCGCGGCGCCACCACGCTTCCAGCCGAAGCGCCCCACGCTACCAACCACTTGACCGAGCATCTTCGCAGTGACCACGGTCATGACCATGAATGCGAAGAAGAAGACCTCCCGCGTGATGACGGCCGGAGAATTCAAGGCTCGTTGCCTCCGGGTGATGGACCAGGTTGCCGCGACGGGGGAGGCCGTGGTGATCACCAAGCGCGGCGCACCAGTGGTGCGGGTCATGCCGGTCAGGCGCCGGCCCGCCAAGTTCTTCGGGGCCCTTCGAGGAACGCTGGCGATCGTCGGGGACGTGGTCTCGCCGACCGGCGAGAAGTGAGTGGTGCGTTCCCCTCGGTGGCCGAAAGCCCCCGCTCAGTGGTGAGGCACGCCGAGCGCTTTCCGCGCTCGGAGACGGTACGGCTCAAGCCACTTCTGCATCGCCTTCGAGAG
>DATBSS010000458.1:0-2191 GCA_036559665.1 Myxococcaceae bacterium
GGGCCTGGTGGACGACGCCGTGCGCGAGTTCAACGTCGCCAAGGATGGGAAGGCCAAGGGCGCCGGCAAGGCGCTGGCGGACGCCAAGGCGAAGGCGAAGGGCGCCATCGTCGGGAACGGGAAGGCCGCCAAGGGCAAGACCGCGAAGAGGCCGGCGAAGAAGGCAGCGAAGCCTTCGAAGGCCGCGAAGGCTTCGAAGGCCGCGTCCAAGGTGAAGGCGGCCCCCAAGGGAGCGAAGGCCAGGGGGAAGGGGAAGGCCGCCGCGCGGAAGCCGGCCCGGAAGAAGTAGGGACGCCTCCCCTGTGAGCCTGAGCCACCTCGACCGGCTGATCGACCTCGCGCTGGACGAGGATCTCGGCGCGGCGGGGGACGTCACCACCCTGGCCCTGGTGCCCGAGGGCGCCTCCGGGCGCGCCGAGCTGCTGGCCAAGGAGCCCCTGGTCCTCGCCGGCGCCGCCGCCTTCGCGCGCGCGTTCGAGCGGGTGGACCCGTCCGTGGAGGTCCGCTTCCATGCGGAGGATGGGTCCGCGGTGGCCTCCGGGACGGTGGTGGCCCGGCTGGCCGGGAGCCTGCGGTCGCTGCTCACCGGGGAGCGCACCGCACTCAACCTCATCCAGCGGACCTGCGGCATCGCCACGCTGGCGCGGCAGGCGGCGGAGGCGGTCAAGGGGAGCCGGACGCGCATCCTGGACACGCGCAAGACGTCGCCGGGGATGCGCGCGCTGTCCAAGGACGCGGTGCGGGCCGGCGGGGCGTCCAACCACCGCTTCGGCCTCTTCGACGGCGTGCTGATCAAGGACAACCACCTGGCGGCGGTGGGCGGATCCGTCCGGGCGGCGCTGGAGCGCGCGCGGGCCCACGCCCCCCGGCTGGTGAAGGTGGAGATCGAGGTCACCACCCTGGAGCAGCTCCGCGAGGCCATCGACTGCGGCGCCCAGGCAGTGCTCCTGGACAACATGGACGACGTGCGGATCCGCCAGGCGGTGGAGATCGCCGCCGGGCGGGTGGAGTTGGAGGTGTCCGGCGGGGTGACGCTGGAGCGGCTGCCGGCGCTCGCCGCGCTGGGGGTGGACTACGTGTCCATGGGGGCGCTCACCCATTCCGCCCGCGCCATGGACCTGTCCCTGGAGATCCACTCGTAACGGAATCGCGCGGCCCGGGAATACCGTGGGCGACCGCCGTTCCTCTGGAAGACCCCAGCAGAATCTTCCGGAGGGAACGACGTGAAAGCGCTGCGAGCCGCGGCAGGGATGGGTGTGCTCTTGATCCTGGGCTGTATCGACGGACCGTTCAACGGCTCGACGTTCGGCGGGTCGATCGTCGGCGCGTCGATCGGGGTGGCGGGGTACCACGTCTCGCAGAACGCGCTGGTGGAGGTCCAGGTGCTGAGCTCACCGACGGCGGACCCGACCGTCTCGGCGAACTGGACCACCATCGGCACGACGAGCAGCGGCGGCACCGGGACCAACTACAACGGCGACACCCTCTACTACTGGACCACCTCGGTGGTGCCGGTGCCGAGCGCGCTCTACTCCGCGCGGTGGCCGAACGGGGGCCTGGTGAAGGTCCGCGCGCTGGCGCACGGAAACGGGACCACCGTCCAGGCCGCGTACACGTTCGACGACGTGACCTGGGCGAACTGCGCCATGTCCGAGTACGCCAACGGCACACCGGGCCAGAGCATTGGCATGAACTGCCAGGGGCTGGGGCGGCAGCGGCTGTCCATGGTCTCCACGCTGAACAACCCGGCGGACCTGGGGACGAGGGACTTCCTCGCCATCAAGGGTGACATCACCAGCACCGAGACAAACGCGTACTACTCGCAGTGGGGCGCGCCCTCCACGCTGGCCAGCTTCAAGAGCACCTTCCTCTTCCCTGGCAACGGCGAGGTGACGGCGACCTACTACAACGACAGCGACCTGGGCGTCGGCCGGGACATGCACTGCTGGACGTTCAACCGGTTCTTCAACAACATCGTCCACGCGGGGACGGCGTGCTTCGTCTCCAACTTCAGCGACACGGCGGGGACGCCGAAGTTCGGGACGAACAACGTGGACACCGCGCTCGCCAACGCGATCAACCACACCGGCCAGTTCGCGACCGTGGCCATGGTGACCGAAGGCATCCTGGGCGGGGCGAAGGGGCCGGTGGACTTCGTGGTCTACAACGCCGCAGGGAACCGGGTGTCGGC
>DATBSS010000459.1:0-2371 GCA_036559665.1 Myxococcaceae bacterium
GTCGCAGATCAGGTCCTCCGTGGCGAGGCAGTTGGGCGCGATCCCCAGCTCGCGCTGGTTCACCACGTTCACCGTGTTGGGGGCGGTCATCTCGCCCTGGAAGGCGCTGACGTTGTCCACCCGCTGGACAATGGCGGCGGCCAGCGGCGGGCTGACGGAGAGCCCCACGATCTGGTCGTTCATCAAGCTGGTGTAGAGGGACTGGGCGGCGCCGTGGACCCCTCCCGCCCCGTTCCCGCCGCGGACCCGGTCGACGCGCCGGTTCCCATCGCCGTCGTACCGGGCCCAGTCCGTGTTGATGCGGATGATCTCCGCGTCTGCCCCCGCGATGAGCGCGTCATAACGGGCGCACCAGCCGCACGTGTCGGGGCAGCCGCCGATGGCGGTCTTGGCCGCTTCGAACTGCTCGCGGGAGGACCAGACCATGGCCCGGTAGTAGCCGCCGTAGCTCACCAGCGACTGGGTGGCGATGGCGGAGACCATCTGGGCGATCTCCACCCGGTTGAGGATGGCGATGGAGTTGAAGGTCCGGGCGGTCGCCACCGCCCCCGAGTACGCGGACACGTCCGCCAGCGTCTGCGCCTCCGCCTTCTCCTTGACCTTCATGCCGATGCCGAGGGTCAGGCAGACCATCAGCCCGATCAGCGCCATGGTCACTGCCATCAGGGCGGCGGCCTGGCCTCGTTCGGCGTGTCGTGGCGGGGGTCGGGTCATGGGGCCGGCGGGCAATTCTGCGTCCGGAAGAACTGCGGCTTGGGCGGCGTCATCATCCGCATCGAATAGGTGGACTGGATGGGGTACACGTACTCGCCGCGCGCGGTGCGGGCGACGTACTCGGCCACCACCTCCGGACGGGCGTACTGCGACAGGTCGGCGGTCTGGAAGTTGCCCGGCCAGTTCGCGCGCTGCGTCTCCTGGAGCGGGTTGGAAGCCATGTAGGCCTGCAGCCCGTAGTGCGCCAGGAACATGCGCGTCAGCACCCAGTCCGCGAAGGGGATTCGCAACGGGTACCAGAACACCAGCCGCACCTCGAGGCGCTGGTCGGCCGTCGAGGTGTAGAACATGTCGAACTCTTCGTCGGGCCGGACGTCGCCCTGGAGCGGCTTCTCCCGGAAGATCCACACCACCGCGCCGCTGAGCCGGTTGGCGTTGCTGCCGGTGGTCCCGCCATAGTCGTTGTTGGAGATCCGGGCGAAGTTCCTGGCCAGGTCGTCCGGGGTGTGGACCCTGGCGAAGGTGGGCAGCACCGCGCCCAGGGCGGCATCGGTCATGGACCGGCAGTCGCCGAAGTTGGTGGACCCGGTGCGGACCGCGCGCATCGCCGCGTAGTCGGCCATCAGCCGGGCCTGCTGCATGAGGAAGATCTGGATGCTCCCCAGGATGAGGAACACCGTGAGCGGCAGCACGAGCACCGCCTCTACCAGAGCCTGACCTTGGCGCCGCTTCCGGACCTGCCTCATCGCGGGTCGATCCTCCACGCGGCCCGGCCGGGGGCCATCCGTCAACCGGACGCGTTCAGGTAGGACGGACGCCTACCGGGGCCGCATGGCCCGCGCGTCGAGCTGGTACTTCTTCACCAGGCGCTCGATGGACTTGCGGTGCAGCCCGCTCTCGCGCGCGGCCCGCGAGATGTTGCCCTCGCAGCGCTTGAGGAGCTGGCCGATGTACTCGCGCTCGAAGTTCTCCAGCAGCTGCTCCTTGGCGTCCTTGAAGGAGAGGTGCTCGTTGAAGGAGAGCGGCGCCTCCTTCTGCGTGCCCAGCAGGCGCGGTGGCAGGTGGTGGACGTCGATCTCCTCTCCCTCGGAGAAGGTGATGACGTGGGACACCACGTTGAGCAGCTCGCGGATGTTGCCGGGCCAGGAGTAGTTGGACATCACCGCCAGCGACTCGGGCGTGAAGCGCTTGCGACCCACCTTCCCTACCAGCTCCGGGTCCGCCAGGGAGTTCCTCAGGATGTGCGGGATGTCCTCGCGGCGCTGGCGGAGCGGCGGGAGCTGGATGGAGATGACGGAGAGGCGGAAGTAGAGGTCCTCGCGGAAGTTGCCCGCCTGGATCTCCTTCACCAGGTCGCGGTTGGTGGCGGCGATCAGCCGCACGTCCACCTCGATCACCTCGTTGCCGCCCACCCGGCGGACCTCGCGGTTCTCCAGCACGCGCAGCAACTTGGGCTGCAGGTCGAGGCGGAGCTCGCCGAGCTCGTCCAGGAAGATGGTGCCGCCCTTGGCGCGTTCGAAGGCGCCGGGCCTGCTTTGCGTGGCGCCGGTGAAGGCGCCCTTCTCGTGACCGAACAGCTCCGACTCGATCAGGTTGGGCGGGATGGCGCCGCAGTCGATGACCACCAGCGGGCCGGGCCGCCGCGCGGACAGCTCGT
>DATBSS010000460.1:0-2621 GCA_036559665.1 Myxococcaceae bacterium
GCTCGCTCTCGGCCTTCGGAGGCTCAGGCTTCAGAAACTCCCTTGACCGGCAGAGGCGCTGGCGACGGGCGCCGGCCGGACCACCGGCGAGCGCGGCGCGGTGGGTGCGACGGGCGCCGGCCGGACCACCGGTGGGCGGGCGCTGCGCGGCGGCGCTCTGCCGCTCCGGGTGCTGGCAGCCTGCGCCGCGAGCGACTTCGGGAGAGTCGCGAAGCCCACCGTGGCCCGGGCTCCATTTGGTGATCGCCCCTGTACGCGGGCCCTTCGGACGGTGGGCGGGGCGCTCGCTCTCGGCCTTCGGAGGCTCAGGCTTCAGAAACTCCCTTGACCGGCAGAGGCGCTGGCGACGGGCGCCGGCCGGACCACCGGCGAGCGCGGCGCGGTGGGTGCGACGGGCGCCGGCCGGACCACCGGCGAGCGCGGCGCGGTAGGCGCGACGGGCGCGGGCTTGCAGACCACCGGCGAGGGCGGCGCGGTAGGCGCGACGAGCGCGGGCTCGCAGACCACCGGCGAAGGCGGCGGCAACGTCATCCTCGCCACGGATCCGCCCACCACCGCACCCAGCACGGACGCACTGAACAGCGAGAAAACGAGCTTCGCCCCCCGGCTCAGCCCCGCCGGGCGCTTCGGCGCGTCCGCGTCCTCCTTCTCGTCCAGGTCCCGGGTGGTGAGTTCGCCGAGCAGCATCGGCGACTGGACGCGCTTCGGCCCTTCCGGCGTGGTGGGCGCGGTGGGTGGGCGCTGCGCGGCGGCGGCGGTCTGCTGGTCCAGGCGTACCTCCTGCGCCGCAGCCCACTTCAGGAGGGACGGCGCGCTGGTCGCGAAGTCGGACGGCGGCGGCCGGGTGGAGGGCGCCTTCAGCATTAATCGGGCGCGCCGCGGGTCGGTCACGATGGCGGCGATCTCCACCGCGGCGCAACCCTGCCTCGCCCTCCCCGGTGGCCGCTCGTGCCCGGGCGCGCAACCCAGCCACCCCAGGACCGACCACTCCCGCCCTCCGCGGCTGCGCGGAACGAGCGAGATTCCTTGATAGCCTCCCGACCTCCCTCAGCGAGGAGGTACGGCCGGGCCAACCGCGAGGCGCTCGGACGGCGAACCCAACCGCCCTGGAGGTGGACATGAGGGGAAGGACGCGATGGCCATTGGTCTCCGCGGCTCTGCTCGTCATGGGCTGCGCCACGGTGCGGCCACTGGCGGGCACCGGTGGCTCCGGCCTCGACGCAGCCTCCATCTGCAGCGGCCTCGCGCAGCGGGGGCACTGGCCCGACTACTCCGCCGGCAGCGGGGCGCTCCTCGCGCCCTTCCTCGCGTGCGCCTCGCCGGCCGAATTCGTCGAGTTGCAGCAGGGTGTGGACATGCCGCGGCTGGTGGCGGCGCTGGACGACTGGTCCGCCGTCCGGCTGGGGACGATGGGGCCGCTGGTGGCCGGCGCGGATGTCCTCACCCGCAAGCGCGCCGCCTTCCTGGTGGACGCCGAGGAGACGTACGGCGTGCCTGGCGCCGAAGTCCCCGCCCTGTACGTCATCAACGCGGCGTACGACGACGAGTTGCGCGCGTTGCTGGATGTGCTGGCCAGGGACAAGCATCTCAAGCAGACGCTGGGGCAGATGTGCAACGTGAAGGCGGAGCTGGAGCGCCGAGGCATGGGGCTCTCCGGCTACGCGGAGCGGGACGAGCAGCTGAGCGACGTGGCCCGCGGCCTCGGGCGTGCCGCGCGGGATATGCTCAACACCAGCCCCGGCAGTGCCGACTCCCGAGGTTTCGACCTCGCCTGGAAGGTGACGGCGATGCCGCCGCCCTACCGGGATGCCTTCCACAAGGTGCAGGAGGAGCTCCGGCTGCAGCGTTGGCAGTCGGGCAACGTCGCCTTGGGCTGCTTCGACGCCATGACGTTCGGCGTGCCGGTGGGCATCTACTCCTTGGTGGTGGGGACGGCCGAGGGCGTCGGCTCGCTGTGGAATGGTGAGTACGAGAAGGCCACCCGGGAGCTGGCGCCGGCGGCACTGCTGGTGGCCCTGCACGCGGGCGGCAAAGGGTTGCGGGCCCTCTCCGAGTCCGAGGGCCTCGGGTGGAGAGGGTTGCCTCTCCGCGTCGCGGTGGAGCTGCGCCTCGGCGCCCTCCGGGAATTGGTGGGGCGGCTCCAGGCGCAGTTGGGGGAGAGCGGCGTCGCGAGGTTGGCCCGCTACCTCCAGGCGCAGCGGGAAGCCGCCGTCCTGGTGGCGGCTGGAGGAGAGCCGGCGGCCCTGGCTCTTTATGAGGCGGAGGGAAACGTCTCCCGGGCCCGGGCTTTCATGGCCAAGGCCGAAGGTAGGGCGGGGGGCGCCAGCCTCGGCCGAGCGGTGGGCGGACTGGCCGCGCTGGTGGACGAAGCCGCGGGACTCACCGCCGAAGTGGTGGAGTCGAAGCTGGTGCAAGCGGAGCTGGACACGGCAGGCCCGCGCCTGCCGGCGGACCCGGCCCTGCTGGAGCAGGTGCGGCCCAGGGTGGACACGCCTCCGCCGGGGGTGCCCGAGGGCTTCACGCCGTGGAGGGACTACGTTGCCTACTGGGAGCGACGCCTCGCAGAGCTGAAGGCGGGGAAGAAGGCCAAAGGGCCACTGTGGTGGGACGGCTACCAGCGG
>DATBSS010000461.1:0-4802 GCA_036559665.1 Myxococcaceae bacterium
GCACCTCCCCAACCCGGAGGCGTTCATCGAGCAGCTCCGCAAGCAGTTCGACTACGAGCCCAAGCGGTTGGTGCTGACCACGCCCAACGTGGGGTTCGCGGTACCGCGGCTGATGCTGCTGCTGGGGCAGTTCAACTACGGGAAGGTGGGCATCCTCTCGCGCTCGCACACCCGGCTGTTCACCTTCCGCTCCATCCAGCGGCTGCTGCGCGACGCCGGCTTCCGGATCAAGGAAGTGCGCGGCGTGCCGGCCCCCTTCCCCAAGGTGTTCGGCCAGGGCGCGGTGGGCATGGGCCTGCTGAAGGCGAACGAGCTGGCGATCAAGCTCTCCAGGACGCTGTTCGCCTACCAGGTGTTCATCGTCGCCGAATCCACCCCCAGCGTGGACTTCGTGCTCTCCAGCTCGAAAGAGCAGAGCCGCCGGCGCGCGTCGCGCCTCCACTCGGCATGAACGTCCTCGTCACCGGCGGGTGCGGGTTCATCGGCTCCAACCTGGTGCGGTTCCTCCGCCGCGCCCGGCCCGGGTGGACGGTGGTGAACCTGGACAAGCTCACGTACGCCGGCAACCTCGAGAACCTGTCCGACCTGGAGGCCGATCCGAAGCACGCCTTCACCGCCGGGGACGTGGCCGACCGGGATCTGGTGGATGGGCTGCTCCAGACGCACCGAGTGGAGGCGGTGCTGCACCTGGCGGCGGAGAGCCACGTGGACCGCTCCATCCTGGGCCCGGAGCCGTTCGTCCGCACCAACGTGCTGGGGACCCAGGTGCTGCTGGAGGCCGCCCGCAGGCGGGGCGTCCGGAGGGTGGTGGTGGTGTCCACCGACGAGGTGTACGGCTCGCTCGGGCCCACCGGCGCCTTCACCGAGCAGAGCCCCCTCAACCCCTCCAGCCCGTACTCGTCGACCAAGGCCGGGGCCGATCTCCTGGCGCTCTCGTACCACCGCACGTACGGGATGGACGTGGTGGTGACGCGCTGCTCGAACAACTACGGGCCCTACCAGTTCCCGGAGAAGCTCATCCCGCTGATGGTGGTGAACGCCCTCCGCGACCTGCCGCTGCCGGTCTACGGCGACGGGAAGAACGTGCGCGACTGGCTGCAGGTGGAGGACCACTGCCAGGCGCTGCTGCTGGTGCTGGAGCAGGGGAAGGCGGGCGAGGTCTACAACATCGGCGGCGGCGCCGAGCTCCAGAACCTCGAGATCGTCCGCGCCATCCTGGGGCTGCTGGGCAAACCCACCTCGCTGATCAAGTTCGTCGAGGACCGGCCGGGTCACGACCGGCGCTACGCCATCGACTCCGCGAGGATCCGCCGCGAGCTGGGCTGGCGGCCTGCCCGCACCTTCGAGCAGGGCCTGGAGGAGACGGTGCGCTGGTATGCCGAGCGGCGGCCGTGGTGGGAGCGGGTGATGAGCGGCGCCTATCGCGAGTACTACGAGAAGCAGTACCGGGCGCGGCTGGCCCGTTGACCACTCCATGCGCGTTCTCGTCACCGGAGCCAATGGGCTGGTCGGCAGTCGAGCCTGCGCGGTGCTGGCGCGAGGCGGCCACGCGGTCGTGGGCGCCGGCCGGGGACCGCGGCGCGCGGAGGGCGCCTTCGACTACGTGAGCGCGGACCTGGCGCGGGCGGAGGACGTGGCGCGCGCGGTGGAGGCGGCCCGGCCCGAGGCGATCGTCCACGCCGCCTCGATGACCGAGGTGGACGCGTGCGAGCGGGCGCCGCTGGACGCCTGGGCGAGCAACGTCACCGCCTGCGAGCTGCTGGCGAGGGAGGCGAAGCGGACCGGGGCGCACCTGGTGGCGATCTCCACCGACTACGTCTTCGACGGGGAGGCCGGCCCGTACTCGGAGGAGGACGTCCCCAACCCGCGCGGCACGTACGCCACCACCAAGCTCGCGGGCGAGCTGGCGGTCCGGGCCCTGGCGCCGTCGTGGGCGGTGGCGCGCACCGCGGTGGTGTACGGCTGGCCACCGGCGGGGCGCCTCAACTTCGGCGCCTGGGTGCTGGGCAAGGTGGAGCGGGGTGAGGCGGTGAAGCTGTTCCAGGACCAGTTCGTCTCGCCCTCACTGGCCGACAGCGTGGCGGCGATGGTGTCGGAGCTGGCGGTGAAGCGGCTGACGGGGACCTGGAACACCTGCGGCGCGCAGGTGATGAGCCGGGTGGAGTTCGGGCGCGCGCTGTGCGCCGTGTTCGGGCTGGACCCGGCGCTCATCCACCCCTCGACCGTGGCGGAGGCGGGGCTGGCCAGCCCGCGGCCGAAGCGGAGCGGGCTCAAGGCGGCCAAGGCGGCGGCGATGCTTGACGCCAAGCCGCTGCCGCTCTTCGAATCGCTGCACGCGTTTCACGGCGTCTGGAAGGCCGCGCGCGCGGGAGGGGGCCGCACATGAAGGGGATTATCCTCGCCGGCGGCTCGGGCACGCGCCTGTACCCGCTCACGCGCGTGGTGAGCAAGCAGCTGCTGCCGGTCTGGGACAAGCCGATGGTCTACTACCCGCTCTCCGCGCTGATGCTGGCGGGGATCCGGGAGATCCTGATCATCTCCACGCCGTCGGACCTGCCGCGGTTCGAGGACCTGCTGGGTAGCGGCGAGCAGTGGGGCGTCCGCTTCCAGTACGCGGTGCAGCCGCGGCCGGAGGGCCTGGCGCAGGCGTTCCTCATCGGGCGGTCGTTCGTGGGCGACTCCAGCGTCTCGCTGGTGCTGGGGGACAACATCTTCTACGGCGCCGGCCTGAGCGAGCTGGTGCAGGGCGCCGCCGCGCAGAAGTCGGGCGCCACCATCTTCGGGTACTACGTGAAGGATCCGGAGCGCTACGGCGTGGTGGAGCTGGACGCGCAGGGCCGGGCGGTGGGCATCGAGGAGAAGCCGGCGCAGCCGCGCTCCCACTACGCGGTCACTGGTCTCTACTTCTACGACCGCCAGGTGGTGGAGATCGCCGCGGCGCTGAAGCCGTCCGCGCGCGGCGAGTTGGAGATCACCGACGTGAACCGCGAATACCTGAAGCGCGGTCAACTGCGCGTGGAGGTGATGGGTCGCGGCTACGCCTGGCTGGACACCGGCACGCACGAGTCGCTGATGCAGGCGTCCAACTTCATCCAGATCATCGAGGAACGGCAGGGCCTCAAGGTGGCATGCCTGGAGGAGATTGCCTTCCGGATGGGCTACATCGACGCGGCGCAGGTGGCTCGCCTGGCGGAGCCGATGCGCAAGAACGAGTACGGGCGCTACCTGCTGGACCTGATCGGATGAACGTCCTTCCGACCGGGTTGCCGGGCGTGCTGATCGTCGAGCCCCGGGTGTTCGGCGACGGGCGCGGCTTCTTCTTCGAGTCGTACCAGCAGCGGCGGTACGCGGAGGCGGGGATCCCGGGCCCGTTCGTCCAGGACAACGTCTCCCGGTCCGTGCGCGGCACCGTGCGAGGGCTGCACTACCAGCACCCGCGCGGGCAAGGGAAGCTGATGTCGGTCCTCGCCGGGCGCATCTTCGACGTGGCGGTGGACATCCGGCGCGGCTCCTCCACCTTCGGCAAGTGGGTCGGCGTGGAGCTCACGGAGGAGAACCGGCGCCAGCTCTGGGTGCCGGCCGGGTTCGCACACGGCTTCTGCGTCACCTCGGAGTCGGCGGACGTCTCCTACAAGTGCACCGAGTACTACGCGCCGGAGCACGAGCACACCATCCTCTGGAACGACCCTCAGCTCGGAATCACCTGGCCGGTGGAGGGCACTCCACTGCTCTCGCCCAAGGACGCCGCCGGCAAACCGCTGGCGGAGTCGGTGCTCCCGGAGCTTCGCTAAAGCGGTGCGTCAACCCCCGACGGTGGGTATCCGGGTCGATCGTCCGGCCGTTCCCGCCATACCGTCGCCCATGTGGGGAGCGTGCAAAGTGACGCGAGCCATGAATCCGGCCAAGGCCACGAGCACGACGCCCGCTCGGCCGCTCAGTCCACGCTACAGCCGGTGGCCGCCGGTCCTCGTTCCCACCAGACCACGTAGACCGCCTTGAAACGCCCCGGGATGATCCGGTCGAGGCGAGGCTGCCCCGGCGGGGGCGGCGGCCCGATTTCCACCCGGCGCTCCACCTCGACCGTGACCTCAAGGGCGTTGGCCCTGAGGTTGACCTCCCGCAGGGTCACCGACGAGGTATCGGTGAAGCGACCGTCGATGAGCTCGCGGCAGCGGAGGGTCCACCCGGCGTCCGGAGCCGGCTCATCGGGGGC
Source organism: Myxococcaceae bacterium (assembly GCA_036559665.1). Lineage (GTDB taxonomy): Bacteria > Myxococcota > Myxococcia > Myxococcales > Myxococcaceae > DASRBA01. The sequence goes on from DATBSS010000461.1 coordinate 4,214, forward strand.
CATCGTATGGGTGACCCGGGCGGTAGGGGCCGGAGAGGTGGTGATCGCCTGAACCACGAACGGCGTCTTCTTCACCGGCGGGGCGACAACGGACTCGATCCAGTCCACCGGGTGGATCTCGAGCCAGGCTCCGAGGCGGCCGTTGAAGAACGACCAGGGCGAGGAGGTGGCGTTCGGGCCGCCCTCGTCGTGCGGCACGTCTTGCCAGAGAGGGCCGGTGAGCCGGACATACTGGCCGGGGACCAGCGGCGTACCGAACGGGGCCCGGGGGTCGAACGACCAGCTGGTGTTGAGCCAAGCGGTCTGATTGGGGTCGGTCGCGTCGACGACGGGAGTCATCCAGCCCGACGGCGGGGTACCCCGTCCGACCCAGTGCCGCCCGAAGAAGGTCCCCTGGTTGGCGGAATGCCAGGCATTGAGCTCGCCAATGACGACGCCGACGTTGCGCCCGCCCGCGATTTCCTTGTCCGGGACGTTCAGGGCCAGGAGGAAGGAGTTGACGGTGATCCCCCGGCTCTCGCCGGTCGGCCGCTGGTCCGCGAGGGTGACCACGGGGCTCGAGGCCGGTGGGTTGCCGGGCAGTGGCAGG
>DATBSS010000462.1:0-12143 GCA_036559665.1 Myxococcaceae bacterium
CATCTTCCCGGCGATGACGTCCTCGGCGCGCGCGGGGTGGCCCAGGTCATCGAGGACGTCATCGCCGGGAAGATGGCCCGCCCGACGAAGTGGCCCTGGGACCAGCCCGAGGCGTGAGCTCCTGGCCTGGCGCCCGAGGCCGCGCCGGGAATCGGGCACTTCGATGCACCCGGGTCGAATGTGGCGCCGGCCTGGCGGTATCATCCGGCCCGTATGCGCCCCTCCCCGCTCTTGCCGGCCGTCCGTTCCCTGCTGCTTGGTGTGATCGCCGTCCTCGCGCTCGGAGGGTGCCGGATCCACCGGGTGGTTGGCCCACCGCCGATCCCGGAGGAGAGCCTCCCCAGGTCCATGAGGGAGCAGGACAACCCCAACAAGTGCCGCCAGGCGCTGTCCCAGGCCGCCCCGCTCCTCACGGAGCTCGCCGCCACGGAGAAGGCGAACCTCGAGATCCTCTCCCGCGGCGGCGCGGTGGCGGTCGCCTACTCCGGCTGCAACATGCAGGTGCTCTACAACTGCCGGCTCGGCGGGCGGTACTACTGGTACGCGGTCAGCCCCACGTCGGACTCGTTCGAGATCAACGACGAGGATTCGCTCTACGCCAAGCTCCCCATCGGCGCGGTGGGCCTGGAGGCGGACCTGGCGCGCTGGGGCAAGCTCAACGTGCAGACCAGCGTCTCCGGCCAGCTCCGGCTGGACGGCCTCCGCCCCGAGGACATCCCCTTGGACGGCGAGTGCGCCCGGGCCACGCACGTCATCGGAGCGCTGTCCGTCGGCGCGTTCGTGATGTCCACCTCGGGTGGGGGCTCGGTGGGCGGCGGCGTCAACACCTGGGTCATCGGAGGCGGCGGGAAGGTCCAGCACGGCACCAGCGTCGTCCGCTCCGCCGGGCAGCCCGAGTCCTGTAGTCAGGGCAGCGAGCAGGCCCCGCCCCAGAGCTGCCGCTCACCCATCCAGGCGTTCCTGTGGGCGATCCCGAGGCGGGCCGCCGCGCCGGTGGCCGCGGCGCCGGTCTACACGCCCGCGCCCGTGCCGCAGCCGCCCACGCGTGCGCCGATGCCGGCCCCGGTGCCAATGCCTCCGGCGTATGCGGCCCAGCCGCCTCCGCCGCCTGGGGCGCCCGGAATGCCGTATGCCCAGCCCCCTCCGATGGCCATGGGCCAGGGGAGCGGAATCCAGGTGGAGCTGCTCTCCGCCCACGCCAACGCCCGCTGGGACGTGTACGTGGACGACGAGGTGATCTGCACCACGCCGTGCAGGCGGTTCCTGGACCCCACGCACCCCGTCTTCCTCCGCACGCGCGACCACGGCTTCTTCCAGGCCCCGGACGAGCTGTCGGTGCCCAACCTCTTCCCGGCCGCGCGCGAGGGCGCGGTGCAGCTCCAGGCTCGTCCCACCAGCAAGGGCCAGTTGGCGGCCGGCGCCACCTTCGCCTCGCTCGGCGGGACGGCGATCATGACCGGCATCACGCTCGCGAGCGTGGGGTGCTCGCGCTCCTTGGGGTCGTCGATGGACGGCGGGATGTGCAACAGCGGGGTGATCGCGCTCGGCGCGGGGACGCTGGTCACCGCCGGCGCGATCTGGCTGATCCTGGACTCGCTGCCCAAGGCCGTGGTGGCGCCCGTGCGCCAGTTCGTCGCCACCTCTCCTCGCTACTAGATCCAGGGCCAACTCGCCCGGTCGAGCGGCGTCCGGCGGCTCGTCCCGTCTCGCGGGTCAGTGTCTTCGACTCACGGCCCGTGCGCAGGTTCCTTTCGAACAGACTTGGAAGGAGCACGAACATGGGCGTGAGATCATTGCGCATCGCCGCCATCGCCTTCGCCGGCCTGATGGCGCTCGCCGGTTGCAAGAAGAGCGGCGAGGAAGGCGGCTATGGAGGGAGTGGGAAGGCCGAGACCGGCGAGACCGGGAAGAAGAAGGCCGCTGAAGAGAAGAAGGCCGCCGAGGAGAAGTCCCTCGGCCAGCCTTCCGAGTCGACCGGCACGTCTGCCGGGACGACCCCCGGCGAGCAGGGCGACCAGGGCACCGGCGGTTCGTCCCTCGGCGAGCCACCGCAGGAGCCGCAGCAGCAGCCGCCGTCCGGCCAGCCCCAGCAGGGGCAGCCCTCGACGCCGGAGCAGCCCCAGCAGCCGGAGCAGCAGCGCCAGCAGAACCAGTAGCGGACGGGTCGCGCGCGCGATCCCGGAGCCCGCAAAATGGACCGCCCACCACCCTTGGGCCGGCAAGGATGGTGGGCGTTGAGGGTCCCCCAATGGGACCCCACACACAGGTTGTCGGGCGGCCGTGCTGCTCGCCGCGTCGCCTTCTTGCGTTGGTTTCAAAGCACTTCGGGTGCCAGGCCGGGTGCGCGGGGTAACCCGCGGAGATCACCCGATCTGGCGCCCCGGTCGACGTCGGGAACCGCGACAGGGCTGCCCTGTTGCCGAGGCGTTCCTCGGGGCGCTCAAGTCGCGGTGCTGGTGGTGGAGAGGGGGCCGGCTCAGCCGGATGGAAAAGAAAGGCACGCCCGCGGGCGGTCCTCGAAGGCGTTCCCCCAGGTGAACACCTGAAGTAACCGCCCGCGGGTGCCGAGTTTCTTTTCTGCCCCAGTGTAGGAGTTATCGGACCATGTCCTACTTTGTTGCTATTTGAGAAATACCCTGACAGGGAGCCGAAATGCGACTACCCGCTCGTATGGGGTCCGAGCGGGAAGGCCGTTAGAGTGCGTCCCCCCAGCCTGCCAGTGAGGCCCCCGATGCCCCGTATCGAGTCTGCCCCCGTCCAGGTTCCGGCCTCCGGGCCAGCGCCCACGGCCGCCCCGTCGACCCCGGCGGCTGCGCCTGCCGCCCCGGCTTCAACTGGGGCCACCCCGACGGCGCGATTCAACCCCGAGGCGGCCCGGTCCTTCACCTCGGTGACGGGAAGGGAGGAGCCCAAGCCCTCGACGCCGAACGCTCCGGAGGCGGGCCCCGCGCGGACCGCCCCTGGACGGCTTCCGGCTGGCCTGAGCCAGGACCAGCTCCAGTCGCTCGCGTCGGAGGTGGATCGGTCGATGCGGGGGTTGGGCGTGAACTCGGACGCGCTCCTTGGCGCACTGCGCAAGCTGCCACCGGAGGACGCCGGCCGGTTCCGGGAGGCGTACCAGCAGCAGTTCGGCCAGGACCCCGTGTCCCGGATGAACGGGGAGCTGTTTCTCAGCCGCCCGGAGCGCGAGCGCGCCACCGCGTACGCGAACGGTCAGGCGCTGCTGGGCGACGCCATCGGCCTGCACACGGCGTTCGCGGAGGGGGACGGGTCGCACGCGAAGTCGCTGCTGCAAGGAGGGACGGCGGGGTCGAACGCGGGGCTGATGAAGGCGTACGCGGACCACTACGGGCGCGACCTCGAGTACGACATGCGGGGCTTCGCGATCGACCCCAGCGCGGTGTTCGAGGGCCACAACCTGTCGCCGAAGCTGTCCGGCCTGAAGGGGGAGGACCTGAAGGCGGCGTTCTCGATGCTGCACGGGCCGGAGGTGGCGGAGCACGCGCAGCGCATCGCGCAGCTCACCACGGGCAAGGTGGAGTCCACGCCGGAGGGGCGGAAGGAGATCTACGGGTTGCTGTCGAGGGCCGGCGGCGAGGAGCGGCAGCTGCTGGCGGACCAGTTCAAGCAGCAGACGGGGAAGGACCTGACGGAGACGCTGAAGCCGGTGTTCGCGGCGGCCGCCAAGGACCCGCACCCGCCGACGGATCCGTCGAAGACCGTGGCGATCGTGGTGAGCTCCGGGAACTGGGGGAAGCAGCTGGACGGGAGCGCCGACCACCCGGTGGGCGGGTACCACTGGCGGGAGGTGGAGGGGTACGTGAAGGAGGCGCTGGACCACGGGTACACGCCGGTGATCTACACGGTGGACGGGCTGCCGCCGTCGCCGGATGCGAACTCGCTGTTGCAGAACACGCTCGGGTACAAGTTCGGGTTCGGGACGGCGAAGGAGAACGGGCCCGGGTCGCCGCAGGGACAGGCGATTCTCGAGGCGTTCCAGTCGCCGCGGCCGATCGCGGACTTCGATCCGAAGCAGTTCGCCGCGCTGCACGTCGCGGGCGGGCACGGGTCGAACCAGGACCTGGTGGGGAACAAGGACGTCGAACGGGCCGGGCTGGCCATGCACGACGCGGGCAAGGTGGTGACCGCGGTGTGCCACGCCACGCCGTCGCTGGGGAAGCTGCTGGAGGGGTCGCGGGCCACCGGGTTCTCGCCGCAGCTGGACGCCATCTCCACCGCCGCCGGGTACGTGCTGCCGGAGTTCAACCCCACCTACGACGCCCACCAGGGGCTCCGGCAGATCGGCGCCACCGTGGACGCGGTCGGCGTGGCCAAGGCCTTCGCCAACCCGAGCTTCACGGAGTTGGTGAACAAGGACGGGGTGCCGGTCATGACCGGGACGGGGCCGGAAGCCACCGACGATGTCGCGCGGTTCGCGTTCGGATGGTTGGCCCAGCACCCGGTGAAGGGGCAATAGGCGCGGCGCTCGCGCACCTTGAATAAGCTGGGTCTGTGCGCGCCCCTCTTCGCTGGCTGTCGTGGATCGCTGTGGCGGCGGTCGTGCTGTGCCCGGCGTTGGCCGGCGCGCAGGACCGGGTCGGGGGAGGGGGATGGGGCGGGTACGAGTCGCCGCTGGGCCACGTGCGCGCGTACTCGGGGGTGACGGGTGGCTTCGCGCCCGGTCAGATCAACATGTACGGGCTGGGGGGCGTGTTCGAGCCGAAGGCGGTCATCTGGGACTTCATCGTCCTGGGGGCCCGGATCGACGGGGCGGCGCTGCTCGGCGTGGACGCGCAGAGCGTGAGCCAGGCGCAGCTGGCGCTGCGGATCGTCGGCGCGGCGATGCTGAAGGCCGAACTGCTGCTGTTCCCCGGGGAGATCCGGCCCTTCATCGGCCTGGGGGTGGGCTGGTACGCCGCCGTGATGGTGGCGGGCGGCGCCGGCGGTACGAATTCGTTCAGCGGGACCGGGCCCGGGGGGATGCCGCAGATCGGAGTGGACCTGGGCTGGTTCCGCGCCGCCGCGCAGTACCACTTCATGCTCGGCGAGCTGGGCGCCGCCAACTACCTCTCGGTGGAGCTGGCCTGGCGGGTGTACTAACCGCCGCCGCCGGCGAGCTCGTCGCGGCGGAAGGTGAGGGGCTCCGCCATCGCCGCCTGGTACGCGGTGTCGTCCAGGTACTCGTTCTCGTGCATGGCGATCAGCACGTCCGCCACGTGCTGCTCCCAGATCGGCGTGATCTCGCCGCGCTCGAAGAGGAAGTGGTACTTCACGGGGTTGGGGATGATCGTCCCCAGGAACGCGGCCTGCTTCGCGGTGAGTTGGCGCGCGTCGACGCCGAAGTAGTGCTGCGCCGCCTCACCGATGCCGTACACGTCGGGGCCCCACTCGATCAGGTTCAGGTATACCTCCAGCAGCCGCTCCTTGGGCACGGTGGCTTCCAGCGCGATCGTGATCAGCGCCTCCCGCGCCTTCCGCGCGTAGGTCCGTTCCCCGCTGAGGAAGAGGTTCTTGGTGAGCTGCTGGGTGATGGTGGAGGCGCCGCGGACCCGGGTCCCCTTCCGGAGCGCGCGCGTGATGCTGGCCCGGATCTCGTCCAGGTCGAAGCCCCGGTGCGCGTAGAAGCTCGCGTCCTCGCTGATCGTGATGGCGCGGGTGACGTGTATCGGCAGATCGCGGATGGGCACGAAGGTCGGGCTCTCCGGGCCGATCCACGTCGTGCGCCCCACCGTCTTGTATTCGAAGGCGTCCAGGAGGAATGGCCGCGGCGCCTTGTGCGCCAGCCGGACCTGCGACACGTCCAGCTTTCCATTCACTTCCCACTCCGTCGGGCGTGTCAGTGGCCCTTGCACGGAGACGAAGCCCGACAGTGGCCCGCCGCAATGGGGTGCTTCCGCCACTGGGCGAAGCTCCTCCGGGAGGGCCTCCACGAGGTCTCGGTACGACACCTGACCGGCGCGGAGCTCCACCTTCGACGGCACGTCACCCGCTCGCAGATCCGCCGCGAGCGAGACGCGCGCTGCGCCCAGCCAGAGCTCCGCCGGCCCCACTTCCAGGTGTTTCTCCCGGACGTCCAGGTGCGCCTTCCCCTGGAATCCCGCGGTCATCGGTCCCACCGGACGCACCGCCAGTTTCCGTCCAGCGACGACGACATCCTCCGCACGCAGCGACCATTCCGCAGTGAAGGTCGCCAGCCCATCCCCGGAGACCACCCGCGCGTCCAGCGACGCGCCGCCCTGGAGCGTCCCCACCGGGATCCGCCACAGCACGTCCTCCGAGAGCGCGCCCGTACCCACCCGCCGCAGCTCCAGCGAGAGCGCCGCGCGCCGATCCTTCTCGTACTCCAACCACGCGCGCGCCGTGCCGCCGTCCGCGAACGTCGCCCAGGCCCAGGCTGCGATCGCCCCTGTTTCGGCGCGCCGTATGGTGGCGCGGACAGCGACCGGGGCGAACAGGAGGGCTTCGCCTCGGGACAAGAAGACTCGATCCACCTGCACGGTGACCGAGGAGGTGGACCGCCTCGGCCCCTCCGGGCTCGATGGACTTCCGGCCGGCCCGCTCTGGCGAAGGGCGTCGACCCGCAGATGGAGCTCGTGGATCCAGATGAGGTCCGGTTCGGCCCGGCCTGCGAGCAGCGCGCGATACCGGGGCCGCACGCGGACCTCATCGGCGGTGAGCAGGTTCGGGACCTCCACCGGGCCGGCCGTGACATCGCCCAGCCACCCGATCTCGACCCGGTCACCGACCGTGGCGCCCGGGAACCGCGACGTCAGCTCCGCCGCCAGCCGCCGGTGGACCCATTCACGCGTGGCACCGCTCACCTCGACCGCGCGCACCCCGAGCACCACCACGGCGACCACCGCCGCCGCCACCGCGCCCGCCCGGCGCATCTTGTTCCCGAACCGTCCGATGCGGCGGACTCTGCCTGATCACTCCGGTTCGATCTTGTTGAATGCGGCGGCCATGTCCTCTTCCGGCCCCTGGTCCGCCCAGAGGTTGGGCGGGCTCGGTCGAGGGGTGAGCGGTGGCAGGGCAGGTTCCGGGGAGGGCGGGGGAGGCTCGGGGGTCTGCAGCCGCTCCGCCTCCGCCGCGAGGAGCGTCTCCAGCTCGCTCGACGTCCCGGTCACCGCCGCGCGGAACCGGCGCTCCGTCTCCTCGCGAATCGCCTCGAAGGCCCGCCGTTCCTCCAGCATCATCCGCTTCTGCCGCTCCAGGGCGTGCTGCTGCACCTCCAGCGCGGCCCGCTGGTCCTCCAGCTCGTTCCGCAGCTCCAGCAACTCCTCCCGCGCGCGCCGCGACGCCTCGCGCGCCTCCGCCTCCGCCGCGTTCGCCTCCAGCAACCGGACCTCGTACTCCTGCCGCACCCGCTCCATCTGCGCGGTGGCGTTCGCCGCCTGGGCCCGTTGCCGCTCCGTCGCCTGGCGCTCCTCGTCCAGCACCCCCTGCAGCGCCATCAACGCCCGCCGGCCCGCCTCAGAGTCCAGCCTTGCCACCGCGGCGGTGTGCTCGGCCACTTCCACCGATGCCTGGAGCTGGAGCATCTGCGCCGAGGCCATCTCGCGAGCCGCCTCCAGCTCCACCACCACCTCCGCCAGCCCCTCCGCCCTCCGCAGGTCCCGCTCGGACTGGGTGCGCAGGTCCTCCTCGCTCGCCCTCAACGTCTCGAGCTCCGTCTGGAGCCGCCAGGCCTTCTCGATCGCCGACCGCTCCGCTCCCTCTACCTCCACCAGCCGGGCCCGGAACGCGTCGATCTGCTGCGATGCCTCGGCCTCCCGTTGTGCCTGGCCTGCGCGCTCCTCGCCCGCGGCCTCCAGGAGCTGCTCCACCTCCAGCCGCACGCGATCCAGCGCCCTCCGGGTCTCCGCCAGCTCGCGCGAGGACGCCCGGACCTGCGCCTCCGCTTCCTGCTCCAGCGCCTGGAGCTGCTGCGCGGCCTGCTCCCGCTCCTGCCGTGCCCGCTCGCCCAGCGCCTGGAGCTCCTCCTCCCGCGCCCGCAGCCGCGGCTCCAGCTCCGCCAGGGCGCGCCGATCGGCCTCGGCGCGCTCGCGAAGCCCCGCCACCGCGGACCGCTCCTCCTCCAGCGCCGCACGCTGCCGCTCCACCTCGGCCTTCGCCTCCACGCGGGCCGCCTGCAATTGCCTGGCGTGCTCCTCCTCCAGCGACGCGCGGACCTGGTCCGCCGCCGCCCGCTCCGCGGAGATGGCCTGGAGCCGCCGCTCCAGCTCCGCCTCCGCTTCCGCCTTCACCGCCTGCAGCCGCTTGGCGTGCTCCTCCTCGAGCGCCGCCCGCGAAAAGGAGTCGGCGGCGCGCCCGGCGGCGGCCACTGACTGGAGCCTCCGCTCCGCCTGCGCCTCGACCGCGCGGATCTGCCGGGCGTGCTCCTCCTTCAGGGCCGCCAGCTGGGATGCATGCTCCTCGTCCCACTCCTGGACCTGGCGTTCCAGCTCGGTGCGGACCTCGGCCGTCTCGATCTCCCGGGCCTGGAGCCGTTCCTGCGCGCCCGCCCGGACCTCGGCGAGGCGGGCGGCTTGCTCGCGCTCCAGCGCCGCTCGCTCCGCGTCCTTCGCCTGGAGCTGCCGCTCCAACTCGGCCAGCCGGGCCGCGTGCGCTTGCTCCAACTCCGTGCGCTCGGCGTCCTTGGCCTGGAGCCGGCGGTCCAGCTCGGCGCGTGCCTCCGCCAGCCGGGCGACGTGACGCTCTTCCACCGCGGCGCGCTCGGCGTCCTTGGCCTGGAGCTGGCGGTCCAGCTCGGCGCGCGACTCGGTGAGCCGGGCGGCATGGCGCCCTTCCAGGGCGGTGCGCTCGGCGTCCTTGGCCTCGAGCTGCCGCTCCAGTTCGGCGGCCGCCTCGTCGCGGGTGGTCCGGAGCTTGGCGAGGTGCTCCGCCTCCAGCGCAGCCCGGGCGGCGGCAACCTCCTGCACGTTGGTCGCGCGTTCCGTGGAAATGGCCTGGAGGCGCCGCTCCAGCGCCACGTCCGCCTCCGCCTGGACGGCCCGCAGGCGCCGGCTGTGCTCCACCTCCATCGCCTGGAGCCGCCGCTCCAGCTCCGCGTTCGCTTCGTCCCGGGCCGCCCGCACCTGGTCCGCGCGCGCGGCCTCCGACGCCTGGAGTCGCCGCTCCAGCTCCGCGTTCGCCTCGTCCCGTGCCGCGCGCACCTGGTCCGCGCGCGCGGCCTCTGCCACCTGGAGCCGCCGCTCCAGCTCCGCCTGCGCGGCGGCGAGCCGTTGCTCGTGCTCGGTCTCCCGCGCCTTGAGTTGCCGCTCCAGCTCCGCCGCCGCGCCCGCCCGGGCGGCCTGCCTTGCCTCCTCGCGCTCCACCGCCGCCGCCTTGGCCTCGTCCCGCGAGGCGACCAGCCGCTTCTCCAGCTCCGCCCGCAGCGCTACCAGCTCCGAGGAGGCGGCGTCACGGGCCGCCCGCAGCGCCGCGCGCTCCGTCTCGGTCGCCTCCGTGGCGGAGAGCCGCTCGCGTTCGTACTGGGCCTCGAGCTCCGCCCGCACCGCGCCCGCATCGTCGCGGTTGGCCCGGAGCTGGGCGAGGTGCTCCGCCTCCAGCGCCGCCCTCGCCGCGACCTGCCGCTGCGCCTCCACGTCCGCCTCGGCCTTGGCAGCCCGCATCCGCTCCGCGTGCTCCGCTTCCAGCCGCTGCACGCGCGCCTCGGCCTCGGCGGCGAGCTCCAGCTGCCGCCGCTCCAGCGCCGCGCGCTCTCCGGCGAAGGATTCGCGCGCCGCCGCCACCGCCCCGTGCGCCTCCTCCAGCAGCGCCCGCGCCTCCTCCGCCTGCTGTTCGAGCTGTGCCTGCACCTCGGCGGCGCGCTGCCGCTCCTGCGCGAGCTGGGCGCGGACCTCCTTCATCTCCGCCTGCGCTGCGTCGGCCGCCTCCTGCGCCGCCCGCCGCTCCTCCTGGGCGCGCTGCAGCTTCGCCTCTAGCTTCTGCTGCGCCTTCTCTGCCTGCCCTTGCTCTCCGGCCGAAGCCTCCAGCGCCGACGCCAGGTCCGCCTCCGCGCGCCGCGCCGCTCGCCTCGCCTCACCCTCGGCCGCCTGCAGCTCCCGGATCTTCGCCTCCAGCCCCTTGCGCGCCTCCTCCGACTCGCGCTGGGCCGCGGCCGCCTTCTGCTGCTGCGCCTCCAGCCGCTGCTGGAGCTTCTCCCCCTGCGCGCGGTCCGCCTCTCCCGCGGCACGGAGCGACTCCAGCTCCGTTTGTGCCTTCCGCGCCGCCTTCCTCGACTCCAGCTCGGCCGCCTCCGCGGCGTGGACCTTCCCCTCCAGCTCCTTCCTCGCAGCGTCGCGCTCCTTGCGCTCCTCGGCGGCCTTCTCCTGGACCTGGGCGACCTTCTGCTGGAGCTTCTCCAGCTGCGCGCGCTCCTCGGCCCCGGTCGCGTGCACCTCCTCCGCCTCCGCCGCGGCCTTCTTCGCGGCGCGCCGGGTCTCCGCCTCCCCCGCCTGCGCCTTCTGGACCTGCGCCTCCAGCTCCTTCCGTGCGGCGTCGCGCTCCTTGCGCTCCTCGGCGGTCTTCTCCTGAAGCTGGGCGATCTTCTGCTGGAGCTTCTCCACCTGCGCGCGGTCCTCGGCCGCCGCCGCCCGCATCGACTCCGCCTCGGCCTGGGCGCGCTTCTGCGCCTTCTTCGCCTCGGTCTCCGCCTTCTGGGACTCGGCGACCTGCGCCTGCAGCTCCCGCTCCAGCTCCTGGGCGCGGCGCGCGAACGCCTCCTTCGCGGCGGCCTCCGCCTCCGCGGCCAGCTTCTCCCGGAGCTTCCCGACCTTCTCCTCCTGCACCTTCCGCGACTGCTCCTCCGCGCGCTGCTCCTCCTCCACCTTCCGCCGATGGGCCTGCTGCCGAAGCTCGGTGAGCTGGGTGGCCGCGGCCCGCAACCGCTCGCTCCGGCCCAGCGGCTTGGCTTTCTCCACCAGCCACTGCAGCTCCTCCACCAGCTCCGCCTGCCCGGGCGACTCCTCCAGCTGCTGCCGGAGCGCCTCCCCCAACGCCTCCGCCACCGGGAGGTTCGGCTCGCCCGCCTCCCACGCCCTCCGGAGCACTGCCGCCGCGTCGGCCGGCCGCGCCACCTCCGCGTAGTACCCGGCCAGCTCCAGCGCCTTCTCCGAAGAGCGGGGCGTGCGCGCCACCGCCTCCTCCAGCTTCTTCACGTACTGCCGCTCCAGGAAGGCCCGGAGCTGCCCCAGCGCCTCCGGCTGGTCCGGCTCCAGCGCCACCAGCACCGTGCCGTCTCCCTCCGGCCCCACCACCAACCCCCGCAGCGTCAGCGCGTGCTCGCGGGTGCCCAGCGAGACGCTCAGCTCGACCGGCTCCCCCTCGGGGAGGTTGGAGGCGCGGAGCACCAGCTCGCCGGCGCTCACCTGCGCGGTGTACGCGAACGCCGGACGCCCGCCGGGACCGGGGTAGTCGACGCGGAGCATCGCCGGGAAGCGCACGTAGGGGCGCGCATCCGGCCTTTTGGGCTTCTGGGGCCTCGGCACCTGGGCAAACCTGCTTGGCGCTACTCTAGTCAGGAATGCACCGAACGCGCGGCGCTCCGAAACGGAGCGGGTAGAATCCGCCCGCTCTGCCCCCGAAGACCTTCGGCGCCTACCAGCTCATCAAGAAGCTCGCCACCGGCGGGATGAGCGAGGTGTGGCTGGCCCGCCGCCGCTCCGGTGCGAAGGAGCCGCTGGTGATGAAGTGGATCCTCCCCCACCTCTCCACCGACCCGTCCTTCGTGCAGATGCTGCTCAACGAGGCGCGGGTGGCGGCGCGCCTCAACCACCCGAACGTCGCCCGCATCCTCGACCTGGGCGAGGCGGACGGGACCTTCTACATCGCCATGGAGTACGTCCGCGGCGAAGACCTGGGCCAGCTCATGCGCCAGGCCTGGCGGGTCGGCCAGTGGATCTCCCACCCGGTCTCGATGCGCATCATGAGCGAGTGCTGCGCGGCGCTCGCCTACGCGCACGCCCGCACCGACGAGTCCGGCCGCCCGCTCCGGGTGGTGCACCGGGACATCTCGCCGCAGAACATCCTGCTCGGGCTGGACGGGTCGGTGAAGCTGGTGGACTTCGGCATCGCCAAGGCGGCGAACCTGATCTCCACCACCGAGCCGGGCGCCATCAAGGGCAAGTTCGCGTACATGTCCCCGGAGCAGGCGCGCGGCG
>DATBSS010000463.1:0-4304 GCA_036559665.1 Myxococcaceae bacterium
AGAAGACGCAGGAGATCTCCAAGATCGTCGACGTCATCACCCAGGTCGCCCAGCAGACGAACCTCCTGGCCCTCAACGCCACCATCGAGGCCGCCCGCGCCGGCGAGTACGGCCGCGGGTTCGCGGTGGTGGCGGACGAGGTGCGCAAGCTGGCGGAGAGCTCCGGCCGCTCCGCCGAGCAGATCTCCAAGCTGGCGCGCGACATCTCCGGCCAGTCCACCGTGGTCGTCTCCGCCATGCGAGAGGGCATCGAGGAGCTGACCGAGGGCCGCGAGGACCTCAACAGCATCGTCAAGTCCATGGGCGCCATCACCGACACCGCCCGCGTGGGCGCGGAGAAGGTGCACCTCATCTCCGACAGCGCCCGCGACCAGCTCAAGGGCTCCGAGGAGATGGTGTCCGCCATCCGGGAGATCAGCGGGGTGGCCAAGGCCAACGCCACCTCCACCGAGTCCATCTCCGAGGTCATCCGGGAACAGACGGCGGCGGTGACCCGCATGACCTCCGCCGCCCAGGAGCTGATCAACCTCTCGGTGGAGCTGCAGAGCGTGGTGCGCCGGTTCCGCCTGGGGGCGTGAGGTGCGCCACGTCATCTTCCTGCTGGAAAAGGAGCGCTACGCGCTGCCCCTGGCGGCCATCCGCGAGGTGGTGGTCCCTCCGGAGCAGTGGAGCCGCGTCCCCCGCGCCCCGGATGCCGTCCGCGGCGTCATCAACCTGCGGGGCCGGGTGGTCACCGTGGTGGAGCTGCGGGCGCTCCTGGGCATCGCCTCCGAGGGGACGCCCAGCCAGAAGATCGTCCTTCTGGACCGCGGCCGGCGGGACCTGGGGCTGATGGTGACCGAGGTAGAGGGCATCGAGTTCATCGAGCGGGTCTCCCAGGCCCCCGGGAAGGCGGCGGGGTCGGTCCGGGGGGTCGCCCGCCTGAAGGGCCTGGCGGTCACGGTCCTGGACCCCGAAGGCGTCGACGCTTCTGTGGCAGGGCTGTTCGGCTCAAAGTAAGGTAGGACACCGTCCTCCGGTGGAGCTAGGGGAAACGAATGCCAAAGAGGGTCCTGGTCGTCGACGACGCGATCTTCATGCGCAACATGATCAAGGACATCTTCGCGTCCGGCGGCTTCGAGGTGGTTGGCGAGGCGGCGAACGGTCTTGAGGCCGTGGAGAAGTACAAGGAGCTCAAGCCGGACCTCACCACGATGGACATCGTGATGCCGTTCAAGAGCGGCATCGAGGCCACGCGCGAGATCATCAAGCAGGACGCCAACGCGGTGATCATCATGTGCTCCGCGCTCGGGCAGGAGTCGCTGGTGATGGAGGGCATCGAGGCTGGCGCCTCGGACTTCATCGTCAAGCCCTTCCGCGCCGAGGACGTGCTGGCCGTCGTCAAGAAGGTGCTCGGCGAGGCCTGAGGCCCACAAGGCCGCGCCGCCGATGGCCCCCATGGACATGTCGAAGTACCTGGGCCTCTTCGTGAGCGAGGCCTCGGAGCACCTGGAGTCCCTGGGGCGCGAGCTTCTGGCCTTGGAGAAGGAGAAGACCCGCGACCGCGTGGACGCCATGTTCCGGCACGCCCACTCGGTGAAGGGGATGGCCTCCTCCATGGGGTTCGAATCCATCGCCGTCCTCGCCCACCGGGTGGAGGACCTGGTGGACAGCGTCCGCGGGGACCTGGCCCTGCTCAGCCGGGAGGTGGTGGACGCGCTCTTCGCCGCCGCCGACGCGCTCTCCGCCCAGGTGAAGGCCGCCGCCGCCGGCCTGCCCCCGCCCGACTCCGGGAAGCTGCTGGAGATCCTCAACGCCCAGGTGGCCGCCCTCACCGGCAAGGCGCCCGACCCCACGCCGGTCCTCGACGCCACGGCCCTCCCCGCGCCCAGGCCGCCGCCGCCCGAGGCCGCGACGGCGCCCCGCCCGGACGCGCCCCTGGGCCTGCCGCCGCGCTTCGCGGTGCGGGTCCGGATCGCCCACACCTGCCAGGTGCCGGGCGTCCGCGCCTTCCTGGTGCACAAGAAGCTCAGCGGGCTGGGGACCATCCACGACCTCAAGCCCGCGCTGGAGGAACTGAAGGCGGGGCGCATCCCGGAGGGGATGATCTCCCTCGAGCTGGAGGCCCAGGCCGGCGAGGCCGGCATCCAGCAGGCGGTGAAGAACATCTCCGAGGTGGAGTTGGTCTCGGTCAAGCCGGCCCCGCCGCCCCAGCCGGCCGCGCCCCCCGCGCCGTCCGGCGCCGCGCCCGTCCCCGGCCCCACGGGTTCGGTGGTCGGCGAGCGCCCCCGCGACCCAGCCGAGGTCGGGCGCACGGTGCGCGTGAAGACGGAGCTTCTGGACTACTTCCTGGACGCGGTGGGCGAGCTGATGCTGGCCACCGCCCGCATCCGCGAGGTGGGCAAGGTGCTCCCGGCGCCGGCGCGGCCGCCGCTGGAGGAGGCGGTGTACCGGTTGCACGCGCTGGTGAAGGACCTGCACGACAAGGTGATGAGCGTGCGGATGACGCCGCTCTCGGTCATCACCGACCGGCTCCCGCGCGCCTCCCGCGACATCGCCCGCCGCCGCTTCCGCGACGTGGAGCTGGTCATCACCGGGGCGGAGATCGAGCTGGACCGCGCCATCATCGACGACCTGGCGGATCCGCTGCTCCACCTGCTCCGCAACTGCATCGACCACGGCATCGAGCCGGCCGAGCAGCGCGCGGAGGCCAAGAAGCCCGCCGCCGGGCGGATCCAGGTCGCCGTCCGCCGCCAGCGGGACCGGGTGGTCATCGAGCTGGAGGACGACGGGCGCGGGATGGACGCCCAGAAGCTGAAGGATTCAGCCATCGCCCGCGGGCTGCTGGCGGCCGAGGCCGCCCAGCGGATGACCGACAAGGAGGCGTACATGCTCTCCTGCCTCCCCGGCGTCTCCACCGCCGCCGACGTGTCGGAGATCTCCGGCCGCGGGGTGGGGATGGACGCGGTGAAGCGGGCGGTGGAGAGCGTGGGCGGGACGCTGGAGATCGAATCCGAGCGCGGCCGGGGCACCCGCTTCACCCTGCGGCTGCCGCTCACCGTGGCGGTGGTCAATCTCCTGCTGGTCCAGTCGGGGGCGGAAATCGTGGGCCTCCCCATCGGCAAGGTGCTGGCGGTGCTGGAGGCGGACCACGAGGCGCTCTCGCGCAGCCGGGAGACACCGCTGATCTCCCACGGGAATTCGCTGCTCCCCGTCCACGTCCTGGCGGAGCTCCTCCACGTGCCTCCCACTCCGCGGAAGGGCGTGAGACCATATCTGGTGATGGAGTCGGATACGGGTAAGGTCGCGCTTGCCGTGGATCGCCTGCTGGGACAGGAGGAAGTGGTGCTGAAGGCGCTCTCCAGGCCGCTGGACCTGGTGGCCGGCCTCTCCGGGGTGACCATCCTCGGGAGCGGGCGGCCGATCTTCATCCTCGACGTGCCGAGGCTGATCGCCGCGTGATGCCTTCCCCTCCCCAGCCGCCGTCACCCCTCCAGCTCGACGCGCTGCGCGAGGTCGCCAACATCGGCTGCGGCAATGCGGCCAGCGCGCTTTCGCGCCTGGTGGGCGGCCGCCGGGTGAGCATCGAGGTGCCGCGGGCCCACGTGGTGGACGTGGACGACCTCACCTCGCTGGTGGGCGGCCACGAGCGGCAGGTGGTGGCCGCCACGCTGGAGATCCACGGGCAGCTCGCCGGGCGGGTGATGGTGGTGATGGAGAGCGGGGACGCGCACCGCCTCTGCGAGCTGCTGCTCAACGCGCCCACCGAGCCGCGCCTGCGCGAGGCGGAGCGGAGCGCGTTCAGCGAGGCGGCCAACATCGTGGCCTCGGCGTGCCTGTCCGCCATCGGCCAGCTGACCGGGCTGTCGCTGGTTCCGTCCGTGCCCACGGTGGACGAGGACGACGCGGCGTCGGTGGTGGAGGACCTGCTCCACCGGAGCGACCCCGGCGCTGGCGTGGCGGTGGTGCTGGAGACGCGGTTCGCGGCCACCGCGGCGCTGCCCTTCGAGGGCCAGCTCCTGGTGGTCCCCCACCCGGCCAGTCTGAAGAAGCTGCTGGAGCGGCTGGGCGTGTGAGGGCTCCAATCCCCCACCCCTCGCATGCTAGGACCAGATACAGAATTACACCACAAGCCACAAGTCTGCCTAAAATCGGGCAGGTAGCCGGTCTCGAAGACGCTCGTCAGGATTGCCGCTATCCTAGGCGCGCATGAAGACGACGGCGTACACGGTCTGCGAGGCACTCAGAACACCTGCGTCGCTCTCGCGCGAGATGCCGGCCGTCGCCTTACAGCCATGAATCTGGATACTGCGCTAGATGAGCTA
>DATBSS010000464.1:0-3687 GCA_036559665.1 Myxococcaceae bacterium
GAGCTGTTCAAGGTGTTCGTGGAGGCGGAGATCCCCCGAAAGGCCCTGCCCCGGTGATGTGGGCCGCCCTGGTCGCCCTGGGGCTGGCCGCCGCGCCGCCCCCACGCGCGCCGCCCCCGGCCGCTCCGGCTCCGGTGCCGGTGGCGCCGGTTCCCGCGGGGAACCCCAGCCTCCTCAAGGCGGAGAAGCTGCTGGACGACCTGGATTACGAGGGCGCGGCGCTGGCGCTGCTCCAGGCCTCGAAGACGCCCCGGAACGACCGGAAGACCGTCCTCCGCATCTTCGAGTTGCAGGGGGTGATCGCCGCTTCGCTCGACCAGAAGAGCTCCGCGCTCAACTTCTTCCGCCAGCTGCTGGCGCTGGACCCGGACTACAAGCTCAACGAGTCCACCTACTCCGCCGAGCAGCGCGCCCCCTTCAACGAGGCCAAGGCCTCCCTCGCCGGCAGCGGGCCGCTGCGGTTCGAGGTGGCGCCCGCGCGCGCCAAGCCCGGCCTGGTCGAGATGGTGGTGGTGAAGGTGGCGGCGGATCCGCTGACGCAGGCGCGGAAGGTGCACTTCTGGCTGCGAATCGGGGACGCGCCGTGGAAGGAGTCGGTGGTCCCGCTGGTGGATGGCCGCGCCTCCGCCCCGGCCGGCGCGCCCGCGGTCTCCTTCTGGGCGGAGCTGTGGGGCGAGGCGGACGGGCAGCTGGCGGTGGTTGGATCGAAGGAGAAGCCCATCGTCCTCAAGGCCCCCGTGGGCGCGGACTCGATGGTCTCGGGCCCGGGCCTGGACCTCGGCGGGAACCGGCCCCTGGCGATCACCCTGGCCGGGTGCGGCGTGGTGGCGGCCGCCATCGGCACGTTCTTCGGCCTCCAGGCGGCGGCGATCAACCCCCAGCTCGAGGCCTGGAGGCTCCAGCGCCCCGTCACGGCGGTATCGCAGGTGCAGGCCCAGCACCTGGTGGACCAGGCGAACACCAACGCCATCATCGCCGACAGCCTCTTCGCCGGCGCCGCCGTGCTGGGCGCGACGGGGACGGTCCTGTGGTTCGTCGAGCCGGAGAAGACGCCCGGCACCAGCCCCGGCGCGGGTGGCCTCCGAGTGCAAGTCCAGGTGCGGTTCTAAAAGGATCGCGTCCGGCTTCTGGGGTGGGGCCGGGTCGGCCTAGACTCCCGGCAAGATGCGGGCTGGCCTCCTCATCGCTTCGGCGGTCCTGGTCACGGTGGCCGCTTGCACCTGCCATGGCATCGAGGACCTGGAGTTCGCCTGCGAGGTGCCCGGGGACTGTGTCGCCGGCTACGAGTGTGTGGATGGCGTGTGCCGGCGCGGCGGCCCCGACGCGGGAGACGGTGGCGAGCTGGACGGCGGTGATGACGGGGGGACCGACGCGGGGTGCGTGGCGGCGCCGGAGAGCTGCACCAACGGGCTCGACGAGGACTGCGACGAACTGATCGACTGCCAGGACCCGGACTGCGACGGGGTGACCTGCGCGCTGGGGGCGATGGCCTGCTCGGGCGGGCAGTGCCGGTGCACCGACGGAGGGACCGGGGCACCCAACGAGACGAGCTGCACCAACAACGCGGACGAGGACTGCGACGGGCTGGTGGATTGCGCAGACCCCGACTGCGCCGGGGCGGGCTGCGGCGCCGGCGGGCGCACCTGCCAGGGCGGCGCCTGCGCATGCGGGAGCCCCCCGGACGCGGGCGGGGTGAAGGAGGCGCTCTGCGCGAACGCGTTCGACGACGACTGCGACGGGCTGGCGGACTGCGCGGACCCGGACTGCCAGGGGAAGACGTGCGGGACCGGCTGCGGGTGCGTCACCCCCTCCCCCTCCGAAGTGACCTGTTCGGACGGCACCGACAACGACCGGGACAACGCCACGGATTGCCTCGACGCGGACTGCAACGGGCGCTCGTGCGGCGCGGGGTGCGTCTGCTTCGGCGGCACCCGGGTGGAGACGAACTGCGCCGACGGCCTGGACAACGACGGCAACCAGGGCGCCGACTGCAACGACCCCAACTGCACCGGCCGGTCGTGCGGGACCAGCTGCGTGTGCAACGGCACCGTCCGGGTGGAGACAAACTGCAACGACAACGGCGCGGACAACGACGGCAACCAGGGCGCCGATTGCAGCGACCCGGACTGCACCGGCCAGGTGAGCTGCGGCGGCGACTGCACGTGCGGCCCGGGAGGCGCGCGCCACGAGCTCAACTGCGGCGATTTTCAGGACGACGACGGCGACGGCGCCACCGACTGCGCCGACGTGGATTGCCCGTGCCACGACCTCATCGGCTGCGTGGAGCAGAGCTGTTCCAACGGGACGGACGACGAGCTCTGCCCGGATGGGGACGGCGGCGTAGTCGCCGGTTCGGATGGGCTCATCGACTGCTTCGACAGCGACTGCCTCGGCCACTCCTGCGGCGCCGGCTGCGTGTGCCTGAACACCGGCGGCGGGAGAACGGAGACCGTCTGCAACGACGGCGCGAACAACGACGGGGACGGGAGCACGGACTGCCAGGACCAGGATTGCGCCGGCCGGTCCTGCGGCTCCGGCTGCATCTGCTCCGAGCTCCGGCGGGTGGAGACCTTCTGCAACAACGGAGCGGACGACGACGGCGACGGCTCCACCGACTGCAATGACGCGGACTGCACCGGGCAGTCGTGCGGGACCAGCCGGGTGTGCGCGAGCGGGGGCTGCACCTGCGCGCCCGCCGGCGGCCCGGGTCAGGCGACCGAGTCCATCTGCAATGACGGCGTGGACAACGACTGCGACGGGGCCATCGACTGCAACGACTCCAACTGCCGCGCCATCCCCTGCGCCTGCCCGGAGACGAACTGCGCGGACGGCACCGACAACGACTGCGACGGGAACGCCGACTGCGCGGACAGCAAGTGCCTGCACGAGCAGTGCGGCGCCACCGCGGCCAGCGTCTGCTGCGGGACGGGTTCGCCCAGCTCCGCCTTCTGCAAGAACCTCTCGAACGACGCCGCCAACTGCGGAGGATGCGGCACCGCCTGCACCGCCGGCTTCACCTGCGCCTCGTCCAGCGGGGGCACCACCGGGCGATGCCGGTGCAGCGGCGATCCCACCTGCCCGCTGGGCCAGCGCTGCCAGCCCAGCGCCAACCAGTGCCAGTGCCGGAACAACGGCGAGTGTGCGTCCGGCGAGTTCTGCATCAACCCCAACTGTTTCTACTGAGGGCGGTCAGGTCGTCCCGGAGATGGTGTGGAGCCGGAGGGAGTTGATCTTCCCCGGCTGCCCGACCGGCGCGCCGAAGACGATCACCACCTTCTCGCCGCGCTGGGCGAGCCCGCGGGAGAGGAGCTCCTCCTCCACGCGCCGGACCATGGCCTCGGTCTCCTGGATGGGCTCCAGCACGCGCGGCACCACGCCCCACAGGAGCGCCAGGCGGCGGCGGACCTCCTGGTTGGGGGAGAAGGCCACCACCGGCACCTTCGGCCGGAAGTGGGAGAGCAGCCGCGCGGTGGTGCCGGACAGCGTGAAGGCGGCGATCAGCGAGGCGCCCGCGTCCAGCGCGGCCTGGCAGGCGGTGGCGGCGATCACCTCCGGGAACGGGGCGGGCGTCTCGACGCCGGAGGGGGTGAAGCGCAGGCCCGAGGTGGAGGCGCGGGCGGCGGACTCGGCGGCGAGGATGATCCGGTCCATCATCCGCAGCGAGTCCAGCGGGTACTTGCCGGAGGC
>DATBSS010000465.1:0-4568 GCA_036559665.1 Myxococcaceae bacterium
CTGGCGGAGTCGAAGAAGGAGCGGCGGGTGGACCGGCGCGGGGACGGCGTCCGCTTCGCCAAGAGCCTGGGGATCACCTTCGGGGACGAGCCCCTGGGCGTGGGAGGCAGCGGCGCGTGACCACCCTGGTCGGGCGCCAGATCGGCCGGTACCGCATCCTGGAGGAGCTGGGCTCCGGCGGGATGAGCGTCGTGTACAAGGGCCTGGACACCGCGCTCGACCGCGAAGTGGCGGTCAAGGTGCTGCACCCGCATCTCTCCGGCAAGGACGAGTCGCGGCGCCGCCTGGCGCGCGAGGCGAAGGCGGTGGCCAAGCTCCACCACCCCAACATCCTCGAGGTCTTCGACTTCTCCACCGCGGAGTCCGAGGACGCGTACATCATCACCGAGTACATCCGCGGCCAGACCCTCCGGCAGTTCTCGGAGGGCGAACGCTTCGAGCCGCCGGAGGTGGCGGCGATGGCCATCCACGACGTGGCCGCCGCGCTCGCCCACGCGCACGAGTCGGGGGTCATCCACCGGGACCTCAAGCCCGAGAACGTGATGGTCCGCGAGGACGGCGTCCTCAAGCTGATGGACTTCGGCATCGCCAAGATCGTCGACCGCGACGACAAGATGACGATGACCGGGGCGCTGGTGGGCTCACCGGCGCACATGGCGCCCGAGATCATCGAGGGGCTGGAGGCGGGCCCGGAGGCGGACGTCTTCTCGCTGGGGACGATGCTTTATCTCCTGGCGGTGGGGCAGCTCCCGTTCACCGCTCCCAACACCACCGCCACCCTCAAGCGCATCCTGGACTGCACCTACGACGACCCGCGGCAGGTCAACCCCGCGGTGTCGGACGAGCTGGCGGAGATCATCTCCCGCTGCCTCTCCCGCGCGCCCTCCGGCCGCTACCCCAACGCCGGCAAGCTGCGGGACGCGCTGGCGGCGTACCTGGAGCCGCTGGGGCTGACCCGCCCGCACGAGGAGCTGCACCGCTACTTCGCCGGCCCCGCCGCCTACCGCAAGGAGCTGCTGCCCGGGCTGGTGGAGCGCGTGATGGGGCGCGCGGACCGGTACCTCGCGGATGGCCGCCCCGCCAAGGCCCTCGCCTGCCTCAACCACGTCCTCGCGCTGGACCCGGGGAACACCCGCGCCCGCGGGATGCTGGAGGTGATGGACCAGGCGCGCCGCCGCCAGCGGCAGGCCGCCCTGGTGAAGCGGGGCGCGCTGTTCGGGGGGCTCGCCGCCGCCGCGCTGGCCCTGGTGGCGTACGGGTACATCCAGCGCCCGCCCCCGCCGCCCCCGGAGCCCGCGGCGGACCTGCCCACGCCCTTCCCGGAGGCCCGCGCCGCCCCGCCGGCCGAGGCGCCGGCACCAGCAGCCGCTGCCCCGGCCCCGACCCCCGCCCCGCCGCGGCCACAGGTGATCGCCGCCGCCGGCTCTGCCCGCCCCACCGCTGCGGCCACCGCGAAGGTCTCGGTCAGCGTCCAGGTCCGGCCGTGGGCCTACGTCCAGGTGGACGACGGGCCGAAGAGCGAGGAGGCGCTCGCCGAGCACCGGCTCCAGCTCGCGCCGGGCCGGCACCAGGTGAAGATCACCTGCGCGGTCTGCGAGCCCTCCACCGAGACCATCACCGTCCCGGCCGCGCCCACCGACGAGCCGCTCCGGGTCGCCGCCCGCCCGCTCCCGGCGCTGCTGGCGTTCGAGGTGGATCCGCCGGAGGCCACGGTGCGCGTGGGAGGCCAGGAGCGCGCCGCGCGCGAGACGGCCTCGGCGCCGTTCGAGGTGGCCATCCCCAAGGGCTCGTTCCAGAGCGAGATCGAGTACACGGTGCGCTCGCCGGGCTTCCAGCCCAAGAGCGGCCGGGTGATGGCCAAGGCCGGCGAGCGGACGAAGGTGGACGCCAAGCTGACCCCATGAGGACGCTCCGCGCGCTGGCCGCCGCGGCGGCGATCGTGTTCCTCCCCGGGCTGGCCGCCCCCGCGCAGGCCCAGACCGAAGCCCCCGGCGGCGCGGGCTCCGAGCTGGGCCAGATCCGGCTGGACTTCGAGTACGGCAAGTTCAAGGAGGTCCTGCAGCGCACGCGAAATCTCCTGGACCGTGGCGGCCTCTCGGACGAGCAGCTCACCGAGCTGCACCGGCTGGCGGGCGTGGCCGCCTTCAACCAGGGCCAGACAGCGGACGCCGAGCGCCACCTCTCCACCCTGCTCCGGATCGACCCGGACTCCACCCTGGACCCGTTCCTCTACCCGCCCCCCGCCGTCCAGTATCTGGAGAAGCTCCGCAAGCAGCTCGCCTCGGACCTCAAGACCATCCGCGAGGAGCGGCGCATCCAGGCGGACCGGCGGCGCCGCGAGGAGGAGGACCGGGAGCGCGCCAAGCAGCAGGCGGTGGAGCTGCAGAAGAAGCTGGACGACCTCACCCGGAAGGTGACGGTGCGCACGGTGGAGAAGCGCGTCTTCACGGTGAACTTCGTCCCCTTCGGCGCCGGGCAGTTCCAGCAGGGCCGCAGCAGCGTGGGCCTGCTCCTGGCGGCCACCGAGGGCGCGCTGGCGGCCACTTCCGTGGTGGCCTACTTCGCCTACGGCTCGCTCTTCCGGGACTACACCATCCGGATCCCCAACGTGCTCAACCCCGACGGCTCCGGGTACCTGGACGTGAACTACCGGGCCATCCCCGTCGACCGCCGGCCGGAGGCCACGGTGTGGCGCATCGCCCAGTACGGCTCGGCCATCGGCTTCTACCTGGTCTACGGCTTCGGGGTGGTGGACGCCATCCTCAACCACGAGGACCAGGTGGTGACCACCTCCATCGAGGAGCGCCCGGTCGATGGACCCGCGGCGCCCGGGACGTCTCTGGAGCCGGGGGAGCCGCCCCAGCCGGCCGAGACCCCGCTCCCGCCCGCCACCCGCCGCACCGCCCCCCACCCCCTCCCGCCCACCGCGCTCGCTTTGCGGTTCTCCGCGGGGATCCAGCCGCTCCCGGGCGGCCTCGGCGCCTCCCTGCGCGTGGACTTCTGACCATGCCCATTCTCACCGTCAAGCACCCGGATGGCCGCTCCAGGACCGTCTCCCTGATCAAGCAGCTCACCAGCGTGGGCCACGGGCCGGACCACGACGTGCAGCTCGAGGATCCCAAGGTGGGCCAGAGCGCGGTGAGCATCCAGGGCCACGGGCAGAGCTGGCGCCTGGGGAGCCTGGGCAGCGGCCCGTTCACCGTCAACGGCCAGCGCCGGGACGCGCACGACCTGGCCGACGGGGACGTGATCCGGCTGGGCGAGACGGATCTGGTGTTCCAGACGCGGGCGCCGCTCGCCGTCACCGGCGGGGGGGACACGCCCGAGCCCCGGTCCGACCTGTCGCCCATGAAGGCGCTCAAGGACTTCTCGGAGAAGCTGCTCCAGAGCTACGACCTGGAGAAGCTGCTGGAAGCCCTGATGGACGAGGTGGTGGAGCTGACCCACGCGGACAAGGGCTTCCTCATCCTCATGGAGGGCAACGACCTCCGGGTGAAGGTGGCGCGGAACGTCTCCCGCGAGAACATCGAGGACGCGGTGGAGCGCGTGTCGGACACCATCATCGCCAAGGTGGTGCGCACCCGGCAGCCGCTGATCATCTCCAGCGCGCTGGACGACCCGGAGTTCAAGGCCTCCGAGTCGGTGATGAACCTCGAGCTGCGCTCGGTGATGTGCGTGCCGCTGATGCAGAAGGGGGAGCTGTTCGGGCTGATCTACGTCGGGAACGGGCGGCTGGTGAACCGCTTCGAACCGCGCAGCCTGGACCTGCTCACCGTGCTCTCCGCCCAGGCCTCGCTGCTGCTCCACAACGCGATGCTGGTGAACGAGCTCAAGCTGGACAACACCGAGCTGCGCAAGCGGCTGGAGGACCAGCGCTACGGGGAGATCGTCGGCGCCTGCCCGGGGATGAAGGAGGTCTACAAGAAGATCGACAAGATCGCCCCCACCGACATCTCGGTGCTGATCACCGGCGAGACCGGCACCGGCAAGGAGCTGATCGCGCGGGAGCTCCACCGCCGCTCGCCGCGCGCCAAGGGGCCCTTCATCACCATCAACTGCGGCGCCATCCCGGAGAACCTCCTGGAGTCGGAGCTGTTCGGCCACGTCAGGGGCGCCTTCACCGGCGCGGTGGCCACCAAGCAGGGCAAGTTCCAGGCGGCGATCAACGGCACCCTGTTCCTGGACGAGATCGGCGAGATGCCACTCCAGTTGCAAGTGAAGCTCCTCCGCGCCCTGGAGGAGCGGGTGGTCTACAAGGTCGGCGACAACCGCCCGGAGCCGGTGGACATCCGGGTGGTGGCGGCCACCAACAAGGTGCTGGAGGAGGAGGTGAAGCGGTCCGCCTTCCGCGAGGACCTCTACTACCGGCTCAACGTGGTGACGCTGAAGCTCCCGCCGCTGCGCGACCGCGGCGAGGACCTGATGGTGCTGGCCAAGTTCTTCCTCCAGAAGAACGCCAAGGAGTTCAACTCCAAGGCCAAGGGCTTCGCCCCGGCGGGCGCCATCGCGATGAAGAAGTACTCGTGGCCGGGCAACATCCGGGAGCTGGAGAACCGGATCAAGAAGGC
>DATBSS010000466.1:0-15807 GCA_036559665.1 Myxococcaceae bacterium
TTCGGTGGAACGGTCCCGACGAGCATCGGTCAGATCTGGATCCCGCGTATCGAGCTGCACCTGATCTACAACACCCTGGTGTTCATCCCGATGGTGATCGCGATGTACTACCACCTGTTTCCGTCCCCCGAGGAGCAGGCCCAGCACCAGTGCAGCTGCGCCGTGCACGCGCTCCACCCCGCGGCTCCGCGGGCACGTGCTGCCTGACCGCGCCACATGGGCCGCGCTCGCGCTGGTCGGGCTCGGCCTTGCCTGCCGGAGGCCAGCGGATGCGGGCCCGGGCTCACTGGCCATGGCGCTCCAGGTGACGCCCGCTCCACCCACGGTCGGCGCCGCTCGCGTGGAGGTGGTGGTGAAGGACGAGGCCGGCGCCCCGGCCCGCGGCGGCACGCTCTCCCTGGAGGGAAACATGAGCCACCCGGGGATGCGCCCAAGCTTCGCGGACTGCCAGGAGCTGACACCTGGCCATTACCAAGGCTCGCTGGCGCTCACGATGGCTGGCGACTGGCTTATTGAGGTGGACGCCTCCTTCCCCGACGGTCACCGGGCGCGCCGGACCTTCCCCGTCCCGGGCGTGAGGCCGGCGCCGTGACCGCGGGCCAACCAGCAGCCCCATCCTTCGACCTCCTCCGGGCGCCCGTCATCGGCGCGCTGCTCCGCCGCAAGGGCACCCGCCTGGCGCTCCGCTGCGCGACGTTCCTGGTCGCGCTCGCGATGGTGCTCCACGGGCTGTTCGGCCCTCAGCTGGCGCCCAAGAACCTGGCCACCGTGCTGACCTGGGTCCACTTCCGCGGCGCGCTGGTGGTGGTGCTGCTCCTGGCGGGGAACTTCTTCTGCACCGCCTGCCCCTTCGTCCTCGCGCGCGACCTGGCCCGCCGCTTCAAGCGGCCCCCGTTCCTCTGGCCGCGCGCGCTGCGGAACAAGTGGCCCGGGGTGGCACTGCTGGTCGGGTTCCTCTTCTGCTACGAGCTGTTCGACCTCTGGGGCAACCCGAGGTGGACCGCCATGGTGGTGGTCCTCTACTTCGCCCTGGTCCTGGTGGTGGACGGACTGTTCCAGCACGCCTCCTTCTGCAAGTACGTGTGCCCCATCGGCCAGTTCAACTTCGTGGCGTCCACCGCCTCGCCGCTGGAGGTCAAGGTCCGCGACGTGGCCGCCTGCGACTCCTGCCACACGCTCGACTGCATCAAGGGGACGCCCGCAGGCTCCGCCACGCCCCAGCGCGGCTGCGAGCTGGCGCTGTTCCAGCCGCTCAAGGTCGGCAACCTGGACTGCACGTTCTGCCTGGACTGCGTGTACGCGTGCCCCAAGGACAACGTCGGCATCGTGCTGCGCATGCCCGGCGAGGAGCTGCTCGACCGGCGGAACCGCTCTGGCCTGGGGCGCCTCCAGAAGCGGCCCGACCTGGCGGTGCTGGCCACGTTGTTCACCTTCGGCGCCCTGCTCAACACCTTCGGGATGATCAGCCCCGTCTACGCGGTGGAGGCGTGGCTGTCGCGCGTGCTCGCCATCCAGGTGGAGTGGCCGATCCTCGGGCTGCTGTTCGCGGTGGTGCTCGTCATCGAGCCGGTGCTCCTGCTCACGCTGGCCGCGGCCTGGGCCCGCCGCGCCGCCGGTTTGCGGGAGCGGCTGGTCCCCGTCGTCATGCGGTACTCCTTCTCGCTGGTCCCGCTCGGGTTCGGGGTGTGGCTGTCGCATTACCTGTTTCACTTCCTCACCGGCTTGCTCACATTCGTCCCGGTGGTTCAGGGCCTGTTCGCGGACGCCGGCCTCCCCTGGCTCGGAGCGCCCGACTGGACGCTGGCGGGCCTGCCCCGGACCGCGGCGTACCCGCTGGAGCTGGGGCTCATCTTGCTGGGGCTGCTGGTCTCGCTTGGGTTGGCCTGGCGACTCGCCGCCGACGACTGCCCCAGGAGACCGGCGCCGGCCTTCGTGCCTTGGGCCACCCTGTGCGTGGTCATCGGCGCTGCCGCCATCTGGCTGATGTCCCAGCCCATGGAGATGCGAGCCACCTTCCTCTCCGGGTGACCTCGGGAGCATGCGACCGCGCCGGCCCCTGCTCCTCCTCGGCCTGCTTGCGCTCGCCACGGCCGAGCCGCGCGCGTCTGCGCATGACGGGCCGGCGTATCCCATCATGGTCGACCGGCCGACCCGGTACGGCCGCCTCTCGGTGTGGGGCGACCCGGACGTGGGGACGGGGATCTTCTGGATCATCCTGGAGCGCTCCGGAGCGGCGCCATCCGGCGGCGCGGAGGTGAGCCTTGCGGTGAGGCCGGTCGATGGCCGCCTGGAGGCGCGGAGCTACCCCGCGCGGCCGACCCAGGAGACGCCCGGGGACCACCGCTTCCGGGGCGAGGTCCAGTTCGACGCCCGCGGGATGTGGTGGCTCCGCGTCGACCTCTCCGGGAGCCAGGGACGGGAAGCGGTGGAGGAGAAGGTCGAGGTCACGCCACCTGGTCAGGGGCCAGTCCTCGACTTCGTCCTCTATTCGTTCCCCTTCGTGGCGGTGGGCGGCCTGTTCATTCTGGCGATGGTCCGCAGGAGGCGCGGCTATGCTGCGGGCCCCGAGACGCAGGAGCGACCATGACGTGGATCAAGACTGTCCCGGCTTCGGAGAGCGCGGAGGTGGCCGAGGCCATGCGGGAGGGCATGAAGGGCTACCCCGGCGAGTACTCGGCCGAGCACCGCGGCGAGCGCCGCCTGCCGCCGATCGTCATGAACGACAGCATCGTGGCCTCGCACAGCCTCATCCCGGAAGCGCTGAAGCATGGGTTCGCCGCCTTCGGCGCCCTCATGTCCCCGGACCTGCCGCTCCAGCGACGGGAGCACGAGATGATCGCGGCCACCGTGTCGGCGCTCAACCGGTGCTTCTATTGAACGGAATCTCACGCAGAGTTTCTGCGTGCCGCGACGCTGGACGAGAAGCTGGCCGAGTCCATCAAGAAGGACTGGAGGACCGCGCCGATCACGGACCGCGAGCGGGCCATGCTCACCTACGTGGAGAAGCTGACCCTGGCTCCGGCGCGGGTGGCGCGCGAGGACCTGGACGCGCTGCGCGCCGCCGGCTTCGACGACCGCGGCATCCTGCAGGTCAACCTGATCGCCTCCTGGTTCAACTACGTCAACCGGGTCGCGGACGGGCTGGGGGTCGGGCGCCCGTGACGCGCCGGCCCGAGGCTCAGCCCTGGGCGAAGCCGCTCATCGCGCTCCGGAGCGGCGCGGGGAACGGGTGGGGGACCAGCTTCTCGCCCTGCCGCAGCATGCAGGCAACCTCCTGCTCCCCTCGAGCGACCAGGAACCGGCCGGCGCCGTCCACCCGGTAGTACTCGAACCGCATCGCCACGCGGTTCTGCGTGAGGCCCCCCAGGCGCATCTCGATGAGCAGCTCGTCGAAGGCCTTGAGCTCGTCCAGGTATTCGCAGGAGCAACGGGTGGTCACCAGCGAGAGCCCGCGCGCCAGCTCTTCCAGCACGGAGGGCGCATGCTGGTGGAGGAACATCTCGCGGCAGCGGCCCTGCCAGCGGAGGTGATTCACGTAATACACGTTCCCCACCAGGTTGGTCTCCTCGAAGCCCACGGTGTGCCGGTACTCAAACGCGCGCATCGGTCCCTCCGGGAAGCACCGCGGCTACCAGGGGCCCACCTACGTCCCGGATCCGCAGGCCCAACGTCGCGACCGCCCGCGGGCCGGCGCTGAAGACCATCCAGCCGTCCCGCTCGGCCGAACGAAACAGCAGCGGGGTCTCCGCCGGCAGCCCAGCCTTCTTCAGGCACTCGATGGCCGCCCAGACGCGCGTGGCGGCGACCTGGAGGTCTTCGGCCTGCTCTTTCGCCACCAGCTCCGCCAGCGCGGCCCGCTCGGTCCCCAGCAGCTCCCGCCAGATCGACGCCGGCCGCTCTTCGACGGCCTGGAGATCGCAGGCGACTTCTCCGGCTCCGGCGACCGCCAGCGTCAGCGCGCCCGAGTGCGCCGCGGAGATCCCGCGCCCCTCCACGACCGGTTTCCCGTCGGGGCGGCGGCGCGCGACGGCCTCGCCCTTCAACAGGCGCTCGAAGGCGCGGTCGCTCCGCGCGCGCCGGTCCAGCTGCCCCTCCAGCTCGAGCGCCACGTCCACCGCCGAGCCCGCGACCAACTCCGGCAGCCGGCGTTCGATGAAGGGCGGCAGCAGCGACGGGGGCCAGGGCGAAGGCGTGGCCAGGGACTCCACGGCCATCAGCCTGAGCCCCGACCAGCGCTCCAGCACCTCCCAGCGGGGGCCGGCGATCTCCAGGTCGTAGACGAACGTGCGACCGTCCCGCCGGCGCTCGCGGGTGGTGAAGAACCGGGGCTCGCCGGGGGCGCCCGAAAGCTCGATGGAGTCGATGCCCACGGGGAGCAGCCGCAGGTGCGGGATGCAAGCCTGGATGCCGTGGATGGCCGCGTCGCGAGCCGCGGGATCACCCAGGACCAGGCGGTCCGGGAGGTACCGCGCGAACCACGCGTCCCCCGAGGGCGGCGACAGCTCCGCCACGCATTCGGTGGCCTGGAGCCGGAGGTAGCGCGCCACGCGGCGGAACCGCCCGTGGTGGAAGAACAACCCACCGTAGAGGTCTCGCTGGGGGACGAGCGCCGCGTGGGAGCGCGCCTCGGGAGGCGCCGCCCGGGGCGAGGGAGCCGGAGCGCCTCCAGGCGCGCCGAAGCGGCACCACCCGCGGAAGTGGTCGACCTGGAACGACGTCTGCTCGCACCGCAGTGCCACCTCCACCAGGCCCGGCGCGCGCACCAGCGCCGCCACCCGCACGGCCTGCTGCGTACCCTGGGGCACCACCACCGGCCGGTCGAAGCTCATCCGCTCGAAGCACGGCGGCGAGCCCGACCCGGTGACCGCCATCGCCGCCTGCGCCATGGCCTCCAGCCCGAGCACCGCCGGAAGGAGGCGCTCGCCGCGGTAGACGTGGTCGTCCAGGGACAGGTCCGTCTCGCCGGAGAGCCGGGCGTCCACCACCAGCTCGATCCCCGGGTAATGCACCCGCGGCTGCTCGAGGAAGCGGAGGAACGGCAGCTCCGGAGCCACGGGCGCCAGGGGAGGACGCTCGCCCAGCCGCCCGGACACCACGACCGCCGGGGGAGCCCGGGGAGAAGCCAGCAGCTCCCGCAGGATCTCCACGCCCCGGTCGGCCGGAATGGCGCTGATCCCCTGGTGCGCGAGCGCGTCGACGCGCCCCAGCCGCTCGCCCATCCCCACGCCGGACCAGATGGACCACTCCACGGACAGGCAGCGGCATCGGGGCCGCTCCGCGCCCAGCTGCTCCACCCAGCGCGTCAGCCACTCGTTGGCCAGGGCATAGTCCGCCTCGCCCTCCATCCCCAGCCGCCCGATGATGGAGCCAAACGCCACGAACAGCCGCAGGCGCTCCGGTGACACGGCGGCGAGCACGTTCCGCGCGCCGTCGCACTTCGGCGCCAGGGTGCGCAACATGGTGGCTTCGTCCAGCGCCTCGATCCGGCGCGGCACGTTGGTCCCCGCACCGTGGAGGACGGCGGTGACCGGCCCCAGCGCCGCCTCGCCCTCGCGCACCGCCCGCTGGACCGCGGCGGCGTCCGTCACGTCGGCCTGGACGTAGCGCATCCGCACCCCGGCGCCGGAGAAGCGGGCCAGGTTGGTCGCCAGCTCGTCGCCGTCCTGGGGCCGCGAACGGCCGAGCAGCATGACAGCGGCCCCGGTGGCGCGCCCCAGGTCCAGCGCGCACTCGGCGGAGATGCCCTTGCCCCCACCAGTGACCAGCAGCACGTCTCCCGGGCCGAGCGGGAGGGTCGCGGAGGTGGCGGACTCCAGCAGGCGGAGCGCCGGCTCCCGGCGGGTCCCGGCCGCGTCATAGCGGCACTCCACCAGGCCCTCGGCGCAGGCAGCCGCCTCGGCCACGATCCAATCCGCCACCGGGCCGGGCTCCGCCGGGGCGTCCACGATGATGGTGGCGATCCGCGGCGCCTCGAGGTGGAGGGTGCGGGCGAAGGCGCCGCCCCCGCCACCGTGGTGCACCACCAGGAACCGGGAGGGCCCGCTGGACTCGAGCGCCGCGCGGCCCGCTTCGAGCAGCCGGGCGGCGTCCGCGGTCTCCAGGCGCGGCGACAGGCACACCGCCACCCCGGGGCCGGGCGCGAGGGCCGGCAGGCGCTGGCGGAGCGCCGGCGCCAACGGATGGCCCTCGGGCGCGAAGATCCGCCACTGGCCACCGCCAGCCTGGGCGGGAGCGCGCATCTGGGGGCGCTCGACCCACTCCGCGCCGAAGCTCCGGACCCAAGCGTCCAGGCCGGCCGGCAGCCGCGGCGCGGAGGCGTTCGTCCCCGCCGTGGCCGCCAGCTCCTGGAGGGCCTGCGCCAGGCTCCCTACCCGCGCCTGGGCGTAGTCCACCGGCGCCGTGGGCGGAGGCAACCCGAGCCGCCGCGCGGCCTCCACCACGACCTGGCTGACGCTGATGGAGCTCAGGTGCAGGTCGCCCAGGAGGTGATCGTCCTCGTGGATGGATTCGAGCGGGAGCTCGGCCCTGGCGGCCACGAGCTCGCGGACCAGCTCCAGCGGCGGGGCATCCGCCTCGACCTTTCCTTCGACCTTCGCGGGAGGCACGGCCGCGGGGACCGGCTCCCTGGGAGGTGCCGTGAGCGCGCTCGCCGCGACGTCGGCGAGGACCGGCGCCTGCTCGCACGGGCTCTCCAGGAAGCTCGGCCGCCGCGCCAGGTCGAATGGGCGCGCGAAGCGGCCCTCGGCGAGTGCCGGCCACTTCACTGGCGCGCCGAGCGCGAAGGCCGCCCCTGCGGCCCGAAGCAGGCCCTGCAACGAGCTCCCACCCGCGTCCAGGGAGACGGCGGGCGCCGCCCCCGACTCGGCGGCGAGTCCCGCGAGCACGCGGCCGGGCCCGACCTCCACCCAGAGGTCCACCTCGCCCGCCGCCGCCAGTGCCTCCGTGAAGCGGACCGGCGCCGTGATCTGCCGGCAGAGGAGCGCCCGCAGGTCGTCGTTCGGCGCCAGCGGCTTCCCGGTGACGGTGGACACCACGGTTCCCCGGAGCGGGAGGAGCCGCTCGCGGTCCAGGTGCTCGCGGAGGATCGGCGCCGCCTCCTCCACGAGCGGCGAGTGGAAGGCGTGCGAGACGTGGAGGCGAACCGCCGCCGCTCCCCGCTGCCGCGCCCGCGCCATGGCGGCGTCGACCGAGGCGGCGTCGCCCGAGATCACCGTCTGCCGGGGCGAGTTGTAGCCAGCGATGGAGGCGGAGAGCCCGGTGAGCAGCGGCTCCACCTCCGCCGGCCCCAGGGCCACGCTGGCCATGGCGCCGGAAGAGGCCCCCAGCTCCGCCATCGCGCGGCCCCGGACCCGGGCCAGCCTCAGCAACCCCTCGTCGTCCAGCGCCTCCGCCCAGCGCAACGCGGCCAGCTCGCCCAGGCTGTGCCCCACGCCCACCACCGCCGCGATGCCCAGCCCCGCCAGCACCCGGAGGCCAGCCATGCTCGCGGTGGCGATGGCGGGCTGCGCCACCTCGGTGGCCACGCTGGCCTGCCGCGGGAGGGCGGCCAGCCCGTAGAGCGCACCGACCGGCTCGAACCGGCGGCGCCAGGCGCCCCCTTCCGCGTTGGCCGGCGATCCCTGGCCGGGGAAGAGGAAGCCCAGCCGCGCGGTCCGGGAGCCAATCCCGAGGAAGATCCCACGCTCCAGGTCCAGGCGGGACGTCACCCCGCTGGAGAGCCAATCCGAGAGCTCCCGCAGTCGTGATGCCAGCTCGCGCGGCGTGGCCGCCACCACCGCGGCACGGGCGGGCGCGGCGGCGGCGCAGGAGCGCTGGAGCTCGCAGGCCAGGTCGGTCAGCTCTGCGCGCGAGAGGCCGGCCGCGGCGGACAGCGCGTCCAGCCGGCGGCCCAGCTCCTCCGCGCTGGCGGCGCTCAGCGGCAGCACCTCCCCATCCTGGGCCGACGCGGACAGTCGCCGGTGGACGGGCAACAGCGCGTTGCGCCGTGCGGGCGCGGCCGACTCCAGCACCAGGTGCGTGTTGATGCCTCCGAAGCCCATCGCGCTCACGCCGCAGCGGAGCCCGCGCTCTTCGGGCCAGGGCTCCGCCTCGCTGGGGACGCGGAGCACCGCGGCCTCGCCCTGGAGCAGCCGGTGCGGCTTCTCCACGCCCGAGGTGGGCGGGATGACCTCCGCCTCCAGCGCGAGCGCGGCCTTGATGACCCCGGCCATCCCCGCCGCCGCCTTGGTGTGGCCGATGTTGGCCTTGATCGATCCCAGGGCGGCGAAGGTCGGCCGGGCACCGGACGCCTGCAGCTCGCGGGAGAGGGCCTCGATCTCGGTGGTGTCGCCGACGGCGGTGCCCGTCCCGTGGCCCTCGAAGTACCCCACCGTGTCGATGCCGAAGCCCGCCCGCCGGTAGGCCCGCCGCAGCGCGAGCCGTTGCCCCTCCACCTCCGGCCGGGTGATGCCGCCCTGGCCGTCCGAGGACACGCCCCAGCCGCGCACCAGGGCCCGGATGCGCCGCCCGCCCGCGAGCGCGTCCGCCCGCCGCATCAGCACCGCGAAGCCGCACCCCTCCCCGGGCCAGAAGCCGGACGAGCGCTGGTCGTAGACGCGCATCTCGCTCCTGGCCAGCGCGCCGGCCTTGGCGAAGCCGACCAGCTCGAACGGGTCCAGGCTGAGGTCCACGCCTCCCACCACGGCCACGTCCAGGTCGCCTGACGAGAGCGCGGCGCAGGCCTGGGTGACCGCCAGCAGCGAGGACGCGCACGCCCCGTCCACCGTGAAGCCGCCTCCCTTGAGGTCGAAGTGGTTGCAGATCCGGCCGGCGATGGTGTTGGCCAGCCCCCCGGCCAGGGTCTCATCGCCCACCGGAGCGAACGGCGCCTTGTAGAGCGCCTCCAGCCGCGACAGCGCCTCGGCCAACTGCGCCCCGGACAGGCCCGACCGGGCCAATTCAGTCCCGGCCACGCGGCGCACGTAGGGCCAGCGGAGGCGCATCGCGTTCGCGCGCGAGAATTCGCCGGTCAGGGTATTGCCGACCACCGCCCCCGTGGTCTCGCGCGGCAGGCCCCGGCCGTCCTCGAAGCCGGCGTCCTTCAGCGCTTCCGCCGCCGCGTCCAGCGCCAGCCAGTGGGTCATGTCCGCCGACCGGAAGGTGCTCCCCGCCACCCGGTAGCGGACGCGGTCGAACGAATAGCCCTCCAGGACCGCGACCTCTTCGACGTAGGTGCGGTCGGGCTCGGCCGGATCGGCGGACTGGTAGTCCTCCAGCCGCAGGCGGACGGCGGGCATCCGGCGGAAGGCCCGCCGCTGCGCCATCACCACCTGCCACAGCTCCTCCGGCGTGCGCGCGTCCGGGTACCAGCACGCGAGCCCAACGATCGCCAGCGGTTCGCTCATGTGGGCGGCGTTCCAGCGACCGCGACGGCGACCTCCCGGCGCCCGGCACGCTGGGCCAGCCACTGCTGCACGAACAGCCCGGCGCCGCGGCCGGCGCAGACCAGCGACAGCGAGAAGAACAGGTCGAACACCACGTGCCGGCCCACCAGCAGGCCATAGGCGGCCGCGACGCTCGCGCCGAAGACGACCTGGGCCCACCGGCGCTGCGGCGTCGTGGCCGGGTCGGTGACCATGTAGAAGGTGTAGAGGACGAAGGCCGTCCCGCTCATCGGCACCAGGGCGACCGGGAGGGGCGTGGCCCGGAACCAGCTCCGCAGCGCCGCCTGGAGCACGAACCCGCCCAGCCACCCGGCGATCAGGGGAAGGCGCTGGGTGAAGCGGTAGTTCACGAAGCTGCCCGTGCAGACGATGATCGCCGGGAGGATCCAGTCGCCCGGCCCGTGCAGGCCCTCCGTGAACTGGTACGGCGGTGCGATCCCCACCCACGGAAACAACAGCAGCGTCACCGTGATGCCCGCGTTGGACGGGTTCAGGAAGTGGCGCGCCTTGCCCTGGACGTTGACGCGCAGGAGCGCCTTGGAGCCGATGGCCGCGGCCGACGCGAACGCCACCGGCCACAGGCGCTCGTTGGCGTAGAGCAGCATCGCCACCGCCAGCCCCGAGATGTGCGCGGGCAGCAGGAAGTCGACCAGGCGCCGCGCGCCGCCCTGGTAGCGCGGCGCTCTCCCCTGGGCTCGCGCCTCGGACCACTCCAGGAGCAGCTCCAGGCTGTAGGTGGTGGCGAGCGAGACCAGCGGTTGGGCCCAGGACTGTTCGAACCCGAGCACGGTGTGTCCCAGCACGTTGAGGACGGTGATGGCGATCCCGAAGCGCCGGAGCCCCTTGAGGCGGACGGCTCCATCCCACTGGCTCATCGAACCACCTCCGCATCCTCGCCGAGGACGATGGTGTGCCACCCTGGGGCCAGTTGGACGCTCCGGTGGCGCAGCTGGCCTGAGGCGTCTCGCCAGCGCAGCTCCACGGCCAGGGAGGTGCCCTCTGGGACTTCGCCCAGCCCGAAGTGCGGGTCCGGGCTCCGGGCGCCGGAGTGGCCGTTCCCGCCATCCACCTCGGCGACCCACCGCCGGCCGTCTGGAAGCGCGACGCGGACCTGGGCGCCGACGGCCGGCCTCCCCACGCCGCCCAGTGGCTGGTGCCCGTCGCGCACCGAGGTGGTCGCGGGCGTTCCCGAGGCCGGCCGCAACAGGCGCAGCCCGAGGAAGCTCGCGTTTCCCGGCGCGCGGTTCCGGTAGAAGGAGGAGGGCGACCACTGGTTGGCCACCGCGAAGTCGAGCCGGCCGTCTCCGTCGACGTCGGCGGTGGCGATGCCCCGGGACACCTGCTCCTCGCCCATTCCCAGCTCGGGGGCCAGGTCGGTGAACCGCCCATCCGGGCCGCGGACGTAGAACGGGCGGTGCGACCGGCCGCTCAGGTCGTCCCCCAGCTCGAACCTCGGCCACATCCCGGCGATGTGCAGCAGGTAGTCGTTCCCGGTGGCCAGCTCCTGCAGCTCCGACCAGCGGTTGGTGGCGCCGCGGAGGAACCCCGTGGCCTGGACGATCTCCATCACGCCGTCGTTGTCGAAGTCCCCGAACTTGATGTCCCAGGACCAGCTGCTGCGCGAGACGCCGCGGGGCTCGCTCCGGTCGACGTAGGGGGCCACCCCCCGCTTCATCGCCTCCAGGTCGCCGGTGCTCTCGAAGAGGAAGTGGCTCTCCAGCAGCGAGTACTCCCCGGCGATGTTGCTCACCGCGATGTCGGGCAGGCCGTCGCCGTTGACGTCGCCGAAGTCCACGCCCATCCCCTTGAACGAGTCGTTCCCCAGCACCTTGGAGTTGGGGGTGGTGAGGCCCTTGCGGCCCTCCAGGCGGGCCAGGCGGATGGCCCCGGGCCGCGACTCGTTGTGGAACAGGCGGTCCGGCCCGAAGTCGTTGGCGAAGTAGAGCTCGGGGAGCAGGTCCCCATCGAGATCCGCCGCCCCGGTCGCCAGGGTCCAGGAGCGGGTCTCGATCTCCTGGAGCACGCCCGCGACCTCTTCGTAGGAGACGGAGGGCGCTTCCCCCGCGCCGGCGCTCTTCCAGCGCAGGATGTGCTTCCGGCCGCCGTTGAAGGCGCGCGTCATGGAGTCCTGCATCTGCTCCATCTCCTGGGAGCTGGCGTCCAGGATGCGGGAGCCGTCCTGGAAGTAGTTGCTGACCACGAGGTCCAGGTGGCCGTCTCCGTCCAGGTCGGCGAACGTGGCGGAGTTGGTGTACCAGCGCTCGTCCGGCGGCCCCAGGTCTTGCCGCACGAAGGCGTCGCCCCGCGGGCGCGAGGGCTGTTCGGGCTGGCCTGGGCGCTGGAGGAAGGCGATGGGCGGGCGCCCCCAGTAGTACACGAGGAGGTCGGGCCACCCGTCCTCGTTGAAGTCGGTGGGCCGGCACCCCATGGGCGCCATGGTCTCCGCCCGGTAGCTCGAGGGATGGGCGTCCAGCACGAAGGGGGGATACCGGGGCACCGATCCCGGCACCGGCGCCACGATCACCTGGTCGGTGCGGGTGTCGACGTAGCAGACGTCGTCCGGGAGCCCGTTGGCGTCCAGGTCACCCAGCGCCACGGCCGCGCCGACGGCGGAGATCCATCCTGCGATCTGCTGCAGCGAGGGGCTGACCGGGCGCACCGAGCGGGGCGCGGGCCCCGGCACCTCGGGGAGGGGCGAGCGCTCGAACTGGAACCTCGCTGCGGCCGCCGCGCGCGCTTCCGGGCCGGGGTCCGGGAGGCGCGCGAAACCGTAGAGCGCGAGGATGGACGCGCTCGCAATGAGCTGGGGAGCATATCTCCAGGGGCCTTGCCACGCCGGACGCATCAATCCTCTCCTCAGGACGTGAAGTGTTGCCGGATATCTTGCCGCCAGCGCTCGTACGCAGGGAAGTCGCCGCCTTCACCCAGCCGGGCGAACGTCTCGTCCGCCAGCTGCGCCAGCTCCCGGGAGGCGCGCCCGCAGACCGCCTCCGCGACCTGGCTGGTGTGCTCCGCGGGGTTGCCGGCCCGCTCGCGAGCGGCAGCGGCGAACACGACCCCCTGGGCCAGGTGCGGCGCCGACGCGCCGGCAGCCTTCTGGAGCACGCGCACCGCGTCCAACTCCGCGCCCCCCGCGTACGCGCAGGCCAACCCCACGCCGCTCCAGAGGTCCGGCTGGCGCGACGGGATGAACCCCTGCAGTCGGGAGATGATGCGCTCCGCGTCCGCGCCCTCCACGAACCACAGGCTGCGGCCTAGCCCCTGGTCGAAGGCGCGTGCCGCATAGCCGCGCAGGGGAGGCGCATCCCGGCGCTCGAGGTAGCGAGGCCAGTGGAAGTAGCCCTCGTGGAACCCGTAGCCATCCACGGCCAGCCAGCCGAGGACCGGGTCCACGCCCGCGAGGCGCTTCTCTACATTCACGCGCAGGCGCGCCCAGGCCCACCCCAGTCCGACGTGGGCCATGTACACATGAGGCGACGCACGTTCCAGGTAGCGGCGGAAGCGGGATCGATTCCAGGGAGTCAGGATGTCCAACAAACCCAGCGCCATCGCCGCACCCTCGTACGCGAACCCGCGTAGCTCCAGAGGCACGGTCTGCAATGAGGGCAGCAATGCGTCCGCCTGGGTGGTGCCAAGCGCAGCCCGATAGCCATCCAGAAACGTCACGCCGATGAGCTCCAGCCGGGACTCAGCAGGCCGTCCGAGCCCTGGGAAGCGGCGACGACCGAAGGTGGCTTCTTCGTTACCCAGGCTGAAGATCAACTGCCGCACCGAACGCGACAGCTCAAATGACTGGCGAGCGGAAGTATTCGTCAGGCCGAAGCGCAGGTTCCGGGACAAGGACTAACTCCACAGCTTGACGCCTCACTTGGGTTTCTACATGACTCCAAATGCGAAATGCAGGACCTCACAAGAAAGTCTTGACTCAACCAAACTATACAAATTCACGTATAGCTCGGTCCGCATCCGTTAAACCCCGACAAATGCTCAGGTTCTCTTGATCGGCCCCTCAAGCATGTTTGCGCGAAAGCATCGGCAAGTCTTCTCCCGGATTGCTGACTGCCAAGCCTCTTGACGTGTCCCTCCCCCGGTTCATGAAGCCACGCGCTGTGTGATTCCGCGCCGTTCGCTACAGCGCAAGCTGCTCAAGTCGGACCACAACGGCCTGCGGCGATGAGCCGGCTACACGCCCACCAGCTCGCGGGCGCGCACGACGCTGGCAATCCACAGGCGGCAGAAGCGCTCGCGCTGCCGCCGCTGCACGTCGTCGCGCGGATCGATCTTCTCCCAGCCCGTGTGGCTGAAGCTCAACATCGAGCCGCCGCGGCGCGGGTGGAGCGCCACCTCGCAGCGGGTGGGCGCGCGCCACGAGGGCGCCGTTACCTCCATGCGCAGCGCCGTGGGCGCCCGCTCGAAGCCGGTGAGGCGCAGCTTGGCCGGCTGCTCGGCGTCGCCGACGAGGAGGCTGGCCCCGTCCTGCCAATTGCTGGCGCGCCAGGGCTGCCAGCGATCCAGGCCCTCGGCCGCGAACAGGCGCGCCGCCGCCTGCTCCGGCGAAAGGCGCAGCTCGACCCCGCCGTCGACGTCGCGGCGCCAGTCGTAGCGCGTGTTCTTGCCGGTGGCGAGATGGCGTGACAGGCGGTCGAGGTAGTCGGCCCAGCCTTCGCACATCACCGCCACTTCCTGGTCGCTGCGGTCGGGCTCCTCGTCGGTGACGGTGACCACCGTCGGTGTCCCGCTGCTGACCGTCCAGGTGATGAGGTTGCGCCCGCCGAGCCCCAGGAAGCGCCACACATAACGCAGCCGCGTGGGCGGAGTGATCTCGATGTCCTCGACGGCGAAGAAGTCGCCGTCACCGAACGCGATGTCGGTCCGCCCCCCGGCGATCAGCGGCCGGTCGGGCTGACCGAACCAGCGGGCCAGCCGG
This sequence comes from Myxococcaceae bacterium, assembly GCA_036559665.1. Taxonomy (GTDB): domain Bacteria; phylum Myxococcota; class Myxococcia; order Myxococcales; family Myxococcaceae; genus DASRBA01. The sequence continues at coordinate 14,350 of DATBSS010000466.1, forward strand.
TCGCGATCGACCAGCGCCGCGAATGCGTCGCTCGCCGGCGCCTGGGTCTCGATGGATACGCGGGCGCAACCCTTGGGATCGACGCTCATCATCCTCTCCAAGATGCGGCATATGCATGAACGATCGGGATCAGATCTTATCCCGGATTGCTCAAAAGCCGCAGCTGCACTGAACACAGGTTCTGCGACACTTGACGCATTTACATTCCACGCACGGGTGCCTAGCGTGCGCCTCCGCCAAAATGAGTACGCGAGGAAAAATTCGCGCGGGATGGGGTCGCGTGGCCATTCGCGCCGCCGAGCTGCTGATCAAGGCGCTCTACTTCGGCCACACGGCGCTGTGGCGGCGCGCGCTGCGACGTGCCCGGCGCGACGAGGCGATGGGCCTGTTCTTCGCGTCGCTGAGCGAATCGCTGGGCGGCGCGTTTCTCAAGATCGCGCAACTGCTCAGCGCCCGCGGCGATCTGTTGCCGCCGGCCGTCATCGATCGCCTGCGCCCGCTGCGCGATCAGGTTCCGCCCTTCAAGGCGATGGTCTATGGGGCGGACCGCGCGGCGCTGCTGCCGCCGCTCCTCCACGGTAGGTTGACGGTGCTCGATGCGCGCCCGGTGGCCGCGGCCAGCGTGGCCCAGGTGCACCGCGGGCGGATGGACGACGGACGGCTCGTGGCGGTCAAGCTCCGCCGCCCCGGGCTCGCGGCGCGGCTGCACACTGACCTGGTGCTGGCGGCGGCGCTGGCCCGGCTGGCGGGCAAGCTGCCGGCGCTGCGCGCGGTTCCGATCGAGGCGCTGCTCGAAGAGGTCAATCGTACCATCGATCGCCAGATCGATTTCGGGCGCGAGCTGGCGATGGGCGCGCGCTTCCACAGCGCCTTCGCCGCGCGCCGGGACATCACCATCCCGCGCTTGTATCCCGAGCTCTCGGGCGAGAGCTGCCTGGTGAGCGACTTCATCGACGGACTGATGCCGCTCTCGGCCGGAGACCTCGAGCCGGCTGCGCGCGAACGCGCCGCCACCGCCGCGGTGACGGCGCTGTTCCAGATGGTGTTCGACGAGGGGCTGATCCACTGCGACATGCACCCGGGCAACCTCTTCTGCCGCCGAGACGGTAGCCTGGTGCTGCTCGACTTCGGCTTCGTCTGCGAGCTGAGCGACGCCGACCGCGCCGCGTTCACCGAGTTCTTCTTCGCCTTCGCTAGCGGGGACGGGCGGGGCTGCTCACGCGTGGTCGTGGACACGGCACTGGCGCTGCCCGCCGGCTTCAATCGCGGCGCCTTCGACGCCGCCATGATCGATCTCATCTCTCGGCACCACGCGGTGACCGCTGAAGCCTTCGAGGTGGCGCGCTTTGCCGTCGAGCTGTTCGATACGCAGCGGCGCTTCCGGGTGACCGGATCGACCGCGTTCACCATGACCATCATCGCCTTCCTGGTGCTGGAGGGCATGGTCAAGACCCTGCA
>DATBSS010000467.1:0-13748 GCA_036559665.1 Myxococcaceae bacterium
GCCGAGTCGAGGGAGTGGTTCCCCACCGCCGAGAAGGAGCTGGGGAAGGTGTGGTGCATGTACGTCTTGCCGGAGCGCTTCCCCTGGTGGCAGTCGAGGCAGGTGGAGGTCGCGGTGGGTCCGGAGGCGAACTCCTCGCGCGTGGCGTTGCCGATCTGCACGTCGGCGAGTTGGAAGATCTGCTCCGCGTCGCCGGCCGTCTTGGCCCAGACGCCGGCGGTGTACGTGCCGGGGAGCTCCGAGCTGATCGCGTGCAGCGTGTAGACGAGGCTCCCGTCAGCCGCGGCCGACAGGTTGGCCTCGGCGGGCACGGCGTAGCTGGGGCTCTTGAGGTTGATGAAGTGGTGCTGCCGGTCGGGCGCGTTGCGGTTGGTGACGCAGTTGAGGAGCAGGCTGGCGGTGGTGCCGGTGACGCCGGAGCGCGGGCCCATCAAATAGAGGTTGAGGGTCCCCAGCGAGGACGGCGCGACCGCGCGGTCGCAGCGCTCCTTGAGGGTGATGGTGAGGACGGGGCGCTCGCCGGTGGTGAAGAACTGGCCGTTGGCGGGCGCGGACACGGCGAGGGTCGCGGCCAGACCCAGCGGGGCATCGGCCGGGGCGCCGTCACAGCCCGTCGGCCCGGTCGGGCCCTGGGATCCGGCGTCGCCGCCCGGACCGGCCGGCCCCTGGGTCCCCGCATCGCCGCCTGGCCCCGGCGGCCCCTCCGGACCGCGAGGACCGACGCACCCAAGCATCGAGGCAAGGGCCATGAATAGAGCCAAGAGCTGGGCGCAATAATTGCGGACCGCCCTGGGGCGTGGCGAAAACATTGCGTCTGCATTTGTCGCAGTCGAGGACATGGTCACCGTCAATACTCGGTCGTTATTGCCGCCCTTGAGGTACCAGAAATACCGAGTCGCAGTCGAGCCCATGGACGCCGGCATTGCACGGCCGGGGCCACGTGGTGCGGGTCGCTACCAGCTCGGGTGCGGATCGGTGAGGCGCGGCGCCCGGACGCCACGTCGGCGCCGAGGTCGCGGTGGGTGGCGGCGATCACCCGGACGTCGATCCGCGGACTCGCTGGAAGCGGGGGAGGGCGTGTTGCCTCGCGAGCTACGGAACCTGTGACCCTTGGAGCTTCAACCCCTAAGCTGGGCGGCAATGCGGCTCCACCCGCTCTGCGTCTATGCGCTCGCGATGGCGGCCGTCTTCCTGGCGGTCATCCCGCTCTCTTTCGTGGGCATGGAGTTGGGCGCGGTCCGGAACTATCAGACCGTCCTCAGCATCCTGGTGTTCCCGGCGCTCCTCTGGCACCGGCGCGCCCGCTCGGAAGATCGGGTGCCCGCGTGGGCGATCGGTGTGCTGGCGGCGAGCGCCGGCGTCTCGCTGCTCGTCAACCAGTTGCTCAAGTTCAACGCCTTCTACACGAGCGGCAGCGACTTCCCCATCTTCGACCGGATGCTGTACGAGACGAACCACGGCCGGTTCATGTATGCGCCGACCGCCGGGATCAACCACCTCGGCATCCATCCCACGTACGTGATGGTGCCGCTGGCGCTCCTCCACCGCGTCTTCGAGGGCCCGCTGCTGCTGGTGGTGGTGACCTGGGTGGTCGTGTGGATCGGGGTCGTTCCGCTGTGGCTCCTGGTGCGCCACGCGTGGAGCGAGGACGCGGCGCTGCTGGCGGCGGTGGCGTACCTGACCAACCCGTGGCTGATGGGCGCGCTCGACGGAGGTTTCCATCCCGAGGTGTTCTACCCGGCCACCGGCCTGTTCTTCCTGCTGGGGTGGGTGCAGGAGCGCCCGGCGATCTGGGCCCCGGCGGCCGCCGTGTTCCTGGCGATCAAGGAGGACGCGGCGCTGATCATGCTGGGCTTCGCGGTCGCGGCCGTCGTGTTCGAGCCGCGCCGCCTCCGCGCGGGGCTCTCGATCGCCGCCTCCAGCGCCGCGCTCCTGGCGGTGAACCTTGGGGTAGTGCAGCCGTTCCTGCTGCAAGACGCCCCCGGCGACCACGCGGCGTACGGGCGATTCTGGGGCCAGTACGGCGGCTCGTTCGGGCAGGTGGTCCAAGGGATGATCTCGTCGCCGCTGCGCGTGGCCGCGGACCTGGCGCGGTCGGCCTGGTACCGGTTGTTCGGCGCGGCCCTGTTCCTGCCGCTGCTGTCTCGCGCGCTATTGCCCATGCTGCCCACGCTCCTGCTCCTGGGCACCAGCTCGAACCCGGTGATGTGGAAGTACGGGTGGTATTACCCGCTGGCGCTCATCCCGTTCGTGTTCTGGGGATTGATCGAGGCGCGCCGCAGCTTGCCGATCCTCCGGGAGCGGCCGCAGTTGCGTGAGGGCGTGTTCCTGGCCGCGTTGCTGGTGTTTCCGCTGGTGGGCGCCGGGTACATGCGGTTCCCCATCCCATCGCTGGATCAGCTCCGGGCGATCCCGGCGTTGCAGGCCCGGCTTCTCGAAACGCCGGAGGTCTGCGCGCAGGAGGCGATCGTACCTCGCGTGCCCTACCAGGTGTCGGTCCACGCCCTCACCGCCCAGTGCCTGCGGCGCCCGGGGGCGATCGTGGTCGTCAACCCCGGGCTCGACCCATATCCGTATTGGGAGGAGCAGATCCGCGAGTGGATCGAGGAAGGGCGAGCCCGCGGCGAGGTGGAGGACCTGGGCGGCGGGTTCTACGTGCTCGAAGGCCTGCGCCCGGAGAGCGTGCGGATGCCCTAGGATGGACGAGGTCGAGTCCTGGAAACCGGGAGGGGCGCCATGGAGTTCAAGGTCACCACGAGCCTGAATTTTCGCAGCATGCCGAAGGTCGATCCCGCGAACAGGATTGCCACCCTCCCGCAGAGGCACCTCGTGTCCAAGTTGCAAGAGGCCAGCGAAGATCCCAGCTGGTGGCGGGTCCGCGCGGATGTCGATGGCCACGCCGTGGAGGGTTACGTCAAAGCGTCCTTTCTCGCGCCGGTAGCAAGCGCTCCGGTCGCCTTGCTCGTGAACAAGCTCGACGCGGTCCACCATCGCGTCAAGAAACCCGAGACCATCACGCGGATGTCTGCGACAGGCCGTGTGTCGCCCCTCGGCGAGCCTGGTCAGCCCGTGCGCACGGGGCAACAGCCGGCGCAGAAGGTGAACGAGCTGGGCGCCATCATCCAGTGGTTGCGCGTGGACCAGAGCGCGCGCTACCTCCCGGAACCGGATGTGACATACTGCAATATCTACGCGTATGACTACTGCTACCTGGCCGGCGTGTACATTCCACGCGTGTGGTGGAACACCACGGCGATCAAGGACCTGCTCGACGGCAAGCCGGTCACGCCGGCGTACTTGAAGACGTACCAGGAGCTGAACGCCAACGCGCTGTTCCTCTGGTTCCGGGAATTTGGCCCGACGTTCGGGTGGCGGCGGGTCATGAGCCTGGACGCGCTCCAGGATCTCGCGAACCAGGGGAGTGTCTGCATCATCTCGGCGATCGCGCGCAACAAGGAGAGGTCCGGGCACATCAGCCCCGTCGCCGCCGAGGTCCCGGGGCAGTCAGCGCTGCGAAAGGACGGCCACGTCGTCCAGCCGCTCCAGAGCCAGGCCGGAAGGACCAATTTCATGCATGGCACGTACAAGGCGCCATGGTGGAGCGCGGACAACATGGAGGACTTCGGCTTCTTCGCGCACGACTGACATCAAAAATACAGGGCCAGCATCGTCTCGGCGGTGACGCCGGGGATGCGGTCGCCCACGAACGGCTCCGGCAGCCAGTCGTTGAAGGTGGACCAGGTCCCGTCGCCGAGCTGGGTGAGCCTCAGCCACCGCCGCCCGCGCTCCGCCGCCTCCAGCGCCGCCGGCTCCGGCCAGCGCGACAGCCCGCGGACGGCGTAGGCGGTGGACTGCGTGACGTGCCCGCTCCAGCTCCCGTCGGTCCCGGCGCCGAGCACCAGGTGGTGGATCAGGTCCCGCGCAGCGCGCTGGTAGCGGTCGGCGCCGGCCATGGCCAGCGCCTCCAGCAGGGCGCCGCGCGCGGAGGTCAGGGCGCCCTGGCGATCCGCCTGGCGCTCTCCCCACCTGGGGATGGCCGCCAGCGCCGCGTCGGCGATCTCGATCGCTCTCCGGCGTTCGCCCACCGCCAGCGCGGCCCGGATGGCGAGCGCCGCGTCGTAGCCGACGATCGGCGACGCGCCGCGGATCATCAGCAGCCGGCCGACGATCTCCTCGCCGGTGGCGGGTCCGTACCGGCGTTCGAAGGCGTCGCGCGCGACCGTGGCGTACTCGGTCCATCCCAGCTTCCGGGCCGCCAGCGCCAGCGCCTCCACGTCCGGGTCGAAGAGGAAGTCGCCGGCGCGGTGCTGCGCCGCCCGCGCCGCGGCGAAGCGCCGGAGCGCGTCCCGGCCTCCACAGGATTCGGGGGCCTGGACCAGCGCCACCGCCACCAGGCCCGCGGTGTTCGGGGCCGCCTGGCCGGAGCCGGCGATCCACTCCCAGCTCGCGGAGGTCCCGTGGAAGTCGCCCTGGACCCGCACCAGCGCCCGCGCCGCCTCGCACAGCCGGTCCTGGAGGGGAAGGCGCAGGTTCCGGGCGTACTGCTCGGGCACGGGCTGCGGGCCGCCGAGCGCCGGGGCCGCCAAGAGGACGAGGAGGAGGGCGATCGCGCGCTGCTTCATGGAGTGAAAGGCTAAGCCTCCCCGCAGCGGCGGTGCAACCCGTGCTATCGAGAGGAGTCCGTCGCGGACCGTCATGCTGATCGAGATCTTCATCCAAGGTGGCTGGGTGATGTGGCCGATCCTCGCGGCCTCGGTGGTGGCGCTGGGCGCGGTGATCAACCGGCTGGCGTACCTGGTGCGGACCGCCGGTAACGCCCCCAGGTTGGTCCAGGCGGTGCTGGCGCACGTCCGCCGCGGCGAGGTGGACAGGGCGAAGGAGGCGTGCGCGCGGTCCAGGGTGCCGGCGGCGGCGGTGCTGCGCGTAGGCCTGGAAGCCTGGGGCCTGGAGCAGGAGGAGGTGGAGCGGCGGATGGAGCAGGCCGCCGAGGACGAGCTGGCGCGCGCGGAGGCGAGGCTCCCGCTGCTGGCGACGATGATCGCCGTGCTGCCCATGCTCGGGTTCCTGGGCACCATCCTGGGATTGATCGATGCCTTCTTCGTCTGGTCGCACGCCGGGGCCGCCGTCACCATCGAGCAGCTCGCCAAGGGCATCGCCGAGGCGATGATCACCACCGGGGGCGGGCTGGTGACCTCCATCCCCTACGTGGTCGCATACAACGTGTTCGCGGTGGCGGCGGCGCGGGTGGCCAGGTCCGTGAGCTCGGCTGGCTCCGAGCTGGCCGGCGCGCATCGGATGCGGGCACAAGAAGCGCGGGTCGTGCCGGTGGCGTTGGTGGACGGGGGGAAGCCGTGAAGCGGCTGGTCCCCAGATCGCGGCCGATGCTGGAGGGCCTGGGGATCGCCGCCGTGGACACGGTGATGAACCTGTTCCTCTTCTTCTTCGTCACGTTCTCGCTGATCGCGAACTTCCAGAAGGTGAAGGACAAGGAGGCGGAGAAGGAGCGCACGCACGAGCTGCAGCTTCCGCCCAGCCACCGGGACGCGCCGTCGCTGGATCCGGCCCTCCTGGTGCTCGATCTGTCGGAGAACGGGGCCCTGGCGATTGACGGAAAGGTGGTGGAGCGCGGCCGGCTCACGTCCACGCTGAAGGAACGGCTGGTCGAACGGCGCCGCGGCGTGGTGGTGCGCGCGGATCGCCGGCTGTCGCTCGGCGCGGCGGTGGCGGTGCTGGACCTGGTATGGGCCGCGGACCCGCCCAGCGTGTCCATGGCGACCGTGGACCGGCCGGAGCGTTAGCGCTCGCTCAGTGCGCCTCGAAGCGGACCACCACCGAGATCCAGCCTGAGGTGGCGGCGTACGGTTCGGCGAGGTGCAGGGCCGCCTCGATCTCCCGATCCAGCACGTTGGTTCCGGTGGATTTCCGGATCGCCACTTCGCGGACGTAGCCGAGCTCGTCGACCCGGAAGTCCACCCGGCCCGTCCCGCCGCGCCCGGCCCGGCGGATCGCCGACGGTCCGACCAGGCTGATCACGTAGTCCACGCGGCCCTGGGCCAGCGCGTTGAGCCGTCCGCTTCCGCCCAGCCTCGGCGAGCCCGCAGCGCTCCCCACGCCGCCGCCCTGTGGGAGGTCGGTGAGGGCCCCCGCTTGCGGCGTCGCGCCCGCCTCGCTCGTCGAGGGCGCTTGCAGCCCGCGCAGCTTCTCCTCGGCGGCGGCGAGCGCCGTGGCGGCCTCCGCCGCTTTCCGCGCTCCCACCTCGCCACCTTCGAGCGCCGCCAACTCCAGCAGTTCGTTCGCGGAGGCGAGGGCGCGCCGGGCCGAGTCGAGGGAATCGTCGCCGGGCAGCTCCAGCCGGGTCGATGCGCCTTCCAGCCCGGAATGCGTCGTGGGTGGGGCCATGGCCAGCAACACCGGTTGCGGTGTCTCGGCTCCGCCGGGGATGCCCTCCAACGCCGGGCGATCCTCCGGGCTGGGCTCCGGCCGGGGGACATGTGGCCCGCGCTGATCGCTCCTGGGCGCCTCGGCGGCGGTCGGGAGATCTTTCGAGTCGGGAGGCGAGGGCTCATCGCCGATGCGCGCGACGGAAGGGGATGGCGGAGCGTCGGAGGTGGTCGGGTCGGGCGGAGAGCGTTGTGTCTTGGCGTCCACGGCAGCAGGTTGCGTCGCGTGCTCCGCAGGCGCCTCGCGTGCCGGATCTGGTGGTCGCTGTCGCGTTTCAGTGCGTACGGCGGCGGCCCTGGCGTTCGAGTCCAACTCCGCGGTCGCTTCGTCTGGTCGCTGCGCCGTGGTCTGCGCGGCGTCCAGTTCCGCGGGCGCCTCGCCCGGGTCCGGCGGCTGCCGCCGAGCCTCGGTCTGCGCAGCATCGGCGTTCGGCGCCGCATTCAGCTCCGCGAGCGCCTCGGGAGGCACCACTTCAACGTGCGTCTCGACCTTCCCAATCGCGTCGGGCTCCAGCGTGGGTCGCCGCGCCTCGGCGCGCGCCGCCTGCTTCGCCATGGCCTCAGGTGGCACCGGCACGGGAGCAGAATCGGGCGCGGGCGGGGCGTCCGGTGACGGCACCCGCCCTCCGAAGGGAGCGTTCGGGTCCTGCAGTGCGCGCTCCGCGGTCGATCCGGTGTCGCCCTGCCGCGCGAGCGGATCGGCGCCCGGCTTCGAGGCTGCGCCGGGGAGCCCGGTCAAACGCGCGCCCTCCGTGGGACCGGTGCTGAGCGGATCGGCCGTGAGCTCAGCCCGCTCGCGGTATCGCGGCGCGGGCTCGCCGGGTCGCGGCTCGTCCATCCGGCGCATGGCGGTGATGTCCTCGGGACCAACCGGCGCCGGCGCCCGGGCGCGCACGGCCGCGGCGCGCTCCGAAGACGGCGATGGCTCGCGCTCCGGTCCGGCGAGCCGCTCCTCATCCGAGGATCGCGGGGAGAACGCGCCCTGGGGAGCCTCCACTTCCACGTCCGCGGGGACGCTCACGCTGAAGCGCCGGCGCTCGTCGAGGTCGTTGTTCGCGGGAGGCGCCTGATCCTCCGGTGCTCGTTCGGGGGGCTGAGCGCTCGCGGTGGATTCCAGCTCGGTCTGCTCGACCCGTTCCTCGTGGGGCTCGGGCCTGGCCTGCGCCGGGCGAGTCTCCTCCTGCCCTGGATCCCCACCGCGCGGCGCCGCACCGGCCGGAACCCCATCCCCGGCCCCTCGGGTTGCTGCCCCTGGCGAGGGCGCTTCGGGGCTGGTCGGGGCGAGCCCCGGGATCCCGCCGCCACCCACGGGCGCAGGAGTCGACGACTGGCCCGAGGTCCGGAGCGCCGGCGGCGGCGCGGCGGGTGGAAGCGCGGGTGGTTTCGCCTGCACCATGGGCGTGTGCTGGCCAGGGGCGGGGGGCTCCGCAGCCCGCGCGGCCGAGCTTGGAGCCGCTTCGTACCCCCGCATGGCGAGCTTCACGTCCCGCGGGGAACCGCCACTGGGCGGGGGCCGCTTCGCCACCGTCTGGCCCGGCGCCTGGCCGGGGAGGGGACTGGGGAAGATCTGGAGCGGCCGGACGCGCGATCCCGGGAGTTGCCAGTCCCGCTCGCCCTTGGCCCCGCGAGCGAGCTGCGGCTCGTCCTGGGCCAGGTCAGGCCGGGGGATCGGCACCGGTGCGGGCGTCTTCCTGCGGGAGGCCCGATCGCCGTCCGCCGCGTTGCGTACCTGCTCCGGCGCCAGCGCCGGCAGCATCACCGCGCGTCCTTCCTGCGCCCCCTGCGCCGCCACCGGGACGGGAAAGCCGGGGATGTCCTCGGCGCTCCGGCCGCTCGCGACGGCGCGCCCGGGACCGGCGAGGTGCACCCGCCGCAGGGGGCGGGGCTCCTCGAGAGGCCGCGCCGGCTCTGGCGGCTTCACCGCCGGGGGCGAAGCGCGATCCGCCGGGGCGAGGCCGAACGCGGTGAGGATCGCGAGGTGCACGAGTGCTGCAACGGCGAGCTCCGCACTCGTCTGGAGCCAGCGACGCATCCAGCCTCCCCGGTGGCGAAGTATGTCACTCTCATGTCGATGCCGCTGGAGACCCGACGCCTGACCTTCCGCCCGCTCGCGTGGAGCGACCTTCCGTTCTTCACGGCGCTGCACGCGGACCCCGCCGTCGCCCGCTACCTCATCTCCGGAAAGCCGCGCACCGAGGCCGAGACGCGCGCGTGGCTGGAGACGGAGATGCGGTGGTACGCCGAGGACGGCGCGGGCCACCTGGGCGCGGTGCTGAAGTCGGATGGCCGGTTGATCGGCCGGTGTGGGCTCCAGTGCTTCGAGATCGAGGTGGATGCGGAGCGGCCTCGCGCCTGGTTCGGGCCCGGTTCGGCGCCGCCGGGAGTGAAGACCATGCCGATGATCGAGGTCGGCTACACGTTCCACCCCGAGGTCTGGGGGCAAGGCCTGGCCACCGAGGCCGCCCGCTTCATGAGAGAACAGGGCTTCGCGCGCGGCGAGCCCCGGATCATCGCGGTGATCCACCCTGAGAACCAGGCATCCATCCGGGTCGCGGAGAAGACCGGGCTCACCCACCGCAGCGACCTCGAATTCGTGGGCCGGACGTTCCGCCGTTACGAAATCTCCCGCGAGGCGTGGGAGCGCACCAGCCGGGAGGCAGCACGATGAGGTCCATCCTTCGCCTCTGTTTCGCGGCGTTCGCGGCGGCGGCCCTGCTGGTCGCCCACGCCTGCACGCAGCCTCCGGGACCCCCGCACGACCCCCCGGACGCCGGAGACGATGCCGGCGTCGACGCCGGGTACGATGACGGACTGGACGCGGGCGGTCCGTTCACCGCGTCCGCCGGGCAGTGGACATGGATCCCCGTGGACGGTTCACAGTGCGCCAGCGGCTCCACCGCGGGCTTTGCGGTGAACCTCTCCGACGCGGGGCGGGACCTCTTCATCTTCATGCAGGGCGGCGGCGCGTGCTGGAACACCGGGACCTGCGTCCCCTCGCTCGTGCAGTACGGGCCCGTGTGCAGCTACGGCCCCAACATCTGCCTCTACAACGGCGCCGGCGGCACCCAGCCGACCGCGGCGCACGTGACCGAGGGGAATCCGTTCCCGCGCGACGGCGGCGGCGCGTTGCCGGGCGAGCTCGCGCAGATCCAGACGGTGCGGGCGCTCGACCGGGGCGATCCGTCGAACCCGTTCCGGAACGCGACCTTCGTCTACGTCCCGTACTGCACCGGCGATCTCCACGCCGGCCGATCGGAGCGGACGTATCCATACCGGTACGGCGCGTTCGATCCCGTCTCGCAGTACACGGTCCACTTCGCGGGGGCGCAGAACACCGCGCTCTACCTGCGCAAGCTCCGCCTCACGCTGCCGGACGTGGAGCGCGTCTGGTTGACCGGCTCCAGCGCGGGCGGCTACGGCGCCACCCTGAATTACGAGCGCGCGCGCCGCGAGTTCTCCGGCGCCGACGTCGCGCTGCTCGCGGATTCGTCGCCGTTCCTCCCCACCTACCACTGGAATGATTTCACCACCGAGTGGTCGGCGGAGATGCCCGCGGGGTGCGCGGACTGCGACGCCGGGCTCCCGCGGATCATGGACCACCTGCTGGCCACGTACCCCAGCTCCCGGCTCGGCCTGCTGGCGTACGACCACGACAACGTCATCAGCTGGTACTTCTACGGCGCTGCCGGCCTGAACGACTACGTCTCACCGCCGACGGGCGCGTACAACGCGGACCTCGTCACCCTGGAGGGGGCGTACGACGGGACGGCCAACGGCAAGTACTTCGTGATCGCCGGCACGTCGCACGTGCTGTGGCCGGGCTACGGAACCCGGTTGGCCGACGGCGGCTACGGCGCGCCGGTCCCCAGCCGCGACGGAGGGACCGACCTGAAGCAGTGGATCGACGCCTGGGCGACCGGCGCGGCCGGGTGGACCAGCACGCACTGAGCGTCCGGGAGGCCGAGCGCTACGCCGTCCTTGGAGCGCGGGCGCGCCTGTGCCAGGGTGCGCCGGTTTTTTTGACGCGCCGCACCTCACCTCTAGGGGGTCGCCACCATGAAGGGCAAAGTCATCGGTTACTGGGTCACCACCGTGCTCATCTCGCTCGGGATCGGCGGTCCTGGCGTCTTGGACATCATGAACGGACCGGACGTCCAGGAGATCATCAAGCACCTGGGTTACCCGTCGTACTTCGCGCCGATGATTGGCGTGTGGAAGATGATCGGCGTCGCGGCGATCCTCGCGCCCGGCCTTCCCCGGGTGAAGGAATGGGCCTACGCCGGGATCGCCTTCGACCTGATCAGCGCGTCCGTCTCGCACGGGATGAGCGGCGATGGCGCCCAGGGCATCGTCCCTCCGTTCCTGTTCCTGGCGGTGCTGACGGCGTCCTGGGCGCTCCGCCCGCAGGGCCGCGTCCTGGGACAGATCATGAGCGGGCAGTCCTCTGCTCCGGCCCCCGGCGCGGCCGCCGCCACGTAGACGAAGTGGTGGATCGCCGCCGCGCGGGTCAGCGCTCTGGGCCGGCCAGCCAGAGCACCACCGCGGCGGCGATCAGCACCGGCGCGGTGATCATGTCCACCCGGGCCACCCGCGCCGCCTCGGGTGTGACGGGTGGGCCGAGCGCATGGAGCGCGACGTAGCTGAGCTTGCTCGCCAGCGCGGTGACGATGGCCGCGGTCCGGAGCGAGGGGACGGCGATGCCGGCGAAGAGCAGCAACCCCACCAGCGCGAGCAGGACGGCCCGGTGTCGCGTCAGCAACGCCATGGTGACGTCGTCCAGCGCTACGCCGTAGAAGCGCCGGCTGAGGGACGGTACAAGGGCGACGGCGCCGGGGAGGAGCTGGACCAGTCCCACTAGCGCCATCGAGAGCAGGGCCAGGGCGCTCCACATGATTCGCGACCTCCAGAGGATGCGGGCAGGGGCCACCGTGCCCGAGGTCGGCTGCGCGGGCCAGCGTTTCCGGGTGCGGGATGGGTGAGGCGGAGGCGAGCGGGGAGGAGTCGATCGGGCGGCCCTCGCGGCGCGCGGCGGCTGCGGCCGTGGCGGCGCACGTCGCGGTCCTGGAAGGGTCGCCGCTGAAGCAGGCGCTGGCCGAGTCGCTGGCGGAGCGGTCGGCGAAGCTGGGCGGGCAGGAGCGGAGGTTCGCTGCGTTCGCCACGCGCGAGCTGTCGAGGCACATGCGCTGGCTGGACCTGCAGGCGCGGCTCCGGGGCCGGCGGCGCGGGCTGGTGCAGGACGACGCGATCGCCCGGTACGCGCTGTGGCGGCTGCTGAAGACGGGCGCGCCGGTGGAGCGGGTGATGGTGGAGGTGGGCCTGCCGGGTCCCGTGCGGCCGAGGACCGTGAAGGACGCGGAGGTGGAGGCGCTGCTGAGGGCAACGCCAGAGGAGGCGCCGGAGCCGGCGAGCGCGCTGGAGCGGGCGGCCATCCTCCACTCCTTCCCGCGGTGGCTGGCGGAGCGGCTGGCGCAGGTGGTGCCGGAGGACGAGCTGGAGCCGCTGATGGCGGCGCTGAACCGGGAACCGGGACTCATCCTCCGGGCGAGGCCGCCGGGGACGCGCGGCGAGGTGCGGCGGGTGCTGGAGGGGGAGGGGATCGCGGCGGAGGAACTGGATGGCGCGCCGGATGCGCTGCGGGTGGCGTCGCACGCGGTGTTCGAGAGCGGGCCGATGCGGGCGGGGAGGTTGCAGGTCCAGGACCTGGGGAGCCAGGAGATCGTCGAGCACTGCGGCGACGTGCGGGGGCGGCGGGTGGCGGACGTGTGCGCGGGGGCGGGCGGGAAGGCGCTCGCGCTGGCGGATCGGGCGGCGGAGGTGATGGCGGGGGACGCGTCCGCTCGGCGGCTGCAGGAGGCGAAGCGGCGGGCGCGGGAGTTGGGGGTGCGCAACGTGTCGTTCAGCGTGCCGGCGCGGTGCGAGGCGGCGGAGGTGATCCTGGTGGACGCGCCGTGCAGCGGGACGGGGGTGCTGGCGCGGGAGCCGGAGGTGAAGTGGCGGCTGACGCCGGAGCGGGTGAAGGAGCTGACCGGGAAGCAGCGGGCGATCCTGGAGGAGGCGGCGGAGCGGGGGAGGGCGGCGGAGGTGCTGGTGTACGCGACGTGCTCGCTGCTGCGGGAGGAGAACGAGGGGGTGGTGGAGGCGTTCCTGAAGGCGCACCCGGAGTGGAGGTTGGATGGGGTGCCGCTGAGGGTGCTGCCTCACCGGGTCGCGGCAGGAGGGGGGTACTTCGCAGCTCGGATGGTGCGGGAAAGCGCGGGGAAGGTTCGTTGACAGGTCCCGAAGGTGCGCGCTACGGAGGCGGCGTGCCCACCGCTCCGCCGCCGCAGCCCCCGAAGGACGCCGCGCTGATGCAGCAGATCGCTCAGGCCTGGGACGACGCCAAGGACCAACTGGCCAGCCTCCGGGAGGCGGTGGAGAAGAACGCGAAGATGGCGCACATCAAGCTGGAGTCCTCGTTCCTGAGCCGGGAGCGGGATAACGCGATGCGCGACTTCGGCGAGGCGGTGTGGAGCCAGGTGATGAAGGGGCGCCTGCAGCTCCCGCCGCAACTGGCGCCCGCGCTGCAGAAGATGATCGACGTGGAGAAGAAGCTGCAGAAGCAGGCGTCGGAGATCACCGACATCCTGAAGGAAGGGGACGAGGCGGCGGAGCGGCTGCGCCAGAAAAAGGCGGTCCGCCCCCCTCCGGCGCTGGCGTCCAAGGGAAAGAAGCGGTAGAAATCCGCGCGTTTCCGGGGCGGTTCCCAGACCACCCCGAGGCCGGGGCTATAGCTCAGCTGGGAGAGCGCTTGAATGGCATTCAAGAGGTCATCGGTTCGATCCCGATTAGCTCCACAAGGAACCCCGCTCCGGCGGGGTTTCGTTTTTGCGGGGCCGTCCGGTGCATCGCGATCGCCTTCGTCCTCGCATGCGTGAAGGAGGGCGGTTCGGCGCCTGGTCCACTGGACTCCCTCAAGCGGCACGTCTTGGGCGACGGCACCGATGAGAACGGGCTTCACATCGGCCAGCGCGTACCCTGCTGGTATCTCGAGTACCTACCGCGCAGCGGATGCGCGCGAACCTCCCCCTGCACAGCTATTTGATCCCAAGCACAGAGAAAGAAGGAGCCCAGGATCGAGCCTCCAGCGGAGGTTCAAGGCGTTCCTTGGGCAGCGCGCGCGGATGATTGCCAATGTTTTTTGAGCGCCTGGCGGGCATGCGACTGTTAGACCCGGCTAAGCCGATGCCGCCTCCTGCTACGGGTGGGAGCGGCGGCGGCCTCGCCAGCGGCGCAGGGTTGGTTGTTCGTAATGTTCGGGCAACTCGTCGA
>DATBSS010000468.1:0-8975 GCA_036559665.1 Myxococcaceae bacterium
CCTGGAGATCGACAGCCAGATCATCAAGGTCTACGACCAGGGGAACCACAACGCGGTGGACCTCTCCGACCAGCGCGACCCGGCCGGCCGCAAGCAGCAGGTGGAGATGGACCGGCGCTGGCTGCTCTGCCGGCGGCCCACGGTGGTGGTGGGCGGCGAGCTGACCCTGCAGACGCTGGACCTGATCTATTCGGAGACCGCCCGCTTCTACGAGGCGCCGTTCCAGGTGAAGGCCAACGGCGGGATGCTGCTGATCGACGACTTCGGGCGGCAGCGGGTCCACCCCACGGACCTGCTCAACCGGTGGATCGTCCCCCTGGAGAAGAAGATCGACTTCCTCACCCTCCACACCGGGAAGAAGTTCGAGATCCCCTTCGACCAGCTGATCGTCTTCTCCACCAACCTGGACCCCAAGGAGCTGGTGGACGAGGCCTTCCTCCGCCGCATCAAGTACAAGATCGAGATCACCGACCCGTCGGAGGAGGCCTACCGGCAGATCTTCCGGAAGGTGTGCGAGGGCGCGCAGATCCCGTACAACGACCAGGCGGTGACCTACCTCATCCAGCACGTCTACAAGGGGCGGAACCTGGCGCTGCGCGCCTGCCACCCGCGGGACATCGTGAACCTGATCAAGGACGCCGCCCGGTACTGGCAGGTGACCCCGGCCCTCTCCAAGGAGCTGATCGACCAGGCCGTCCAGGTCTTCCTGGTGGCGCTCCAGTAGGGCCGGAAAAGCGGTGGCCGGAGGCCGATTCGCTTGACCGGAGCGTCGGAATTCCTACACTGCGCGGCCCGTTTCCCTTTGTCCGACAGCCCCCCGCGCGCGCCCAACACCGTGAAGGAACGCTACCAAGAGCTGGAGGACAAGAGCGAGGACCTGCGGGAGTGCCTGGCCGCCGACCAGGAGTCCGCGGCGGACTTCCTCGCCCGCTTCGAGATGTCGTGGATCTACCACGACGCGGCGCTGGAGGGCGTGGTGTACACGCCGCAGGAGCTGCAGGCCGCGCTCAGCCCGGGGACGCTGGCCGCCGAGGCGTCGATGATGCCCATCGTCCTCGAGGTGCGGAACCACAAGTCGGTCTGCGACTTCATCCGCCAGGAGGCGGCGCAGGGCGGGAAGAAGCAGGCGCAGATCACGCTCACCACCATCAAGCGGATGCACGACCTGTTCTCCGGCAACACCCCGGAGGCGCAGGCGGCGCGGGTGGCGGTGGAGCGGCGGGAGCGGACGGAGAAGGAGCTGGCCAAGGAGCGGGAGAAGAGCGGGTTCCGCAAGGACATGCCCCTGCACCGCACCTACTTCCACGACATCGCCCAGCCCGTGAAGATCCCCACCATGCTGGAGAAGCTGGTGGACTTCACCGCCTCCGCCGAGTTCCGCGAGTACCACCCGATCAAGCAGGCGGCCACCGTGCAGCACCAGTTCCTGCAGATCTTCCCCTTCCCCGAGCACTCCGGGAAGGTCGGCCGGATGTGCACCAACCTCATCCTGCTCCGGCACAACTACCTGCCGTGCATCATCCACTCGATCGACCGGCAGAAGTACTACGAGGCGTTCCGTGGGACGGTCGCCAACTTCCGGACGCTGTTGATGGACGCCATGGAAAACTCCATCGACAATGCGTTGAAGTACTTCCGTGACCAGGCCCGCCGCTACAAGGCGATCAACTGAGCGCGGCGCAGGGGTAGGTTGGAAAGAAGAGCCATGCCCGGGACGTCAACCGTGAGCGCGCTCGCCGGCCGGCTGGCCCACATGCCGGCCAGGGAGAAGCTTGAGCGCCTGCTGGAGACGGTATCCGGCCGCAAGCACGCGCTGGTGCTGACCCACGACAACCCGGATCCGGACTCCATCGCCGCGGCGGTGGCGCTGGCGGACGTGCTGCAGCGGCGCGCGGACATGGAGGCGCGGGTCGGCTACGGCGGCATCATCGGGCGGGCGGAGAACCTGGCGTTCGTGAAGGTGCTCAAGCTGCCCATCTCGCCCATCTCGCAGATCGTCTTCGACGAGCACGACTGCCTGGCGATGGTGGACACCCAGCCCGCGGTGCGGAACCACGCGCTCCCGCCCAGCTACCGCGCGGACATCGTGGTGGACCACCACCCGCTGCGGGAGGAGACGCTGGAGGTGCCGTTCGCGGACGTGGGCGGGGACTTCGGCGCCACCTCCACCATGCTGGTGGAGTACCTGAGGGCGGCGCGGCTGGAGCCGCCGGTGGAGCTGGCCACCGCGCTCTTCTACGGCATCAAGGCGGACACCCGGGACCTGGACCGGCTCACCACCAAGACGGACGTGGACTGCTACGTGTGGCTCCTGCCGCGGATCGACAAGCAGCTGCTCAGCCAGATCGAGCACCCCGAGCTGCCGGTGCGGTACTTCCGCCTGTACCACAAGGCGATCGAGCGGGCGAAGGTGTACGGCGGGCAGGCGGTGGTGACCGACCTGGGCGAGGTGTACTCGCCGGACATGGTGGCCGAGGTGGCGGAGCGGATGGTGTTCCTGGAGGGGATCAAGTGGTCGCTGGCCTCCGCCAGCTTCCGCAACCAGCTCTACCTCTCCGTGCGCACCAACGACCGGCGGATGAACGCGGGCCGGCTGATCCGGGAGATCTGCGAGGACCAGGGCGGCTCCTCGGGCGGGCACGGGAGCATGGCCGGGGCGCGCGTCCCGCTGTCGGGCACGCGCGCCCAGCGGGCCACGCTGAAGCGGACCCTCATCCGGCGCTTCCTGGAGGCGTTCGGGCTCCAGGGCGTGCGGCCGGTGTCCATCCTCTCCGCCGAGGAGTGAGCCCGGTGATCTACTGGGACCACAACGCCTCCGCGCCGCTCCGGCCGGAGGTGGCCGCGTTGATCGAGAAGCGGCTGCGCGAGGGTGCGCCCGGAAACGCCGCCAGCGTGCACGGCGCCGGCCGGCGCGCGAGGGCCCGGTTGGACGCGGCGCGCGCGCAGGTGGCGGCGGTGCTGCGGTGCGAGCCCAAGGAGGTGTGCTTCACGGCCTCCGGCTCCGAGGCGGATGCCCTGGCGGTGAAGGGGGCGTACGCGGCGGCGCGGCGGAAGGACCCGAGGCGGGTTCGCGCCGTGATCAGCGCGGTGGAGCACCCCGCGGTGCTGGGGGCGGCGAAGCAGCTTGGCGCGGAGGTCGTCGAGGTCCGGCCGGGCACGGACGGGCGGGTGGACGCGGGGGCGATGCTGGCCGCGGTGGATGAGCGGACGGCGATCTGCTCGTTGATGTGGGCCAACAACGAGACCGGGGTGCTGCAGCCGGTGGCGGAGGTGGCGGCCGGGTGCCGGGCGCGCGGGGTCCGCTTCCACACCGACGCGGTGCAGGCGGCCGGGAAGGTGCCGGTGACGGTGGGCGAGGCGGATCTCCTGTCCATCTCCGGGCACAAGCTGGGGGCGCCTGTCGGGACCGGCGCGCTGGTGGTGCGGCGGGGCGTGGAGCTGGACGCGCTGGTGCCTGGGCACCAGGAGTGGGGGCGGCGGGGCGGGACGCAGGACGTGCTGGGGGCGGAGGCGCTCGCGCTAGCGCTGGAGCTGGCGGCGGGAGATCTCCAGGCCGGCGCGGCGCAGGTGGGCGCGCTCCGCGATCGGTTCGAGGCGCTCGTGCTCTCCCTGGAGCAGGTCCGCATCAACGGCGCCGGCGCCCCGCGGGTCCCCAACACGTCCAACGTGCTGTTCGAGGGCGCGGACGGTGAGGCGCTGCTGATCGCCCTGGATCTGGAGGGGATCTGCGTCTCCTCCGGAGCGGCCTGCGCGTCCGGCTCGCTGTCGCCCTCGCACGTGCTGCTGGCGATGGGCCTCACCTCGGCCCAGGCGCACGCCTCGCTGCGCTTCTCGCTGGGCGCAGGCGCGACCGGGGCGGAGGTCGACCAGGTGGCCGGCGCGCTTCACCGCCACCTCCCCGCCGCCCGGCACGCGTAGACTCGGCCGGGCATGAGGCTTGGAATCGCCATCGCCGCCGCCGCCCTCTGCCTGGGCTGCCAGTTCCCCACCTGCCCGCCGGCGCGCAGCAGGCCGGGGGCCACGGAGTCGGTGCTGCCGTGGCTGGAGCCCACCCGCCCGCGCGTGGAGATCGTCCACTCGGGCGCGGTCCACAAGGCGCTGCTGGACACGGGCTTCCCGCGCTCGTCGATCGCGGTCCCCAGCGTGGACCCCGGCTTCTTCCCCATCTCCACCTCCGTGGCGCTGGGCGGCGCCACCGTCGCGCCGGTGTCGTTCGACGTCATCCCCATCGCGGCGCCCGGACTGGACATGATCATCGGCGCGGACGTCCTCACCGCCGTCCCGCTGGTGATGGACGCGCGCGCCGCGGAGACCCGCGTCCTGCTGGACTTCACCCCCGAACCCGGCGCCGCGCCGCTGGAGCGCTGGTCCGCGGAGCTCTGCCGCGGCGGCAGCCCCGACAATGGGCCGGAGGGTCCGGACCTGTTCCTGGTGGAGGCAAACCTGGACGGCGTGCCGCTCACCCTCGTCCTGGACACCGGCGCGGACATCACGCTCGTCCGGCAGGACGCCCTGGTGGGCCTCTCCTCCCGCCCCAGCCTCTCCGGGCTCCCGGTCCACACCGCCTTCGCCGGCGACTTCACCGCCACCATCACGCGCGCGCGCACGCTCTCCGTGGGCAACCAGTCCAGCGCCGCCTCCCCGGTCCTCGTCAGCCCGCAGATCGACCAGGGACTGGACGAGCTCCTCCGGCGGTTCCCCGCCGGAGGGCCGGAGCAGCTGGACGGCGCGCTGGGTTGGAGCTTCCTGCGCGAGTTCGAGGTCTCGCTCGCGCTGGGCGAGGACGAGCTCACCGACCGCGAGCTGGGCCTCACCCGGTTCGACACCCAGACCCACTGGTCACGCGACTTCGTGGGCGTGGGCATCGCCACCCGGGAGAGCCCCATCCCCTCGGGCCTGCAGATCGTGGCATTCCTCTCCAACTCCCCCGCCCGCGACGCCGGCCTCCAGATCGGCGACGTGATCATCTCCGTCGGCGGCGAGCCAGCGCTGGGCCTCCGGCAGCCGTGGGGTAACCCGGGCGAGGTGGTGCAGATCGGGTTCCAGCGCCCCGGGACGAACGCCGCCACCGCCCCGGTGACCATCGCCGACCTGCTCCCGGACCCGTAGATCAGTCCCCGAACCCGGGGGACGCTGGTGCGGCGGCCTCCGGCCGCTTCCTCGGGGCTCAGACCTCGCTCATCAGCGTGGGCGCGTGAGGATCCAGCTCCTCCAGCAGGCGCTGGAGGAGGGCGGTCCCGCCCATCGCGCCCCGGATCACCGTCCAGCCACCTCGCTGGGCGCGCTCGAGGAGGCCGGCGCGGACCTGCTCCTGGTGCTCCACGGAGTCATGAGGCGGCCCGGCCCGGCCCGGATCCAGGTCCAGCAAGAAGACCCGATCCGGGACCGCGAGGTGTCCGAAGCACGCCTCGATGAGCTCGGGCGAGAACGCCGGCTTGAGGGCGAAGCGCGCCGCGTACTGGTAGAACCAGCCGTCGGCGATCACCGACCGGCCGCGCGCCAGCAGGGACCGGACGCCGGCCTGGTCCACCAGGGAGAACCACGAGGCCAGCAGGTGGAACCAGTGCTGGTCTCCCCACCGCCGGATGGGCTCTTCCTCCGGGTAGTCCCAGAGGACGTCGCGCAGCTTCAGGAGCCGCTCTCCCGGGTCCAACAGGTCGGCGCACCCTTCGCGCTTGCTGAGGAAGGTGGCCGGGATGCCCCGCGCCCGCAGCGCAGAAGCCAGCCGGGGGGCGGCGGTCGCCTTGCCGGCGCCGTCCATTCCCTCCAGCACCACGAACCGGACGGGCGCCGTCACTGGAGGGGTGGCTGCAGCGAGCGGGAGGGCGCGGCCTGGGCGCGGGGGCGCGCGGGCCGGTCCTCGCCCAGGAGCGCGGCCACGCGCGGGCGCACCACGTCGCGCCAGGTCCGCGAGGCGATCTCCCAGCACGCCGCCGGGCCCGGCTGGCCGATCCGCGCCAGCAGCGCCGCGTCCGGGCCCGCCTCGGGCCGCTGGGCCGGCAGCGGGCTCTCGAACGCCAGGTGGGCGGAGCCGGCCAGGTCCGGGTGGGCCGCCAGCATCCACTCCACGAAGCTCCACGCCAGCTCGGCGTGGCGCTGCCCGTCCGAGGCGATCTCCAGCAGGGCCGACCGGATGGCCGGGTCCTCGCAGCGCCTGGCGGCCTCCGCGGCCTGGGCGGCGGAGAAGGTCTCGCCCAGGCAACCCTCCGCGATGGCGGTGAGCAGGATCTCCTCGGGCGGCTGGGCCTCCAGCACGCCGCGCAGGTCGAGCTCGCCCGCGCCCACCGGCCGGCCCAGGAACGCCGCCGCCACCGCGAAGGAGAGGCGCGCGTGCCGGATCTCGTCCTGCAGCGCCCCCGCCGCGCCCGCCACCATCGACGCGGGCGCGCCCACCGAGGTGAGTTGGAGGATGAACCGCGAGGTGGCGGCTACCGAAGCATGCGCCATCCGCCCTGCGTCCTCCCACGCCTCCCCGGCCACCGCGCGCTCCGCCTCACCCAGGGCGCCGGCCCGGACCGCCAGCGTGAACGCCCATCCCTGGGCAGACGACCGCGACGCCACCCGCGGCTCGCCCCCGACCAGCAGCGGCCGGCCGTTTGACGTCTGGTTCCACATGGCACCCTCCTGGGGGTTCGAAAGGAGCGTGCATGCTGGGCAGCCGGCCCAGGTTTGTCTGTAGACCCCGTGTATCGAGTGTCTGTGCACCAACGGGCGATTCAGCCCTCGAATGGGCGACTCAGCCCTCGGCGGACGCGCCGAACAGCCCGCGCACCACCGCCGCGATGGCCAGCGGCGTCCCCAGCCGGTCGTCGTAGTGGGGATCGAGCGCGATGGCGAAGTCCGCCGCGTCGGCGAACCTTTCGGCCACGTCCTCGGCGAACGCCCGGTCCACGACGTCCGACAGCTCCTGGGAGAGCTCCGGCCGCAGCTCGATGGCCGCCTGGTACAGCCGCCCGCGGATGGCGGTGAACACCGCATCGCGGGTGCCGCCCTGGAACGGGCGCTCCAGGGTGAGCAGCTCGTAGAGGATGACCGCGCAGCTCCACAGGTCCCCCTCCACCGTCACGTTTCCGTCCAGCGTCTCCGGCGACAGGTAGTAGGGCTTGCCCAAAAGCTCGGTGTCGTAGACGGAAGAGGTCTGGGCGCGCGCGATGCCGAAGTCGCCCAGCTTGATCTCCCCCGTCCGGGAGATGAACACGTTGGAGGGCGAGACGTCGCAGTGGACGATCCCCAGCCGGTCCCCGCTCGGGCCCACCGCCTCGTGCGCGTACCCCAGCGCGTCCAGGATCGTCTTGGACAGGTACACCGCGAAGTCCACCGGGAGCGGGATGTCGCGCTGCCGGCACCGGCGGAGGATCTGGCCCAGGTCGCGCCCGTCCACCAGCTCCATCGCCATGTAATAGACGCCCTCGACCTCCCCTGCCTCCAGCACCGTGACGATGTTGGGGTGGTCCAGGAAACGGGTGAGGTTCGCCTCGCTGGTGAACCGGTCCACGTACGCGTGGTCGGACGCCAGGCCCGGCGGGAGCCGCTTGATCGCCACCGGCCAGCCCGCGCGCGGGCCGGAGAGCACCTTGGCCCGGTACACCTCCGCCATGCCGCCGCGCCCCAGCAGGGACAGAATCTCGTAGTTGCCGAAGCGGTGGCCGCTGGCGGGCTCCGGCGCCATGACTACCGCGGCCCTTCCTTGCCCCGCTGCCGGTCCTTCAGGCTCCAGGCGGTCTCCACCACCTTCTTGAACTCGGGTTCGTCCCGCAGGGTGGCCAGGTCCCGGTCGGTGGCGAGCTGGGTGGGGTCCGCGAAGCCCAGCGCCACCGTGCGCTGGAGGGACTTGATGGCGGAGGCCTTGTCCCCCAGCCGCACGTAGGCGCAGGCCAGGTTGTAGTGGATCTGCGGGTCCTCCTGCCCGGTCTTCACCGCCAGGTCGCGCGCCTTCTCCAGCGCCGCCATCGCCGCGTCCGGGACGTCCCGGTTGAGCTGCGCCACGCCGATGCCCTGGTAGAGCACCACCTGCTCGCCGCACGCGAGCGCCTGCTCGAAGTAGTGGACGGCCCCCGCGAAGTCGTTCTTGGGCATCAGCCCCACCGCGCGCTGGAAGTCCGCGTCGCACTGCTTCTGCTGCGCCTTCCGGTTCAGCGCCTTGTGCTTGCCGGCGGCCAGGGTCACCTTGCCGTCCGGGCCCACCGCGCTCTGCCCGTTCTCCGGCCGCGCCACCTCCAGCACCAGCCGCTTGCGCTGCAGGCCCGGCGAGTCGCAGCCCGGATCCAGCTTCACGTCCGCCACCAGCGTCCCGTCGTCCTCGGAGAAGAAGCCCAGGAACGGGTAGGTCCGCTCCTCGCAGGCGGAGCCGGTCTGGCAGAGCGTCACGGACCCCACCAGCACGTTCCCCTCCAGCGCCCCGTCCACCACCGGGCGCCCGGCGTCGAACGCGCACGGACCGCCCAGGCCGTAGCGGCCCAGCACGTGCCCCCGCCCGTCCGTGGAGAAGGACACGTGCCCGAGCTGCCCGTAGTACCCGCCATTCAGCGCCGGGCCCCCCGCCGCGGCGCCCGTCGTGACGCAGAGCGCGGCGACGGCGTAAAGTCCAGTCTTTCTCGTGAGTTCCAGCATGCGGGGAAGGCGGCGCGGAATCATAGGTGGGCGCTCAAACCCTTGTAAATGCAACCCCGATGCAGGCCCACTGCGCCTTGACCAGGCAAGGGGTCGTCCTTACTATCGAATCTGATCTTGAGTTCTTGAAAGGAACGGCGAGCTGTCCCCTGCTGGGCGCGTGATGGGCAGCAGAAATTCGAACCGATAAGTCCATACTGGGGGCTGTTTCGGACGCCATGTGCAAGCCCTCCCCGCAAGGGAGAGGGAAGCCTACGGCGAACCGACATCGGTCCCCACCTGAATCCCATGGGTTCAATGGACGCTGCACACACGGTTTCGGGCGGGGGACGTTTTTTCCGGGGGGGTGGGACAGCTGTGGCTGA
>DATBSS010000469.1:0-1989 GCA_036559665.1 Myxococcaceae bacterium
TCCCCCCGGGGCCCTCGAGCGCGGTCCCGATGAGCGTCCCCGAGGATCGCTTCGCGCGAACCTGCCCAAGGTACACCTCACAGCCGCCTGCGAGGGGCTGGACGTTCGTACCAATCACCAGGTTCGCGTCGGATGGCCCCCCCTCACCAATGCCGAGGACGCGGGCGGTCTCCTTCGCATCGACCGGGCAGCCCGCGAGCCAGGCCAGGTCATCCTCCGGCCGTACCTGCTTCCTCGAGGTGGCGATGGCCACCCCTTGTCGGGCCTGGCGCGGGACCTGTTGCTGGATGCCTGGCGACGGCGAAGAAGGCACCTGCATCGGCCCACAGAGCATGGACGCGCGAGGCGCCGCTTCGGGCGGCGGCGGCAGCGGCGGCGGCAGGGAAGGCCACATCACGCTCCCCACCATCCCCGCCACGGAGCCGATGCAGAGCACGGCCGCGAGGTCCAGGGCGCGCCGGGCGCGCGCGCGCCGGATCGAAGACGGGAGCAGCACCGGCCGCGGGCGCTCTTCGTCCGACTCGGTCGCGCCGGGCAGCGGCGTGGTCTCCCGCGCGTCCCGCTCCGTCAGCGGCTCCCCGCCTCGCGCGGCGGCATCCGTCAGGTACCGCGGCCGATCCGTGCCGTCCTCCGGCAACCGGAACGGCGCCGTCCAGGAATCGTCCGCCACGTTCTCCAGGAGCGCCCGCAGGTCGTTCACCACGTCGGCGCCGCGCTGGTAGCGCTGGCGCGGGTCCTTCACCAGCAGCTTCATCACCACCTTGTTGAGCCCGAAGGGGATCGCCTCGTTGACCTCCATCGCGTGGGGCGGGTCCACGTAGGCGATCTCCCGCAGCACGTCGTCGCCGTGCAGTTGGTGGTCGAACGCGTGCTCGCCGGTCAACGCCTCGTAGAAGACGACCCCCAGGCCGTGGAGGTCGCTCCAGGGGAGGTAGTCGAACGGCCGCGCCTTCCCGGTCCGCTTCTCCTCCAGCGCGGCCAGGCAGACCTCCGGGGCGAAGTAGCCCTTGGAGCCGGGCTGCTCCCCCGCGCCCTCGCCCGTCAGCGGCTCCGCGCGGAAGCAGGTGGCGCTGTCGAAGTCGACGACCTTCGGCGTCCCATCCGGCGTCACCAGGATGTTGTCCGGCTTCACGTCGCGGCACCGGATCGCCGCGTCCGCCAGCTCGCCGAAGAGCTCTGCCAACTCCTGGAACGCGGTGACGATCTGCACCAGCGACGGCGAGCGGTGCTTCACCCACCTGGTGATGTTGAGCCCACCGGGGACCAGCTCCTGGACGATGTACTGGTGGCCTCGCAACGGGTCCGGGTGCCGGTCGTGCGCGTAGATCTGCGCGACGTTGCGGACGCCCCGGAGCTGCTCCAGGCAGAGGATGTTCCGGCTCTGGCGCCGATCCCTCCGCCACCCCCTGGAGCCGGGCGGCCCGGGGCTGTAGCGGCAGATCTTCAGGGCGAATCGGTTCCCGTCGGGGCTCTCCACCTCGTAGACGGTGCTGTTGCCCCCGTACCCCAGCATGTTGCAGATGGCGTACACGCCGACCCGCTCGCCCGGGAGGACGTAGTCCGGGTTGAACCCATCAGCCGTCATGGAAGAGGTCCCCTCCTCGAAAAGCCGCGGGACCTTATCAGGACGGGACCTGGGTGAGCCCGAACAGCTCCGCGGCCGCCGCCGCGAGGGGCTGCCCGCGCCCGTCCGCCCCGGCTTCCCGGAGACGCGCCGACGGCGCATGGAGCAGCTTGTTGACGATGGCCCGGGACAAGGCCTCCACGCCCTCTCGCTGGTCCGGGGTGAGTCCCTGGCCGATGCTGGAGAGGGTGCGCTCGGTCTCGGCGCGCGCAATGGCCTCCGCCCAGCGGCGCAGGCTGGTGAGCACCGGGATGCGCTCGCGCACCGCCAGCTCCCGCAGGCAGCGGTCCACCTCCTCGCCGACCATGGCCTTCGCCTTCTCACCACGCCGGAGGTAGGGAAGCGCAGGAAGAAGAGGCTGATGA
>DATBSS010000470.1:0-4207 GCA_036559665.1 Myxococcaceae bacterium
GCGGCCGTTCATCACGTAATACCCGGCGCCGTAGCCCTTGCGGATCACCACCGTCAGCTTCGGCACCGTGGCGGAGGCCACCGCGTACAGCATCTTCGCGCCGTGGCGGATGATCCCTTGCTGCTCCACCTTGGTGCCCACCATGAAGCCGGGCACGTCCTGGAGGAAGAGGAGGGGGATGTTGAACGCGTCGCAGAGGTTGATGAAGCGCGCCGCCTTGTCGGCGGAGTTCACGTCCAGGACGCCGCCGTAGAACATGGAGTTGTTGGCGACGACGCCCACCGGGTAGCCGTCGATCCGCGCCAGCCCGGTGATCAGGTTCCGCGCGAAGCGGGGCTTGATGGGGAAGAACTTCCGGTCATCCACCAGCGAGAGGATGACCTTGTGCATGTCGAACGCCTGGCGAGCGCTCTCCGGCACCACCTCCAGCAGCGCCTCGTCGCGGCGGTCCGCGGGGTCCTGCGTCGGCCGGCGCGGCGGCTTGTCCTCGCAGTACGAGGGGAAGAAGGAGAGGTACTCGCGGATGGCGGCCAGGCAGGCCGCGTCGTCCGGGTACTCGGCGTCCGCCACGCCGGAGAGCTCGTTGTGGACCTTCGAGCCGCCCAGCTCCTCCTCGGTGACCTTCTCCCCGACGACGGATTCCACCAGGTACGGCCCGCCGATGGCGATGGAGGAATTGCCCTTCACCATGGGCACGAAGTCCGCCAGGCCGGGGATGTACGCGGTGCCCGCCGCGCCCGGCCCCACCATGGCCGCCACCTGGGGCACCACGCCGCTCAGCACCACCTGCTCGCGGAAGAGGTAGCCGGTGTCCGCGAAGCCGGCGATCCGCCGCGGGTCGATCTCCCCCGAGGCCTCCAGCCGGGCGCCCGCGCTGTCCACCAGCCACACGATGGGGATCCGGTCCTTGAGCGCCAGGTCGCGCAGCCGGGTCACCTTCCGCTCGCCCACCTCGCCGATGGAGCCGCCCAGGACGGTGAAGTCGTAGGCGGCCACCGCCACCGGCCGGCCTTCGATCTCACCCACGCCGGTGATCACCCCGTCCGCGGCGGTGGGCCGGGAGGCGTCCTCCTCGTCCGGGAGCGCGCCGCCCTGCGCCGCCAGCGCGCCGTACTCCTCGAAGGTCCCCGGGTCGAACAGGAGGTCCAGCCGGGCGCGCGCGTCCAGCTTGCCGCGGCCGCGCTGGCGGGCCACCCGTTCGGCGCCCCCCATCTCCCGCTTCTTCGCCTTCCGCTGCTCGAGCTCGGTGGCGCGCTCCTTCATCTTCATGCGGGGCGGTGCCATAGCAGAGATCTGCGATGATCCGCGCGTGCGAATCCTCGCGGCGATGGCGCTGGTGGTAGCAGTGGGGTGCGGCGGGCCGCCGGCCCCGGCGTCGCGGGCGCTCGAGGGGTCGATCGCCGTCCCGGCCGGCGCGTCGGGCGACGCGTACGTGTTCCTCTATGCGCCCGGCGAGGGGCCGCCCGCACGGCCGGCGGTGCCGGAGCTGGCCACGGCGGTCTCCGCGGCGCGGCTGGCGGCGGGGGATCCCCACTTCGTCTTCTCCGAGGTGCCGGACGGGCCGCACCGCCTCTGGGGGTTTCTGGACCAGGACCGGAGCGTGCGGCCGGACGTGGACGTGCTGGCGCAGCCCACCGCGGGCGACCTGAGGGCGCGCGGGTTGGAGCTGGCCGGGCGTTCGGCGCCGGACCCGCTGGTCCTGGACGTCCCCACGCCGTTCGACCCGCCCGCGTTCGAGATCGCCGGCGCGGAGAGCTTCGTGGTGCTCCCGGATCAGCCGCTGCTGCCGGTGCGCTTCTCCATCCAGACCACCCGCCTCTCCGGGAAGCTCCACCAGGTGTCGTTCGCGGTCAGCTGGGCGGACCTCGACGGCGATGGGCAGTTCGACTTCTACCCGCAGGTCGCCTTCCGGTTCCTCGCCAAGCCCGGACAGGCGGGCGCGGGGGCGCTGATCCCGGTGGTGATCGAGAGCCAGCTGGCCTTGCAGGCGGAGATCAACGGCGACCTGGCCCGGGTGATCCCGCTCGACCAGCTCCCGCTGGACGTGCTCCCGTTCGCGGTGGACGCGTCGGGGGCCCAGCTCCCGGTGATACCGGTGGGGGAGTACCAGCTGGTGGTGGTGGAGGCGTCCGGCCAGGTCTGGACGCTACCCAACGGACTTTCCGCCTCCGACCCCACCCAGGCGACCCGCTTCTTCGTCCAGCACGCGTTCTCCGCGACCGGCCTGCCCTGAGAGGCGCGCGTACGTCGCCTCCGGGTCGGCGAGCGGGTCGCGGAAGAGCGCCTTCACGTCCGCCTTCGAGAAGCGCCCCTCGTCCAGCGCGCGGTAGAGCGACTCGCCCAGCAGGTAGCCCAGCGCGTGGCTGGCGGCGACGAAGACGCGGCCGGCGCGGGCGGGGACGAACGGGACCTGGCCGTCGCGCTCGCAGGCGGCGTGGGCGAGCACGAACGCCGCCGCCTGGCGCAGCTCGCCGCGCTCGCGGGTGAAGGTCTTCGCCCAGTCGTCCAGCGTGGCGCAGCGGCGGTGCGGGTTCACCAGCTTGGAGCCAAGGAAGCCGATCGCCTCCTCCACGCAGCGCGCGTAGAAGGCGGCGCGGCCGATGCGCGGGGCCTCCATGGCGGCGCCCACCGCGCGGTGCCGGACGAAGTGCGCCGCCTCCTCGGCCGCGTGGTTGAGCGAGAGCGACGCCAGGTAGACGGTGCGCGCCCGGGGGACGTAGCAGCTCTCGCGGGAGAGCACGTGCGCGCGGAGCTCCGCCATCTCGCGCGCGCCGAACCCGCCGCGCCGGCGGAGGCGTTCGAAGAAGCCGAGGTCCGCGAAGGTGGCCACCTCTACCTGGGAGAGGCCGCGGCGCGCGTCCACCCCTACCAGCCGACCGATCATCCCGGCCAGCTCGGCGAAGCGCTCCTGGGCGGCGCGCTCGTGGAGCGGTTCGTCCCCGGACTCCGCGTCCACGTAGTCGAGGAAGCTCTGCTGGCAGACCACCGGGGAGGCGTTGATCAGGCAGACCTCGCCCGGCCGCAGCTCCACCGCCTCCACCCGGCCGATTTCGCCGCGGCGGGCGAGCGCCCAGTAGATGGGCTCGCAGTTCTGGTAGGCGATCAGCTGGCGGCGCTCCACCCGGCCCAGTGCCCGCCGCACCTGGCGCGGGAGGTGGCCGGGGGCGGCGTGGAACTGGCCCACCAGGACTATCACCAGCGGGCGGTCGGGCGCGGCGGCGGCGGCGGCGATCCGTTTCCCGGCGTAGTGGTCGCGCAGATCCAGCGAGCGCGGGCCGCGCGCTCGGCGGTCGATGGCGACGACCTGGAGGCCGCGCTCGCGGGCCAGCTCGAAGATGGGGCGGAAGCCGGCCCAGAGGTCGAATGGGCCGCGGGCGCCGTGGCCGATGGCCTCCAGGAAGCGGCGCTCGGAGCAGAGGCCGCGGAGGTAGCGGTCCACCGCGGGCTGGAAGCGGCCCTCCACGAATTCCAGCGCCAGCACCACCCGGCGGCCGGAGCCCAGCGCGGCCTCGACGAGGGCGCGGTACGACTGCTGGGCGACCCGGAGCGTGTGGTAGTCGCCTACGTAGACGACGTCCGCCGCCAGCGCGCGGTCGCGCACCTCGGCGAAGGTGAGTGGGCGCGCGAAGGAGCGGATCCGGGCGCGGTAGCGCCGCTCGTAGGCCTGGAACGCGGGGGAGGTCCCTTCCACGGCGCGGGCGATCCGCGCGCGCTGCCGCCGGAAGAGCGCCAGGTGAAGCGAAAGCGAGGCTCGCATGCTGTGCGCGAAAGGGTCGCACGCGCGAAGGGCAAGGCAAGAAAGCGCGATCGCGCGCCGCGAGTGAGCATCCGTTGGTGCAGGGTGTAGCCACCGGATACTTGCGCCGCGCTGCGCACGGATGGATGGGCGGGTGCACGCAATGGATGGGCGGTGCACGCAATGGATGGGCGGTGCGCGCGATGGATGGGCGGTGCACGCGATGAACGGACGGTGCGTGCGATGGACGGACGGTGCGTGCGATGGACGGGCGGTGCAGGCGATGGACGGGCGGTGCAGGCGATGAATGGGCGGTGCAGGCGATGAATGGGCGGTGAGCGCGATGGATGGGCGGTGCGCGCGTGGATGGACGGTGCGGTGCAGGCGATGGATGGACGGTGCGGGCGGTGAATGGGCGGTGAGAGCGATGAATGGGCGGTGAGAGCGATGAATGGACGGTGCGCGCGTGGA
>DATBSS010000471.1:0-29125 GCA_036559665.1 Myxococcaceae bacterium
CTACGGTGGCCAACGTGGCCTCCACGGTATCCACGGTCGGGAAGGTGGCGGTGGCGGGCGCGAACGCGGGACAATCGGTGTACCAGGGCGTGAAGAACGGAGACATCCTGGGCGCGGTGGCGGGAGCGGCGGGCGCGGTAGGCGGCAACATCGGCAACGTGCCCGGTCTCAACGCCAATACCGCCAACGCCATCGCCAACGGCGCCAAGGCGGTGCAGGGTGGGGTGGCGGTCGCCAAGGGCGTGCAGGCCGGTGACTTCGGCGCGGTGGGTGCGGGCCTGGGCCAGACGGCGAATGCCATCAACCAGATCACGCCGCTGCCCGAAGGCGTGCTCACCGCCGCCAAGCTGGCGCCCGCCGTGGGCACCGTCGTCGACGGCGTGCGCAACGGAGATCTCAAGGCCATCGGCACCGGCGCCAAGCAGGCCGGCGACGTGCTGGGCGTCACGGACATGGCTTCGCAGCTCTTGAAGAACAAGCTGAACATCACCGGCTGAGCAACAGGGAACACGGAACACCAGAGAGAGACCCAATGCCCCCTTGGATCGTCATCGCCGCCAGCGCCGCCGTGCTGATGTTCGGACTCGGCGTGTACGCGCGCATCAACGCCTCGATCGCCCGCCGCCGCGCCCCACGCGCGCTGGCGCTGGTGCGGGAGGCCCTGGCGCGGCGCCTTCCGGACGAGGCGCGCCGCCTGCTGCCCTCCGCGTTCTACATGCCGGTCTCCGGCCGCTACTCGCCGGAGGACGCGGCGGTGGCCCTGGGCGTGCTCTCCGCGTTCGAAGAGACCATGGGGACCTACCGGCTCAGCGCGGCGCTCATCACCCAGGACCTGCGCGAGGCCCTGGAGCGCTGCGCCCGGCGCGGGACCCGCGTCTCCTGGCGGTTGATCGGCCCCTTCATGAGCGTGCTGTGGGCGGTGGCGGTGCCGCACGCCCCCCTGCCGAAGATCATCCGCGAGGCCTCCAAGCGCGCCGCCCTGCAGGAGGGGGAGCTGTGGGAGGACGAGGCCGATCTCCCGATGGCGGAGATCCTCCCGCGGGCCATGGCGCCGGTGGGCGCCGGGGTGCCGCCGGCCACCATGCCGTTGCCCCCCAGGACCAGCCGGCCCAAGGCCGCGCGGCGCTAGGGGATTCGCCGGGCTCGCCGGCCCGGAGCCCGGAAAGGGTGGGATGCCTGGCCGGGTGGTCACCGGCCCGCGCCCGGCCTGTGCGAGAATCCGTCCCCTCCGGATGGCGCGCATCCTCAAAGCCTTCATCGAGGACCCGCGGCAGTGCTCGTACCTGCGCGACCGCAGGGCTTCGCTGGCGCACGAGATCATCCTCGACATGACGCCCTCCGAGTGGGAGGAGCGGCTGGCCCGCGGGTGGCGCCGCTTCGGCCCGGTCTACTTCCGGCCGGCGTGCGCCGGGTGCCAGGAGTGCGTGTCCATCCGCATCCCGACCCAGGACTTCCAGCCCTCGCGCAGCCAGCGCCGCGCGCGCCGCGATTGCGCGCACCTGCGCATCACCATCGGCCCACCGCAGGTGACCGAGGACCGCCTGGCGCTCTACCACGCGTGGCACCGCTTCCGGGAGCGCGAGCGCGACTGGGAGTCCTCGTCGCTGGACGTGGAGACCTACGCGGCGCAGTTCGCCTTCCCGCACCCGTGCTCGCGCGAAGTGGCCTTCTACGAGGAGCGGCCGGGCCTCCCCTCGCGGCTGGTGGGCGTGGGGCTGTGCGACGAGACGCCCCTGGCGTGGAGCGCGATCTTCTTCTTCTACCACCCGGACCTGGCGGGCCTGGGGCTGGGCACCGCCAACGTGGTGGCGCAGATCGAGATCGCCCGCGCCCGGGGCATCCGCTACGTGTACCTGGGCTACCGCGTCGAAGAGTGCCGGTCGCTCCAGTACAAGACCAACTTCCGCCCCCACGAGCTGCTGGCGGGCCGGCCCTCGCTGGACGAGCCCGCGCGGTGGGTCCGGGCCGGGGGCCAGATGAGTCCGGAGTGACTGGCCGGGCGCGCGCGCGTTTGGCAGACTGGATGCCCGGCTTTTTCGAGAGCGACCGTGAAGCAGCAACGCCTGATCCTCTTCTGTGCAGACGTGGACGTGGATCTGGAGGAGATCCACCGGTCGGTCGGCGCGGCCTGCGACCAGCTGGACGCGTCCGCGCTCGAGGTGGATGAGGTCGAGGGGCCGGAGGCGCTCGCCGCCGCGGGCTGGACCACGGTGGCGGTGCGGCCCAGCCGCCGGGGCGACAGCCTGGGGCCCCTGGAGAAGAACCTGGACGCGCTGGCCCGGGCCTGCGCCACCGCGCTGAGCGAGGACGTGCTGGCGGTCTACCTGGACCACGCGAACGGGTCCGCGCGCGCCTGCCTCCAGTCGCCCGGCGGGTTCCCCCGCTCCATCGACGGGGAGATCTTCCACGTGCTCCGGCAGACCGCCACCTGGGTGGAGGCGGACGCGGTACAGCTGATGCGCTTCTTCGCGCCCCCGCCCCGGCCCAACGAGCTGCAGGCCCGCGCCGGAGAGCTGTCGGACATCGGCCTCACCGGCGAGGAGAAGGACGTGGAGGCGGAGCCGGACGAAGAGGACCGCTTCGTGGAAGGGAAGCTGAAGTCGGCGAAGGAGTGGATGGAGCAGTACCGGGCGACGCGGAAGCCCTGAGCCCCACAGGATGCCGGCCGCAGGCTGGCCGCATCAGCGCCCCCTGTTTCGGGGGCTGACGGCTACCGGCGCCGCCCCGCCTGCCGCCCGCGCGGCGTCTCGGTGAGCGAATCGTCGTCCTTGTCGGCCTCGACCCTGGCGGAGCCCGGCGCCTGACCCGAGGCCGCCGGCCCCTGGCCCACGATGGGCTTCCAACCAGTGCCGGACGGCGGAGCACCCTCCTCGGTGAGCGACTGGAGCGCCCAGGGCGGCAGGTCGGCGGAGGACATGGGGATGGTGGGCGGGGACTCCGCGGGCGGGCGGTGGACGGCGGGCGCGGGCCGGCCGGGCCCGGGCGGCGAGCTGACGCGCGCGGGCGCCTCCGCCGGGGTGGTCTTGGGGCGCGACTTCCCGCGCTTGCTGCCGGCGCCCACCAGCTCCGCCAGCTTCTTGGGCGAGGGCGGGATGAGCGGCGGAATCTCGGTGAGGCGCTCCGCCGGGTTGGGTCTGACGGTGCGCGGGCGCGCGCTGGGCCCGGCGCAGCGCTCCACCCAACGCCCCAGCTCCTGCTGCCCGCGCGGGTAGGGCGCGTGCCCGCCGTCCATGGCCATCAGCCGCCGCCGCACCTCCGCGCCGTTGGCCGGGCGCTGCGAGGGCTCCAGCTCGCACAGCTCTGCGACCAGGTCGTCCAGCGACCTCGGCACGTCCTTGCGGACCTCCGAGGCGCGCGGGATGCGCGGGAAGATGCCCTGCTCCAGCGAGACGTCCGCCTCCTTGCCGTACACGGGCCGGCCGGTGAGCGCCTCGAAGAGGGTCAGCCCCAGCGCGAACAGGTCCGAGCGCCCGTCGATGGCGCGCTCGGCGATGATCTGTTCCGGGGCGGCGTAGCGGAGCTTCCCGTAGAAGATGTCGGTGCGGCCGGTGGCCACCCGGTTGGCGGCGTTGGCGACGCCGAAGTCCGCCAGCTTCACCTCGCCGATCCGCGAAAGGAGGATGTTGGGCGGGTTCACGTCGCGGTGGACGAGGTTGAGCGGCTGCCCCTTGGAGTCCAGCTTGCGGTGGATGAAGTCCAGCGCGGAGGCCAGCTCCGCGGCGAGGTAGCTCACCACCTCCAGCGGGAGCGGCTCCCCCGCGCGCGAGAGGAGCCGGTTGAGCGGCAGCCCGTCCACGTACTCCATGGCGACGATGAACGTCTCCCGGAAGCGGCCGCAGTCGTAGACCTGCACCACGTTGGGGTGGATGAGCGAGGCGCACAGCCGCGCCTCCTCGCGGAACATCTCCATGAACACTTCGTTCTGCGCGAAGGTGGGGAGGATCCGCTTGATCGCCACCGGCTTCTGGAAGCCGCCCTCGGGGCAGTAGGTGCCGGCGTAGACCTCCGCCATCCCGCCCGAGCCGAGGCGTTCGTGGAGGTAGTACTTCCCCATCAGGTCCTGCTCGCGGACCGCGGTGAGCATCTCCTCGCTCTTGCGGATGTAGTGGCGCGCCAGCATCCAGGCGAAGCCGCCGGAGAACACCAGGCACGCCGCGCGCATCAGCGCGTGGGGCCAGCGGAGCTCCGCCACCGCTTCGGGCGCCAGCTTGGGGGCGATCAGCGCGAAGTACACGAACAGCCACTCGCCCGCCGCCACGAAGCCCGCCACCAGCGAGAGCGTGGGGTTGGCGCGCAGCGCGGTGACCACCAGCACCGCCCCCCAGACGATGTGGGCCGGCGTCATGTGCGCGTACTCGGGGTCCTTGAGCAGGGCGATCTGCAGGAGGATGACGTAGGGGATCGAGATCTCGATCAGCACGTTCACCCAGGTGATCGCCGGGTGGTACCAGCCGCGGCGAAAGGCCCGGAGCAGGATGGAGTGGTGGGCGATCAGCGCCGCCAGGACGCCGATGATGGACAGGGGCAGCGTCCAGCTCTGGAAGGTGCCCAGCAGGGTGACGAAGGGGATGGCCACCAGGCAGGTGATGACCTCCAGGCGGGAGATGGAGGCTTCGCGTAGCGGCGAATCCGCTCGCAGCGACTCGCGCAGCATCTGGAGCGGTGGCCGGGTGAACTCCTGGGAGTTGCGCAGAGCGCCCGGCTGAGAGCTCCGCGGCTCCTTCATCGACATGGGCGCACGATACCGCGCTCTAGCCGCGAGATCGCGTGGGAGAGGGGCTCTGGAGGAGCGCCGCCGCCTCGGCTCGGGTGGCCTCCGCCGACCAGCGGGTTCGGGTCACCAGCGATTCGGCTTCTTCGCGGCGGCCGGCGGCCACCAGCAAGCGCACCGCCTGGAGCGCGCTGGCTTCGGAGGGGTCCCGGCGGTGGGCTTCCACGGCATGTTCGGCGGCGCGCCCGGGAAGACCCAGCTCGTCGAACACCCGGGCGAGCAGGGCCGGATCGCGCTCCTGGTCCGCCTCGGGCTCGGGCGTGGGAGCACGTGGGGCCGGCGCGCGGGTGGTCTCGCGCAGCTCGCGCATCGTCTCGCGGAAGACGCCCACGTGCGCCACGCCCACGTCGTTGGAGGACAGCGCGTCTTCCCACATCGTGTTCCGGAGGCGCACGAGCTGGTGCTGGAAGCGGTGTTCGGCGGACAAGCGGAACCAGGTGCCGATGCAGCGGATCGAGAGGTAGGCGAACATCAGCGTGGCGACGATTCCCCAGCGCCGGTAGCCCTCCACCGCGGCGGCGGCCGCGACGATGGCGCCCACCTGGTAGGGGAGGAACCGGTGCCTCGGGCCCACGGCGTCCTCGAGGACGTGCCCTCCGTCGAGCGGCGGCACCGGGAGCAGGTTCACCACCCCCCACGTGAAGTTCGCGTACAGCAGCGCCCGGAGGGTGAACCCCACCACGGGGGAGCGGTCGGGCGGGAGGAGGAGGTCGAAGGCGAGCGCCACCAGCCCCAGCGCGAACCCGGCCCCCGGGCCGGCGAGCGAGACGATGATGCGCTGCCGGGTCTTCGGGAGGGCGTCGTGGTAGGTGAGCCCGCCCAGCGCGTAGAGCCGGATGGAGGCGCCGGCGCCGTAGCGGCGGGCGGCGAGCGCGTGACCCAACTCGTGGACCAGGACGGAGGCGAAGATCACCGCCGCCCAGGCCAGCGTCATCCAGGACGCCCGGAAGGCGACCAGGGGGAAGAGGAAGAAGGTCGGCTCCACCGTCACCGGGAACGGACCCAGCCGGAACCCGAGGCTGAAGGGCGTCCGCGACACGGGCGATGGTGGGCGCTGGGGCATCTCGAGACCAAGCAGAGCACGACCGGGGGCTCCGGCGGGAGCCGGCCCGACCTCCCCTGATGGAGTGCCGGACGGACGGGCGCCGCGCCGCTGGCGCGCCTCGGGCCCAGGGGCTAAAGGGACCCCTCCATGGGGAAGATCCGGAAGATCCTCGTCGCCAACCGGGGCGAGATCGCCATCCGCGTGATGCGCACCTGCAAGGAGCTGGGCATCTCCACCGTGGCGGTCTTCTCGGAGGCGGACCGCTCCGCGCTGCACGTCCGGCAGGCGGACCAGGCGTACTGCGTGGGGCCGGCCCCTTCGCGCGAGAGCTACCTCGCCCAGGACCGCATCCTCGAGGCGGCGAAGAAGTCCGGCGCGGACGCCATCCACCCCGGCTACGGCTTCCTCTCCGAGAACGCCTCCTTCGTGCGCGCCTGCGACAAGGCCGGGCTCACCTTCATCGGCCCGCCCGCCTCCGCCATGGACGCCATGGGCGAGAAGACCCGCGCCCGCTCCCACATGATCAAGGCCGGCGTCCCGGTGGTCCCCGGCACCGCCGAACCCATCCCCTCCCTCGAAGAGGCCCGCGCCTACGCGGAGAAGATCGGCTTCCCCATCATGCTCAAGGCGGCCGGCGGCGGCGGCGGCAAGGGCATGCGCCGCGTGGAGTCCCTCCAGGACGTGGACTCCGCCTGGCGCGGCGCCAAGTCCGAGGCGATGAGCTCCTTCGGCAACGACGCCGTCTACATCGAGAAGTACCTGGACCAGCCCCACCACGTGGAGATCCAGGTCTTCGCCGACACGCACGGCCACGTCGTCCACCTCAACGAGCGCGAGTGCTCCGCCCAGCGCCGCCACCAGAAGGTGGTGGAGGAGACGCCCTCCCCCATCCTCACCCCCGAGCTGCGCGCCGCCATGGGCGAGGTGGCGGTGAAGGCGGCCCGTTCGGTCGGCTACGTCGGCGCCGGCACGGTGGAGTTCCTGGTCGACGTCCACCGGCACTTCTACTTCCTGGAGATGAACACCCGCCTCCAGGTGGAGCACCCGGTCACCGAATGGGTCACCGGCCTGGACCTGGTCCACTGGCAGATCAAGGTGGCGGAGGGCGAACCGATCCCCTTCCTGGACCCCGTCTCCCCGCGCGGCCACTCCATCGAGGCGCGCATCTACGCCGAAGACCCCTCCCGCGGCTTCCTCCCCTCGCCCGGGAAGATCGACTTCATCCGCGTGCCCGGCGGACCCAACGTCCGCGACGACGGCGGCGTGTACCCGGGCTACACGGTGCCCAGCCATTACGACCCGATGATCTCCAAGCTCTCCGTCTGGGCCCCCACCCGGCGCGAGGCGATCGCCCGGATGAAGCGCGCCCTCTCCGAGTACATGGTCAAGGGCATCACCACCAACATCCGCTACCTGTTGGCCATCATGGACGCGCCCGAGTTCGTCCAGGGCGACTACGACACCGGCTTCCTCGGCCGCTCGCACCAGGCGCTGCTGGGCGCGCCCGACCCGCGCCTGCGTGAGCTGGCGGTGCTGGCCTCCGTCGTCTACCGCCACCAGCAGGACCGCGCCCGCGCCACGCGGCTCCAGGCCCCGCGCGCCAACGCCACCCCCAGCCGCTGGCGCCGCTTCCCCGGCCGCCCGCGCCCCTGAGAAATCCCCATGCGCTACCTCGCCAAGGTCAGCGGAGACGACGCCCCGAAGCACGTCGACATCGAGATGCTCGCCGAGGGCCGCTACGCGGTCACGCTCGACGGCCACCGCCACGAGGTGGACGCCCTGCCGCTTCCGGGAGCGGTGGGCATGCTGATCGACGGCGAATCCTTCAGCGTGGAGTTCGAGGAGCACGGCGACGAGGTGGCGGTGCTGGTCCGCAACCAGGTGACGCGGATCGACGTGGCCGACGAGCGCCGCTTGCGCCTCCGCGCCGGCGCCGCCCAGTTCAAGGTGGAGGGTCGGCAGGTGGTCTGCGCGCCCATGCCCGGCAAGCTGGTGAAGGTGCTGGTGAAGGTGGGTGAAGAAGTGAAGGAGGGGCAGGGGCTGGCGGTGGTGGAGGCGATGAAGATGGAGAACGAGCTGAAGAGCCCCAAGAACGGCAAGGTGGTGGAATTGCTGGTCCCCGAGGGGAGCGCGGTGGAGAACAACGCCCGGCTCATCGTCGTGGAGTAACGGTGGAGTGACCGATGTCCGCTGATTCGAGCGACTTCAAGGGCGCGCGCCTGCGCTGGGAGCAGGGCGCCTGGGCGCGCGCGGTGTCCAGGGCGAAGGAGCGGCGCTCCGGCTTCGTGACCTCCAGCGGCATCGAGGTCCGACCGCTCTATGGACCGGACTCGGCGCCGGAGGCGGCGTACGACCAGAAGCTGGGCTTCCCGGGCGAGTACCCGTTCACCCGCGGCGTGCAGGCCACCATGTACCGCGGCCGCCACTGGACGATGCGCCAGTACGCCGGCTTCGGCTCCGCCGAGGAATCCAACCAGCGCTACCACTACCTGCTCAGGTCCGGGCAGACCGGCCTCTCGGTGGCGTTCGACCTGCCCACCCAGATGGGTCGGGACGCGGACCACCCGCGCGCGCGCGGCGAGGTCGGCAAGGTGGGCGTGTCCATCTGCTCCATCCGCGACATGGAGGTGTTGCTGCGCGGGCTGCCGCTGG
Source organism: Myxococcaceae bacterium (assembly GCA_036559665.1). GTDB lineage: Bacteria > Myxococcota > Myxococcia > Myxococcales > Myxococcaceae > DASRBA01. Next base: position 8,469 of record DATBSS010000471.1, read on the forward strand.
CCGAGGTCTCCACCTCGATGACCATCAACTCCACCGCGGCCATCCTGCTCTGCCTCTACGCGGCGGTGGCGGAGAAGAACGGCGTGCCCATGGCGCAGCTCCAGGGCACCGTCCAGAACGACATCCTCAAGGAGTACATGGCGCGCGGGACGTACGTGTACCCGCCGGAGCCGTCGCTGCGCATCGTCACCGACCTGTTCGCGTTCTGCGCCAGGAACATCCCGCGCTGGAACCCGATCTCCATCAGCGGGTACCACATCCGCGAGGCGGGCTCGACGGCGGCGCAGGAGATCGCCTTCACCCTGGGCGACGGGCTGACCTACGTCGGCGCCGCGCTCAAGGCCGGCCTCCAGGTGGACGAGTTCGCCGGGCGGCTCTCGTTCTTCTTCAACGCCCACAACAACCTGCTGGAGGAGGTGGCCAAGTACCGCGCCGCCCGCAGGCTCTGGGCGCGGCTGATGAAGGAGCGCTTCGGCGCCAGGGACCCGCGCTCGCTGATGCTGCGCTTCCACGCGCAGACCGCCGGCTCCACGCTCACCGCGCAGCAGCCGGACAACAACGTGGTGCGGGTGACGCTGCAGGCGCTGGCCGCGGTGCTGGGCGGCTGCCAGTCGCTGCACACCAACGGGCGCGACGAGGCGCTGGCGCTCCCCACCGCGGAGGCGGCCCGGCTGGCGCTGCGGACCCAGCAGGTCATCGCCTACGAGTCGGGGGTGGCGGACTTCATCGACCCGCTGGGCGGCAGCTACGCGCTGGAGCAGCTCACCGACGAGCTGGAGGCGCGCGCCGAGGCTTACATCCGGAAGATCGACGACATGGGCGGGATGGTGCAGGCCATCCTCAAGGGCTACCCCCAGCAGGAGATCCAGGACGCCGCCTTCCAGGCGCAGCGGCAGGTGGAGACCGGCGAGCAGGTGGTGGTGGGCGTCAACCAGTTCATGGTCGACGAGCGGCCGCTCTCGGACCTGCTCAAGGTGGACGAGCGGGTGGAGGTCTCCCAGAAGAAGCGCCTGCAGAAGCTCCGCGCCGAGCGCTCCTCCGACGCGGTGGCCGGGGCCCTGAAGGCGCTCCGCGGAGCCGCCCTGTCGACCTCGGAGAACCTCATCCCCCGCATCTACGACGCCGTCCGCGCCGAGGTGACGCTGGGCGAGATCTCAGACGCGCTGCGCGACGTCTTCGGCGAGCACCGCGAGAACGTGGTGCTGTAGAACCCCGTTCCCATGGCCCGTCCGAGCTTCGAGATCAAGAACCCCACCGGCGCGCTGGTGTTCGGCAGCGTGGTGTTGCTCGGCGCCGCGTGGTGGATGCTGGTGGCCGTCCTCTTCGCCGTCTCCGCCGAAAGGGTGACGGGCCAGGTGACGAATACCTATTCGTGCCGCACCCGGCGGAGGACGTCGCTCTGCGGCGACGTCTCGTTCACCGCGCGGGACGGCCGCCAGGGGGTGCTGCGGGACGCCCGCGGCATCGGGCGCACGGGGTCCCAGGAGGAAGTCCTCTACAACCCCGATAACCTGGACGACGTCCGCCAGGCCGGGCTGTTCAAGATGTGGGCCGGGCCGGTGATCGCGATGGTCCTGGGAGGTCTCTTCTTCGGCAGCGGCCTGCAGAAATTCCTGAGAGCCCGCGGTTAGCGCCCGGTAGGTCCCCAGCCCAGGGTTTTCAGTGCCGCACGCCCGCGGCCAGCCTCAGCACGAACTGCTCCAGCGCCATCAGGCTGCCGGGCTTCTCGAAGATGCGGTCGCGCCGCGAGTCGAGGAACGAGCGGGCGGCGTCGGAGATGGCCCCGCCGGTGACGGAGCCGATGCGCGGGAGCAGCTCCGGCCAGCGCTCGCCAATGGTCTCGTACAGCTCGATGCCAGTCATCTCCGGCATGTGCACGTCGGAGAGGATGGCGTCGAACCGCTGCCCGGATTCGAGGTGGGTGAGCGCCTCGCGCCCGCTGCCCGCCACCCGCACGTCGTGCTTGCCGGAGAGGAGGCGCCGCAGCGCCACCCCGAACATCGGCTCGTCGTCCACCACCAGGATGGACCAGCGCGCGGACGGGTCGTTGCTGGGGGCGGCCAGCTCCGGGCGCGAGAGCGGCTTGCCCACCGGGAGGGTGATCTTGAAGGTGGTGCCCTTGCCCAGCTCCGTCTCCACCGCGATGTCGCCGCCCTGGTCGCGGATGATGCCGGCGCAGATGGCCAGGCCGAGGCCGGTCCCCTCGCCCACCGGCTTGGTGGTGAAGAACGGGTCGAAGATGCGGGGGAGGTGCTCGGGGGCGATGCCGCTCCCGGTGTCGCCGAACCAGATCTCCACCCGGTCGCCGATGTGGCGGGTGGTGACGGTGATGTGGTGCCGGTCCGCGTGCCCGTCCGGGATGGCGTGCGCCGCGTTGGCCAGGAGGTTGACGAACACCTGCGCCAGGCGCGAACGGTTGGCGGCGATCATCGGCATCTCGCCGTAGCGCTTCACCACCTGGGCGCGGTGGCGGATCTCGTTGCGCGCCATGGCCAGCGCGGAGTCCAGCACCGCGTGGAGGTCCACCGCCTCCTGGATTGTCTCCTCTGCCCGGGAAAACGTTTTGAGATCTCGGACGATGTCGCGCACGCGTTCGGCGCCGTCCCGCGCGTCGTCCAGCGCGGCCGCCGCGGCGCCAATCCGCTGCCGGGTGGCCAGCGCGAGGTCGCTCGCCGACTCCAGCGCCTTCAGCTCGCGGACCGCGAACAGCACGTTGGAGAGCACGTAAGCGAGCGGGTTGTTGATCTCGTGGCCCACGCCCGCCGCCAGCGTCCCCACCGCCACCATGCGGTCCACCTGCATCATCTTGGCGGTGAGCTTCTTCAGCTCGGTGACGTCCTTGGCCATGAACATGGACGCCTGCTGCCCGTCCCACAGCACCGGCAGGGTGGACATCTCCACCACCACCGTCTGGAGGTCCTTGCGGATCCACCGCCGCTCCGGGTGCGGGCGCACCGGCGCGCCGGTGGCGGTGGACTCCTCCATCGAGCGGCGCACCGAGTCCCGCTCCTCGGGGTGGAAGAGGGAGAGCACCTCGAGGCCGACCAGCGCCTCCTTGTTCGGGTACCCCAGCAGCTTGGCCAGGGCGGGGTTGGCGTAGATGAGCTTGATGCCCTTGACGATGGCGATGGGCTCCGGCCAGCGCTCCACCACCTCGGCGAAGCGGGCCTCCGCCTGCCGGCGCTGCTCCTCATGGAGCTGGCGCTGGCGGTCGCGCAGGGTGTGCTCGCGGACGAGCTGCTCCGTCCGCTCCGCCACCATCAGCTCGAGCTCCTTGCGGTAGCGCCGGTTCTCCTCCTCCGCGGTGCGGGCGCGGCGGAGCGCCAGGTGCTGCTCGTAGGCGCGGTCCACCTCCGGGGCCAGGCCGGTGGCGGCGGCGTCCTTCACCACGTAGCGGAAGGCGCCCTGCTGGAGCGCGCTCACGGCGGCGGCCACGGTGTTCGATTCGGTGTAGATGACCACCGGGACGTCCGGCAGCGAGGCGCGGACCGCCGCCATCACCTCCACGCCCGAGAGGCCGGGCATGTTGAGATCGCACACCACCACCGAGGGAGCGGTCTCCTCCATCTGCTGCACGGCCACCGCCGGATCCGTGAACGTGTGCACCTCGTAGCCCGACGAGGTGAGCACGTCCTCCGCCAGCGCGCAGACCAGCGGGCTGTCGTCGATGATGGCGACACGCCGGAGGACGAGTGGGACGGAAGGCATCCGGGAAACGTGGATCGACGCCGGGGAGTGCTGCAAGGTGGCGAGGTGTCAGTCTAGCAGGGTCACGTTACGGACCGAACGTCACGGCCCACGTCAGGCCCGGCCCCCCGCCTGGTCCCATGGGTACGAGCCACCCGGTCCCACCTCCCTCTTCTTCTTTCAGCAGGAGCCACCTGGTGGGGAAGAAGTAGCCGAAGCTGGCCAGGCCCACCCCCAGCAACTGCGTCGCTCCATCGAGGAGGCAAAAGACATCGCGGACGTAGCGGAGGTCGGGCGGGAGCTGGTTCCGGTACCCCGGTCCCCCGAGCGCGAGGAAGGGGCCGATGACCGGGAGCAGCGCGAAGAGCGGGTCCCCGCGCTGAATCTGGGCCAGGCTCTGAAGGCCGGCGACGAGGCCGAAGATGATGCCTCCGGTGTAGCCGAAGACCAGCGAGGTCATCCCGCCGATGAGCAGGGAGGGGCTGTACTCGTCCACCAGATGGTAGCCCTCGGGGATGGGGCCGCCGCGGTACAGGAGGCGGTTCGGGCGGGGAGTCGAGCGCTCCGGCGGAGTGGTGGACGAGGAGGGGGCGACCTCCGCGGGCGCGTCCGCAGCGGAGGAGGCGGCGGTCGGGGCGTCGTCCGGGAGCCCCGACAGGGCGAGCGCGGCGGCGCAGTGGAGCGCGAGGGGAATCACACGGGCGACGCTAGCGGGGGCCGGGGCGGCCGGCCAGTGGTCGGCCGGCTGTTGCACGAAACCCGCAACTCCTCGCGTCCCGCCCAGGATGCCTCAGAGGGAGGCCGCCGGCGGCGACCCCGTTCTGTTGCGGGTTTCGTGCACGCCCCCGCCGGGTCTGACCTGCACTACGCTGCGCGCGTGCGCCTGTGCCCCACCTGCCGTGCGCCCCATCGCGCCGGCGCCGAGTGTGCCTTCGACCAGACGCCGCTCGCGCGGGAAGACGAAGATCTCCTCGTCGGGGCGACGGCCGGCGACCGCTTCCGCCTGCTGCACCGCCTCTCGGAGCAGCCGGATGGCCCGCTCTACCGCGCCGTCGCCGAACCGACCCTCGCCGAAGCCCAGGTCCTGGTGCTCTACGCAGACCTCGCCGCGCCGGACGCCCGGAGCGGGCGCCTGCGGGAGCTGGCCGCCTCGGCGGCGCTGCATGGGCGGTGGCTACAGCGGGTGGTGGCCTTCGGCCCGCTCTCGACCGGCGCCGCCTCCGGCCCGCTGTTCGTGGCGCTGGAGCCGGCGCCGCCGCGCTCGCTGGAGGGTGAGGTGCAGGCCGCCGGCGGCGTGCTGGAAGAGCCCCGCGCGCTCCGCCTCTGCCGGCGCGTGGCGGCGGCCATGGCGCACGCCCACGAGCGCGGGCTGGTCCACGGCGCGCTCACCGCCGCCTCCGTTCGACTCATCGACGAGGACGGCGAAGTGGACGCCGTGCAGGTCTCCGGGCGCTGGCGGCCGGCCACCACGGACGACGCGTTCGCCGCCGACCTGCGTGCCCTGGGCGCGTTGCTCTTCCAGTTGCTGACCGGGAGCGCACCCAGCCGGGGCGCTTCCCTGCGCGACATGAACCCGTCCGCCCAGGTGTCCTTCGCGGTGGAGCGGTTGGCGCAGCGCCTCCTCGACGCCGCCCCGGACTCGCGGCTGACCACGGCGCGGGGCGTGATGCACGCGCTGGACGAGGCCGGCGCCCGCGCCGCGGTGGAGGTGGCGCGCGGGAGCGAGCCGCGTCCGGTGCTCCCGGGGGTGCCGGACGCCATGGTGCAGGCGATGTCGCTGGCGCTCCAGGGCGCCGGCGCGGCGGCCGCGCGGGGGTATGTGGAGGACGCGCGGCGGGTGCTACGAGCCACGGCCGAAGCGGTGGCCGAGCAACCCGGCGCCGAAGCGGTGGTGGCGCGCCTGGCGGCGGCGCGCGACGACGCGGTGGAGCTCAGGGCCGCGTTCGACGACGCGTTGGCGGCCGCTGAGCACGCGGCCACCGCCGACCGCCCCGGAGAAGGTGAGCGCGAGGCGCTCCTGGGGCAGTTCGGGCTCGCCGGGTGGCTGGTGGCGCGCTGCTACGCGGCCGGGCGGAAGGAGATGGCGGACCGGTTCGAGCGCGCCTTCGCCCGGACCGTGCGCGCCCGCCTGGAGCACCGGAGCGTGGTGCCGAACGCGGCGGCGGCGCTGGCCAGGGCGGAAGCCGGGGAGGCCAGCCAGGACGAGGTGCGGCGGGCCCTGGCGGCGGCGCGCGACGCGCTGGAGGCCCCGGTGCTGAACGACGGCCAGGTGCTGGACGACGCCGCCTTCGAGCGCCTCAAGCGGGAAGCGTTCGGCCACGAGCAGAACGCCCTCAGCCGCTGCGCGCGCCGCGCGGACGTGGTCTCCGCGGTGCAGCAAGCCATCGACGACGCGTCGGAGTCGTACGCCTGCGGCGACGTGGGCGGCGCCCTCCGCACCTACGCGCGCGCCTGCGAACGCCTGCTGGTCGAGGTGCTCTCCGGGCCCGACTGCGGCGAGGTGCGCGAATACCTGGAGGTCGCGCTCCAGCAGTCGCGCCAGGGCACCTCCGAGGAGGGCTCCGCCTGGGCGATGCGCCGCGCCTTCGACGGCCTCCTGGAGATGGACGTCCGGGCATGAGCGCCGCGGCGTTCCTGGTGCTGGCGTTGAGCCTGGCCGCCGCGCCGGAGGCCTCGCCGGACGCGCTGCCGGAGACCATCTTCCTCAAGACGACGGAGCGGACCTTCTCCCGGCGCTACGAGTACGCGCTCCGGGGCGGGCGCATCTACTGGAAGCTGCGCCAGCCGGAGTACGGCCAGCCCGAACCGCACTGGGCGCTCCTGGGGCCCGCCGGTCTCCCGTTCCAGGAGGGCGGCCCGCGCGAGGACGACCCCAAGCGCATCGCCGCCATCGCCGCGGACGCCACCGGGCTGGTGGCGGTGGCGGACGACAACCGCATCTTCGACATCCAGATCGAAGACCTCACCCGCGGCAAGTTCACCTGGTACTACGGATGGGGGTACCCGTGGCGGTTCCTCCCCGACAAGGCGTGGCTGCCGCGCGAGCTCCGCGCCTGGACGTACTCGCTGCTGAACATCGGCGCGAACTACTCGGAGGACATGGACGGGAACCCGCACACCATCATCGCGGTGGACAGCGTGTTCGTCCTGCCCCCCGACGGGCGCGAGCTCTGGTTCGACGACCCGTGGCTGCCGCCCAACCAGTTCGACTTCCGGATCGCCGGGCCGGAGCGCGGGGCGTTCGCGGCGGTGAACATCTCGGCCAGTGGCTCGCTGGTACTGGTGATCGACCGGCGGGGGCGCATGTACACGCGCCTGGTGGACTTCGACTCGATCGGAGGCAACCCCGGCATCAACTACTCCTGGGAGCGGCGGCACCTCGGGCACCGGGCGACCGGCCCCGGCGCCCTGGCGCGCGCGCTGCTGCCCATGTTCCTGGACGTCCGCAGCCTCCCGCCCGAGCCGTGGCACCGGCAGCCGGACATCACGGGCGGGAAGATCACCCGCCTCATCACCGTGCTCCAGACGGGCGAGGGGAACGCCGCGCGCGAGCTCCGCGTGCAGGGCACGGACGCCACCGGGGTGGCCGGGTTCTGGCACAAGCCGCCGTTCGCCGACGCCTGGAAGTTCCGCGCCACCGGGGAACCCATCGAGGAGCCATTCCTCGACCCGCAGGCGCCGCCCGAGGTCTCCGACTCCACCGACGAGCGCTGCGAGGGCACGGCGGAGTTGGCGCGGCCGGAGAACGAGACGGCCGCGATGCGCGTATCAAGGCTGGGGCCGAGGCCGGCCGGTCCCGAGCGGGTGCCGGCGGTGCTGTCCGGGTTCAACGTGGGCTGGGACCCGGCGCGCATCGAGATCCCGGCCGGGTCGGGCCAGTTCGTCACGCTCCACCTGCGGCCGTGGTCGACGCCGGTGAAGCCGGGCGTGCCCATCCGGCTGCTGGGGACCCTGGAATTCCCGTGGACCGACGTGGCGGCCTCGCCGGAGGAGGCGGCGGCACTGGCCCGGCTGCGGGCGCAGTTGGGCGGGCGGCGGCTGCGGCAGGTCTTCGTGTACCTCAGCGACGCGGAGGTCCGGATCGAGGACGATCCGTTCGGGGCCATCGGGTCGCCGGGGTTCGTGATGCGGTTCGCCCGGAAGCACGGGCGTTAGAGCCGCAGCGTCACCCCGGCGCCGATGGAGTCGTGGTCGTAGATGGGGACATCATTCAGCGTGGTCCGGTGCTCATGCGCGTAGTCGGCGCGGACCGAGAGACGCGGGGTGATGTTCCACACCACACCCAACACCCCGACGATGGTGTTGGCAGTGTCGAGCGGCGGCAGACTCTCCTGTCCATACGAGAAGCCGGCGTAGGGGAACAGGATGTCGCGGAAGTCGTAGGACACTCGCGCCACGAACGCGCCCGTCACGGTGGCGTCGGCGTTGTGGGCGACCACGCCACCCACCTGCGCCTCGAACCCGGAGCCCAACTGGAACCGCAGCGCCGGCAGCACCATGTCCACCTCGCCGAACCCTTCAAAGTGCATGTGGCGGTAGGTCGCCAGCGCGGCCACCTGCGGCGTGAAGGCCACCTCGCCGCCCAGGTTCGCCAGCCACTTCGGGCGGAACTGCGAGAGGCCAGGCGTGTAGCCCGCGTCCGCCGCGACGAGGACATCCCTGCTCACCCGGTACACCAGGCCCGCGGTGAGCGTGCTGTCCGTGTTCCCGAAGTAGTGGAAGTTCTCGAAGCGGAGCGAGGGGATGAAGGCGCCCAGGGTGGCCCCCACCTGGGCGAACGCGCTCCACTCGCGCGTCCGGCCCGCTGAGTTCGCCGAGTAGTGGTCGTAGGTGGCGCCGGCGTCCGCCCGCACCAGGGGCGGCGGCACCGCCTGCTCGATCTTCTTCGCCAGCTCCGGGCTGTCGTCGCCCGCGGCGCGGGCGCGCTCGTAGCTGGAACGCGCGGCCGCCGCGTCGCCCTCCGCGCGGTAGACGTCGCCCAACAACGCGTGCGCGTCCGGCATCCCGGGACGGATGGCCAGCGCGCGCTTGAGGTGCTCGATGGCCTCCGCGCGCTGCTCCGACCAGTAGAGGACCCGGGCCAGCCCCACCCGCGCGTCCGGGTCGTCGGGGCGGAGCGCGACCACCTTCCGCCAGGTCTCGGTGGAGGGCGCGAACTTGCTCTGCCAACCCTGCACCGTGGCGAGCTGGGTGAGCACCGCGGCGTCCTCCGGGTGCTGGGCGGCGAGGGTCAGCAGGAGCTGCTCCGCCTCCGGCAGCCGCTGCGCCTTCTTGAGCGCGAGCGCGTCCTCGAGCGTGGGACCGGGCGGCGCCGGTGGCGCCTCGGCGGGCGTCTCGGGCGGTGACTCCGCCGGGGCCTCGGCGGCGGGGGGCGCCGGCTGGGGTGCCTCGGCTGGCTGGGGCGCCTCGGCCGGCTGGGCCTCCTCGGCAGGCGGAACCTGGGCCAGGGAGAAACATCCTGCGATGTAGATACTCCACATCATGGATTATCTCGCTCGCGGAGCTTCTCCGCGGTGAACGGCGCGTGCGGCCGGAGGGGTCCAGCGGATCCGGCGGCGGAGGAAGGCTACCCAGCCCAACGCCGCGCCGAAGTGGCGGAGGTTCTGGAACACGAACGGTTCGGTGAGAGTGGCGACCAGGGAGCCCATCCAGAAGCGCGCCCCCAGCCGGATGCCGAGCCACCGCCGGTAGAGCGCCAGGATGTAGAAGTGGAACGCCAGGTCGAAGGCGAACTTGGCCAGCAGCACCTGGACGATGAGCTGGGCGATGGGCGTCCGCGTGGCCGCCCAGAACGCCAGCGTGGCGAAGCCGTAGAGCCCGTAGAGCGGCTGCAGGGTGTCCATCGCCTTGACCGGGAGCATCACCGTGCCCACCGGGGCGTAGCGCGGATGGCCCACCATGTCCCGGTTCCGGGCGAGGGTCTGCAGGAAGCCGGCGAACCACCGGGTGCGCTGGGCGAGGAAGGCGGCCGGCGACCCGGGCGCATCGGTCCGGGCGCACGCGCTCCCCAGCACCTGCACCATCCAGTCGCGCCCGGCCTCGGCGGCGCGCCGGTGGAGGCGGTGGATGAGGTCGTAGTCCTCCACCAGGCTCTCCGGGTCGAAGCCGTCCAGTTCGACCAGGACCTCGCGGCGGAAGGCGGAGAACGCGCCGGAGACGAGGAGCAGCGAACGCCGGTGTGCCCAGGCCAGCCGGCCGACGAAGCCGCGGAGGTATTCGAAGGTCTGGTGGAACTGGAGGAAGCGGCCCCAGGCCGTGTCCGCGCAGCGCGGGGTGAGCACTCCGCCCGCGGCCGCCAGCCTTGGCTCCCGCGCGAACGCCTGCGCCACGGCCGCCACTGCGCCGGGCTCCAGGAGCGTGTCCGCGTCCAGGGTGATCACCACCGTGGATTGGACGCGGCGCAGCCCTTCGTTGAGCGACCGCGCCTTGCCGGAGTGCAGCTTCTGGAGCACGCGCAGCCGCGGCCAGGCGCGCGACTCCCCGACGTCCGCGGTGAACTGCAGCCCCCACTCCGCGGTGAGCTCCGCCACCGAGCCGTCGGTGGAGCCGTCGTCGACGACCAACACCTCGTCCGGCTGGACGGACTGGGCGCGGAGGGCCGACAGGCACGCCGGGAGGGCGGCGCGCTCGTTGCGGGCGGCGACCAGGACGGCGATCGAAGGCAGGGCGGCGTCCGGCGGCTCCGGGCGGCGCGGGAGGCCCGCGCGCCCGCTGCGGGCGATCAGCACCAGGATGCAGGAGTCGTAGAAGATGTAGACGAAGCCGGCCAGCCAGCCGACGGCGCCGGGCGAGACCCAGGCGCTGGCGACGGCGGCGGCGAAGAGGGCGCCGACGAAGGTGAAGATGAACGGGTAGGCCATGCGGAGGGCGCTACAGGTCTTCGTACGGGTCGCGCGTGGAGAAGCCACCCACCTCGTGGAGGATGCGGCGAGCGACGCGCGTCACGTTCCCGAAGCGCTGCTCGTGGTCGGCGCGGATGCGCTTGGCGGAGTCGCTCTGCTCGTAGGCGGAGAGCGATGAGGGGGAGTCCAGCTCGTAGAGGATGACGTAGCGGAACCAGCCGTCGGTGAGCGGGCTGGGCTCGCTGAACTTCCGCGCGCCAATGAAGCCGGGCTGCTGGAGCACCTCCGGGATGTGGTACCGCGTGTGCCAGTCGTTCCATGCCGCCTCGGAGGGCGGAGCGACGTCGACGGACACCATGTAGAGGACGTGCGGCATCTGCGGGGGCGAGCGGAGGTTATCACCCGCTCGTCCGGCTAGCGCCGCCGCCCGGTGAGGCGCCCCAGCACCAGCCCCACCAGCACCAGGGCGCCGGCGGCGAGGGCGACGCCGACCTTCCAGGACACCGCCAGCGCCTGCGCGTCCATCTCCTGCCGGAAGCCCGGCTCCACGAGCGCGCTGAGCGGCACCTTCCACTCCACCGTGCTCCGGGTGGCGTCCATGGTGCCGTTGGTGGAGAGGATGAAGGGCGCGTGCAGCCGGACCGTGACCGTGTGCCCGCCCAGCATGGCCCCCGCCATCGCCTTGCCGAACTCCTCCCCGGGGTCGCTCTCCTGGCGCTCCGGACCCGCCGCCACCGCGCCCTTGAAGTCGAGCCCCAGCACCAGCCTCCGCTCCACCGTGAAGGCCACGGGCGTCACTCCGTCCCGGGTCTGTCGGCGGCCGGCCTTGCTGGCCAGCGCCGACAGCGCGCGCGCCTGGGCCGCCTGCAGCTTGGACACGTCGTTCGACTCCACCTCGTAGATCAGCTTGAAGGCCCCGGCCTCCTCCTCGGTCCGGTAATCGAACTTCCGGATGTCCGGGTCTTTGGCCAGCTCCGCCTTCGCGTTGGCCGCGTCCTCCCGCACCGACACCAGCAGGTCCTCCCCGCCGATCCGCCCCAGCCCCAGCAGCGTCTTGGGCAGGATGACCTCCAGCCGCATCCGCCCGCCGCCGCCCGCTTCCAGCCAGATCTCCTGCACCAGGTCGAAGCACCCGGAGCACAGCGCCAGCGTCCCGCACATCACCAGCCACCGGACCGCGCGCGACCGCCTCATGACAGCGCCCCCAGCAATGTATCCACCGGCACGTTGTCGCTCAGCTCGCCGGCCCGGTGCACCAACTTCACCTTCCCGCCCGGCGCCACCACCAGCGCGCCCCCCAATTGGAGAACGCTCTGGTCCTGCTCCGGCAGCCCTACCCCGTGCTTGAGCAGCTTGAAGGCCCCGCGCAGCAGCACCGCCTCCCGCAGCGACGTCATCAACACCTCCCGCCCCGTGGCGCGCTTGAGCCCCAGCGCCGCGTACGTCGCACGCGGCGTGTCCACCAGCACCGGGAACGGGAGCCGGTACTCCTCCTGGAAGTCCTTCGCCATCGCCGGGAGCCCGGCGGCGATCACCGCCACGTTCGCGTTCCTCGCCGCCAGCTCCGGGTACCGGTCGCGCAACTGCGCGACGTGCTCGCGGCAATACGTTCACCCGTAATGCCGGATCCACACCAGCACCGCCGGCCGCTCGCGCCACAGGTCGCCGAGGTGCACCTCGCGCCCGTCCGCGTCGCGCAGGCGCATCGCCCCCAGCTCTTCGACCCGCTCCATCCGCGCGCTTCTAGCCCACCTGGCCGGGCTAGCGCAGGAAGGACTGCCTGTTGTCGGTGAAGTCCCACGGACCGGACCCGCACCCGGCAATGGGCTGCTGCTCGAAGACGAGCAACCCGTCCCCCGTCAATTGGATGAGGACGATGCCCGGCAGGTCACCACCGGCCGACGCGTCGTAGCAGAAGACGGTGTCGTCCCCTGAGATCTGGCGGAAGTCGCGGTTGACGGTCCCGGAGCCGGTGGCAGGGAACCGCCACCTGCCTGAATTCAAGCCCGCGCTGACCGAAATCACTCCGGTGCCGGGGTCCACGTTGTCATGGACCAGCGCCAGGCCCGACAGCGGCCCGCCCCAGTTCCCGGCCGCCGTTCCCGGCACGTCCTGCATGTAGTCGCCACAGAGCGGGGACACGGTCCGGCGCCGCCCATCCGGGGTGCTGGGGAGGGCCCGCAGCGCGTCACCGATGGAAGGGACGAACGCGTCCATCGGGCAGGTCCATTGCGACCGGTCGGCGTTCGCGAAGACCACGGGAGGGACCCGGCTGTCGCGCACGGACACGTCGAGCGCCTTGTTGGCCCAGTTGCCGGCCAACCCGAGCGTCTCCCCGGGAGCGATCTCCAGCGCGGCCACGGACGCGCCGCACCGGAACGTGTCCGGACCCCCGGTGTCGAAGCAATCCACGCCGCTACCGGAGGCGATCTCGAGGGGCTTCGCGAGCGCGGGCGTCAGAGAGGTCAGATGATCGAATCTCCACGTCACCTGCTTGCAGGACCGCGCCTCGATGCTGAATTCAGCGGGGCGCCCGCCGTTGATGCTCATGAAGCGCCAGACGTGGTGGACCCACAGCCGCACCGGGGCGACCACCGGCGACCGGGCTGGGTCGCCGCCGGGCAACCTCGGATCCTGCGGCCGGAGGAACAGGGAGATCGCCGTGCCCGGAAAGACCGGACCCCGCGGCGGGTCCACGTACCCCATCGGGCCCACGGCGACGACGTCGGCCATGTCCAGCGGCGGCTGGGTGGCGAGCGTGTCGTCTCCGCAGTCGGGGATCTCCGCCGGCGGCTCCGGACACCCGGCCACCAGCAGTCCCACCACCGCCAGGGTCACCCTCCAAGTCCACGCCGGCACGGCACACCTCCTAGCGGGACAGCCACAGGTCCCGCGACAACTTGACCATCAGCGCCGCCACCACCAGCAGCACCGCCCGCCGCACCACCTTCTCCCCACCCCGCACCGTGAGGTGCGCGCCTAGGTACCCACCCGCGAGCTGGCCCATCGCCATCGGCAGCGCCACCTTCCACAGCACCGTCCCGCGCGCCGCGAACAGCGTCACCGCCGCGAGGTTGGATGCGAAGTTGACGAGCTTGGCGCTGGCGGACGCCTGCACCAGCGAGTCCCCGAGCAGCAGCGCGAAGGCCACGATGAGGAACGTCCCCGTCCCCGGCCCGAAGAACCCATCATACATCGCGATGCCGAACGACGCCGCCCCGGCCGCCACCCAGCGCCCGCGCGTCACCGGCATCGGGGCCTCGCCCTTCCGGTCGGGGACCCTGGGCCGGAGCGCCACCACCGCCGCCGCGCCCACCAGCAACCCCAGCACCACCGGCCGCAGCACCCCGGGGTCCAGCGCCAGCAGCAGCGCCGCGCCGGCGGCGGACCCGGCCAGCCCCAGCGGCAGCGCCCACCGCGCGCGCCTGGCGTCCAGGACCCCCAGGCGGAGGAACCGGACCATCGACGTGAAGGAGCCGAACACCGACTGTCCCTTGTTCGTCCCCAGCGCCAGCTGCGGCGGCACCCCGAACGCCAGCAGCGCGGGCAGGGTGAGCAATCCGCCGCCTCCGGCGATCGCGTCCACCGTGCCCGCCACCAGCGCCACCACCGCCAGCACCGCCACCTGCCACCCGGCCAGCTCCATGTCCGCGGGTTGCCACACGGCCGCCCGTTTCGCCAGTGCGCCCTGCGGGCGGGCGATCGGCGCTCCGGGCGGCACCTCCCTCCGATGTGGTACGAATGAGGGTCCGGGGCTCCCCGGCTCCGCCTGGAAATCGCCGTGCGCTCTCTCGTCCTCGCGCTGCTCGTCGGCCAGGCCGCCGTGCCACCTCCAGATGGTGCACCGCAGACCTCCGCCGGCTGGCTGGAGCGCGGGCGTGAGCTGCTCCAGGCCGGCCACCCGCAGGACGCCCGGGACTCGTTCGACCAGGCGGTGGGCCGCGCGGAGACGGAGGAGGAGCGGGCGGAGGCCCTGGCCGAACGCGCGCTGGCCCAGCTCCAGCTCGGCGGCCAGGCCGCCGCGCAGCAGGACGCCTACGACGCGGTGGCCTCCAGCCACTCCAGCGTGACCGCCCGCCGCGCGCTGGCGGTCGTCTCCATGGACCTGCGCGACCACGAGACCGCCGCGGTCCACGCCGAGGTGCTGGTGGAGCTGAAGCCGGACGACGGCGACGCCCACGCGCTCCTCGCCGGCGCCTACCTGGCGCTGGACCGCAACGCCGAGGCGCTGGCGGAGGCGGAGAAGGCGCGCGCGCTGGGCGCGGACCGCCCCTGGTTCTCGACGGTGGAGGCGCGCGCCGGCGAGGACGCGTGGATCCGCCGCGGCTGGTGGGCGGTGATCGGAATGGCCATCTTCCTGGCCGCCGGGCTGGTCCTGCTCTCCGGCCTGGGCTCCATCCTCTCCAGCCGGGAGGTCGGCAAGCTCACCCATGCCCAGCTAGGCCTGCTCCGCAGCGGCGAGACGCCCTCCGAGCGCGCCGCCAGCCGGCTCTACCAGGCGGTGCTGTGGTTCGGCACCGCGCTCTTCTACGTCTCCATCCCGATGATGGTGCTCCTCTCGCTGGTGTTCGGAGGCGTGCTCCTCTACGCCGTCTTCCAGCTCCCGCGGGAGCGCCTCCCGCTCGTGCCGGGCGGGCTGCTGATCGCCCTGGGCGGCGCCTGGGCGGTGGTGCGCAGCCTCTTCCTCCCTCCGCACGCCGGCGAGGAGGGCCGCCGCCTCACCCCCGAGGAGGAACCGCGCCTGTTCGAGATGCTCCGCGAGGTGGCGCAGGTGGCCACCGCGGGCATGGTGGACCGCGTGCTCCTCAAGGCGGAGGACACCGCCATCGGGGTGAGGGAGTCCGGCGGGGTGTGGCGCGTCCTCACCGGGCGCGGAGAGCGCGTGCTCTCCCTGAGCTTCGCCGCGCTGCCGGGCCTGCGCCTGGACGAGCTGAAGGCCCTCCTCGCCCACGAGTACGGCCACTTCTCCCACGGCGAGACGCGCCTCACCCCGTTCATCAGCCGCACCACCCAGTCCATGGTGAACATGACGCAGCGGATGGCGAGCCTGGGGCCGACGGTGGTGGTGTTCAGCCCGGTCTACTGGTTCCTCCGCCTCTTCGTGGTCATCTACCTCCAGGTCACCGCCGCCCACTCGCAACGGCGCGAGCTGCTGGCGGACCGGGCGGCGGCGCTGGCGTACGGGGGCGACACCTTCGGCCGCGCGCTGCGGCGGTACGTGGAGCTCTCCGACACCTTCGAGCGCACCGCCTTCAGCATCCTGGTGGCGCTGCGGGAGGCGGGCCACCCCTGCCGCGACCTGTTCCGCTGCGTGCTGGCCGCGCACGAGGTGGTGCCGCCGCGGCTGCGCGCGCTGCGGGAGCGGGAGGGCGTGCACCGGGTGGCGCGCGCCCTGGACTCGCACCCGGCGCCGTACGAGCGCATCGCCCGCGTGGCCGGCCTCCTCGCGCACCGCCCGGCGGAGCCAGCGCCGGCGGCGTCCGTCTTCCGGGACCCGGACGCGCTGGCCCGCGAGCTCACCGCGTCGCTGGTGGGGAAGGTGGATGCGGTGATGCAGGCGCGCGGGATGCGGAGGCTGGCGGAGGTCGCCGCGCCCGCGGACGAGGACGAGACGGCGCTGGCGGCCGCCATCTCGCTGCACAGCGCCGCCCTGGAGCTGCGCGAGCGGCGCGAGCCGGGTTCCGAGGACGTCCTCCGCGACGCGGTGGAGCGCCTGGAGCAGGTGGCCGGTGACCGGGACCCGGTGCTGGTGGAACCGTTGCTGGAGCTGTCCCGCACCCACGCCCGGAAGGGAGACCGCGCCAGGGCCGAGCGCGCGCTGGAGCGGGCCCTGCGTATCCTCGAGGCGGAGGGCACCGGGTCCGGCGAGCGCGCGGGCGAGATCCGGGAGATGCTCAAGTCGCTGGAGGCGGCGTGAAGCAGAAGCGGAGCACATCCAAGCCGGCCGCGGGGCCGGGGGCGGACGGCGGGTACGACGTCGGCCTGCACGGCGCCGGGGGCGGCGGCCCGGTGGACGTGGGCGTCTCGGTGGACCCGCAGCCGGGGGACGTGCTGGCGGTTGGCCTGTACCTGGACGCGCCGCGCGTGGGCCGGCTGGTGGTGGGCTTCTCGGTGGAGCCGGACGGCGCTACCCGGGTCGCCTCGCTGGTGCGGACGGACGAGCGCGGGGAGTCCGTGGCGCACTCGCTCAAGGACGCGGCCGCCGAGGCGAAGGTGGCGGAGCTGGAGCGGGCGCTGGCCCAGGAGCGCTCGCGGGCAGCCGCCGCGGAGAAGGCGCTCGCCGCCGCCCGCGCCGCCACGCTGGAGGAGGACCTGCCGGAGCTGTCCGCCAAGCTCTCTGCGCTGGAGGCCCGCGCCGCCGAGCTGGAGGCCGCCCTCCAGGCCGCGCGGGAGGAGAAGGCGGAGCTTGCCGCCCGCGCCGAGGCGGAGGCCCAGGCGAACGAGGAGGCCCTGTCGCAGGCGCGGGTGGAGGGCGAGACCCACCACCGGAAGCTGGCGCAGGCCGAGAAGGCCGTGGAGTCGGTGCGGGCGGCCCAGGCGAAGACCGAGGCGGAGCTGGTGCGCCGGGACGAGGAGCGCCAGGAGCTGGAGTCAGCGCTGGAGAGCGCTCGAGAGGAGACGGCCACCGCGCGGACCGAGGCCCAGCGCCTGGAGTCGGAGCTGAAGGAATCCCGCGAGGAGACGGCCGCGGCTCAAGGCGACGTCCAGAAGCTGGAGGTGGAGCTGCAGGGCGGTCGCGAAGAGACGGCCACCGCGCAGGCCGAGACCCAGCGGCTGGAATCGGCGCTGGAACAGTCCCGCCAGGAGACGGCCCGCACGCGCGCCGAGGGCGCCCGGGCCAAGGCCGATGGCGACCTGGCGCTGGCGGCGGCCCGGGTGGAGGCGGCGCGCGCCCGGGCGGAGAGCGAAGCGGCGAAGGCGGCCATGCAGCGGGACGCTTCGGCGCGCGAGTCCCAGCTGGCGTCGGAACTGGCGGCACAGCAGGAGGCGGCCGGCCGGCTCGACGCGCAGATCGGCGCGCTCCACGACAAGCTGGAGGCGGAGCAGCGGCGGGCGCTGGGCGCGGAGGATTCGCTGGCCGAGCAGCAGGCGGCGGTGGCGTCCCTGCAGCCCCGGCTGGGGGCGCTGGAGGGCGAGTCCGCAGAGCTCAAGCGCGCGCTGGAGCTGGAGCAGGAGGCGCGCCACGGCGTGGAGGGCGACCTGGCCGCGGCCCGGCGGCAGGCGGAGGAGCGCGAGGAAGCCCTGCAGCAGTCGCGCGCCGACGTGGAGATGCTGGGCACGCACCGCAACGAGCTGCGGGCGAAGGTGGAGAGCCTGGGCGCGGAGCTCCAGGCGGAGCGGGACGCCGTCGCCGCCTTGACCGGCGAACGCGACGCGGCGAAGGACCAGGGGCTGGCCACCGCGGAGGCGCTGGACGCCGAGCGCATCAACGCCACCTCCCTCACCGCCGAGCGCGACGAGGCGCGCGCGCAGATCGAGGCCCCCACCCGCGAGCTGGAGGCGGAGCGGGAAATCTCCGCCCAGCGGGCCGCGCACCTGGAGGAGGAGGAGCGCCGGCACGACGAGCTGCTCAACGACATCCAGTTCATCCAGGGGCAGGTATCGGACCTGGCCAGCACCAAGGGCGCGCTGCTCACCCGCCTGGACACCATGTCCAGGCGCGAGACCAAGCGCGCCGCGGCGCAGAGCGAGATGACCTCGCTCTTGCGGGACCGGGAGGCGGTGGCGGCGGACCGCACCGCCGCGCTCCGGAAGGTCCAGGTGCGGGCGGAGAAGCTGGAGTCGCAGCTGGCGGAGAAGGAGGCGGAGCTGGCGGGGCTACGCGCGGAGCTCGAGGCGGAGCAGGGGGCGAGGGCGCAGTCGGCCACCCTTCAGTCGGAGCGGGACGAGCTGCGCGTCCAGATGGCGTACTTCCAGAAGCAGATCGGCTCGCTCCAGCGGACCATCAAGGAGAAGGAGAAGGCGCTGGAGGCCGCCAACCAGCCGCAACGGCGGGAGGTGACGGTCAACAGCCGGCCCCCGCAGGCGGTCACGACCGATACGCAGCCGGGAGTGGAGCCGGTCACGGTACCCGAACGCGGGCCGGTGACCGAGCCGGAGGTCCGGGCCGTACAACCCGTGCAACCCGCGGAGATGCCGCCACCCAGGAGCACCGGGTCCGGCGTTCGGGCCAGCCTGTCCAGGGCGGCGAACCCGGTGCCAGGCAAGGTGGACCTCCCCAACGAGTGGGCGGAGCAGCTGACGCCCGAGCCGAAGACCGCGCCCTCCGGCCCTCCCGTCGCCTCGACGCGCCCGAAGCGGTAGGTTCCCGGACGGGCGATGGAAAGCGAGCTGCAGCAGATCTTCATCAAGAATGAGCAGGGCCAGATCTGGGGCCCGCTCACTCCCGGCACGGTCGAGCTGTTGCTCGACAACGGCATCGTGAAGGGCAAGGTGATGGTCTCCAAGGACGGGGTCCGGTACGCCCTGCCTGGCCGCTTCCCCGACGTGCGCGATTCGTTCCCGCGCGAGCTGTGGGGCGTGGACGGGCCGGGCGAGCCCCTGCCGGCCGCGAGCCACGCGACGGCGCCGACGCCCGCAGCGCCCATGGCGGCGGCCGGTGGCAACCCCGGTTTCACCGCTGGTCCGGGCGCCACCGCTGGCTTCACCGCCGGCCCGGGCGCCACCTCTGGCTTCACCGCCGGCCCGGGCGCCCGCGCCGTCGCCGCTGCGCGCATGACCCCGCCTCAGCGCGGCGCCTCCGGGATGCGGCCCGGCCCGCCCATCATCACTTCCCCGACGGCGGCCCCCCCGCCGGTACAGGTCACCCCGCCGACACCTCCACCGCCCGCGCCCGCCGCGAAGAAGGCGCCTCCGCCCCCGTCGCCGCCCGAGGAGGGCGTGGCCGCGCCGCCGTCCAGCGGCTCGCTGGCGGAGCTGTCGGCGGTGAAGCTGTACTCGCTGGCCGCGGGCGCGGAGATGACCGCGCTGCTCACCTTCCAGCTCTCGGACCGGGAGATCCAGGTCCACCTCAAGAAGGGCAACCCCGAGTACGTGAATTCGACGCACGCGGAGGATTCGCTCGCGGTGTTCCTCACCCGGGCGGGGCTGGCGAAGGCGGAGCAGATCGCCCAGGCGGAGGCGCAGAAGGACCGGTTCGGCGGGGAGCTGCTGACCGCCCTCTTCACGACCGGAGCGCTGAACCCGGGCATGGCGTTTGCCCAGCTGATCGATCGCGCCAAGAGCCTGCTGGCGAAGGCGCTGCTCGCCGCCACCGGCACCTTCACCGTGGAGCCGAAGGAGCTGCCGGCGCAGCGGTCGATGCCGCTCGGTCACCGGTGGGGGGTGCTGTCGGAGTTGGTGCGGCGCATCCCGGCGGCGGAGCTGAAGCGGCGGATGCAGAGCGCGTGGGAGCTGCCGGCGATGAAGTCCGGCGGGCGGGTCGCGCCGGCGGACCTGCGCCTGACGCCGCAGGAGATGCGGGCGCTGGCGTACGTGGACGGCGTCCGCTCGCTGGCGCAGTTCCAGAAGGACATGCCCCAGGAGCACGAGACCGTGCTCCGGGTGGTGTTCCTGCTGTGGGAGCTGGACGGCATCTCGTTCGCGGCCATCCCCACGCGCCCCGCGCCGGCCTCCGAAGAACCTCCACCGTCCCCGCAGGCCGCCAAGCCTCCGCCGGGGGCCGCGTCCGGGCCGAGACCGCCTCCTGGAGCCGCCTCGGGGCCGAAGCCTCCACCGGCTGGAGGATCCGGGCCCAAGACCGGCACCGGCGCGCGGCCGCCTCCGGGGCGGATGCCGACCGGGCCCCGGCCGGCGGTGGTGCAGGCGAGCTCGGTGAAGGTGACGCCGGCCACGCCCATGGGGTTGCCGGCGGCGGAGAGCATCGAGGACCTGCGGGCGCTGGCGGCGAAGCTGAAGGGGCAGAACCACTTCGAGGCGCTGGGGGTGAGCGACAAGGTGGACGCGGGCCAGGTGAAGCTCGCGTACTTCCGGATGGCGAAGTCGTATCACCCGGACACGGTGCCGGAGGGCGCGCCGCCGGAGCTTGGGCAGCTGAAGGCGGAGATCTTCGGGCGGGTGGGGGACGCGTACCGGACGCTGTCGGACGAGAAGCTCCGGGCGGACTACGTGGAGGAGCTCAAGCACGGC
>DATBSS010000472.1:0-13338 GCA_036559665.1 Myxococcaceae bacterium
GAGTTCGCCGACTTCGAGTGCCCCTACTGCGGCTTCGTCCGGCCCATCCTGGAAGAGCTGGTGAAGAAGCACGGGGACAAGGTCCGGGTGTGCTACGCGCCCTACCCCCTGCCCAACCACCCCAACGGGATGCCGTCGGCGGTGGCGGCGCTGGTGGCGCGCGACAAGGGCAAGTTCTGGGAGATGCACGACCGGCTGTTCGCCAACCAGCTGGCGCTCTCCGTGCCCACCATCAAGGAGCTGGCCGCCACCCTGGGCATCCCGGCGGCGGAGGTGCAGAAGGCGCTGGACAGCGGGAAGTACGCCGCGGAGATCGCCTCCTGGAAGGAGCTGGGGAAGACCTCCGGCGTGGAGCGGACCCCCACCATCTTCCTCAACGGCCGGGTCTTCGAGCTGTCCCCCACCGTGGAGCAGTTCGACCACGCCGCGGACGACGAGCTGGAGTGGATCTCCAGCCCGAACGCCTGGGCGAAGGACTGAGCCCGTGAGCGCGCGCTTCCGGGTCGACTCGCGCGGTCAGCTCAGCCCGGAGAACGCCGAGGCCCAGAAGTCCCTCTCGGCGATGGCGGGGAACTTCAACCTCCTCCCCACCTCGCCGGACCTGCTGTGCTTCGTGCGCTCGCCGTCGTCGGGCGGGCGGATCGGCCCCCCGCGGGTGGTGATGGCCGGGGATGCCGCCGGGTTCCCCATCTCCGACCTGATGGCCTTTCTGGCCCAGTCCCGGTGGACCGGCGTCATCCGGGTGAACGCCCCCACCGGGGAGCGCTCGGTGAGCATGAAGGACGGCGAGGTGCGCGCCGCCACCAGCGACGACCCCACCGACCGGCTGGGCGAGGTGATGGTCCGGCTGGGCTTCGTGGAGCGCCACCGGCTGGAGGAGATGCTCCGGGACACCCCGCCCTCCAAGGTGGGGCGGACCCTGGTGGAGCGGGGGGTGCTCCAGTCGCACGACCTGTTCAAGTGCCTCACCTACCAGCTCTCGGAGATCTTCCACGCCATGGTGCTCACCCACGAGGGCACCTTCATGCTGGTGGACCAGGAGATCGACGACCGGGGGACCGCCCACGCGCTGCAGCTCTCCACCCAGAGCCTGCTGATGGACGCCATCCGGAAGATCGACGAGATGACCCACTTCCGGAAGCGCATCCCGCACGGGCGGATGTACGTGGGGAAGAAGCGCGCGCCGGACGGGAAGCTGGAGGACGAGGAGTCCAGGGTGCTGGTCGCGCTGACCGGCGACAAGACGGTGTTCGAGCTGGGGCAGGGGCAGAAGATGTCCGAGTTCGACATCACCCGCGTGGTGTTCCGCCTGCTCGAAGGCGGCTACGCCATGGTGTCGGACAAGCCCATCACCGGCGGGCTCGCCGCGGCGGTGGACGCGGCGGTGGCCCCGGCCGGGAAGGCCGAAGAGAAGCTCCAGAAGGGCGACCCCAACCACGTGGCGCGGGTGTTCAACCGGATCTTCAAGGAGATCCGCGACGAGGTCGCCAAGCAGGGGATGGAGCGCGAGTTCGTCGCCGCCGCCAACGCCGCGCTCGCCGGCGAAGCGCTCAGCTCCTCGCCCGTGCTCCAGGGCCAGTCGTTCGACGCCTCCGGCGTCCTCCCCGAGGCCGCGCTGCTGGAGCAGTTCCAGAACACCCGCGACCAGCTCGGCGCCGAGCCGGTGGGGTCCTTGCGGAAGGCGCTCTCGGACGTGATGTTCTTCCTGCTCTTCCAGGCGGGGGAGCTGCTGGAGAGCAGGGCGGACGAAGACCTCGCCCGGCGGGTGAAGGAGCTGCTGGCGACGCTGGAGCAGTAGGTTCCGCTCCAGCGCCGCCTGGTTCCGTCAGGCCGCTACGGGCAGCTGCACCCGTTCGCCGGCGTGTTCACCGAGTTGCGCGGCACCGGGGGCGTGA
Source organism: Myxococcaceae bacterium (assembly GCA_036559665.1). Lineage (GTDB taxonomy): Bacteria > Myxococcota > Myxococcia > Myxococcales > Myxococcaceae > DASRBA01. The sequence goes on from DATBSS010000472.1 coordinate 1,896, forward strand.
GGACCGTGAGGTCCGTACCGTTGACGTTGGTGTCCACGCACCCGATGTCGGGAGCGGCGGGGTTCTTGCGGATGCCGGAGCTGGTGTTGTTGAGGTTGGGCATCGCGGAGCCCTCAAAGCAGGCCGGCGCCGTGGTGCCGTACCCGATGAAGTCCACCACGCTCCCCGCGGGCGGGCAGGCGGTGTTCGCGGGGATCGGTGTCGTGGTCGCCATGAGCGCGATGCGGCCGGTGGTCGCCGACATGTTGATGATGGAGGGGGGGGCGGTGATGACCAGGTCCGGGGTCGGCAGCGGCGCTCCGACCGAGGCCTGAGAGGCGAGTTGCACCAGGAAGTAGCCGCCCGGCGCGATGGTGTTGGAGAGCACGTTCGTACCCCACGCGGCGGTCCCGGCCGCCGAGTTGTACTGGAGCGACCAGCCGGTCAGGTTGACCGGGGTGGTGCCGCGGTTATGCAACTCCACGAAGTCGTGGGTGAACGTGGCCCCGGAGTTCCCGCCGCCGCCGTAGAACTGGCTGATCACCACCGGCGCGACGCTGGTGCACGTTCCGCCCGCCACGGTGAACCCGGTCGCCTGGGTGAATGCCGACGCCAGCGTGCTCCCGTTCCCAGAGGTGGCGGCGGTGGTGATCCGGATCCTGTAGGGCGAGGCTCCCTTGAGCGTCGTCGCCGACGTGAGCGTCGCCTGGGTGTTGTTGCCCGCCAGGGTGGCGGAGCCCGTCGTGAACGGCACGCAAGTGGCGAAGTTGTCCCCGGACAGCTGGATGGTTCCGGTGCACAGGCCCACCACCGTCTGGCCGTTCATGCTGGCCTGGGTCATGGGCTGGTCGAAGAAGGCCGTGACGTCCGGGGTCGGTGAGACGCCCGTGGTGCCGTTGTCCGGGCTGGCGAAGAGGACGGTGGGAGCTGGGCACCCGGACGGCGTCACGTCCGCTGGCGCCCACGCCGAGAACTGGGCGAATGGCCCGAACCGCCACATCGGCGTCCCGTTGATGGTCACCGTGCAGCCGGCGACGATGCCCTTGGCCACGCCCACCGCGTCGGTGAAGCGGAATTCCTGGAACGTCGAGTTGGTCCCGGGGGTGGTAAGCGTCGCGCGCTCGAAACCGAGCCCGGCCGCCGAGACGGGACCGATGGTGCCGGTGGCCTGCACCAACTCGTGCTCGAGGTTCCACGGGCCAGGGCCGATGGGCAGCGGCAGGGCGGTGTTGGTGAGGTCCTGCACTGCCGGGAGTATCGAACCGGTGGACACCGGCACCGCTGCCGCCTGGGTGATCATGTACAGGCTGTCATCCGCGCCGCAGGGTGGCGTCTGGCACCCGGCCCACACGCCCTGGGTGATGGAGATGTCCAGCTTGTCGCTGACCGCCATGCCCGGCAGGAACGTGTCCGGATCCACGGCGAAGAACAGCGCCGGCCCGGTGTCCGCGTTCTGGATGAAGAACCCCGGCCCGTCCTGTATCCCCGGCGGCCGGCCGTTCACCGTGTCCTTCTTGTAGGTGACGATCGCCCCCTGCACCGCCGCGTTCAGCGTCACCGGCGAGCTGGAGGCGTCGTGGATGAGCTGGCGGATGGCGGCGATCTGCGCGCTCGTGCCCGCGAACGCGAAGCCGAATGGGTTGGAGAGGGAGCTGGTGGCGGTCTCGTTGGTGACCTGCAGCCCGAAGCAGTACTGCTGGAAGATGGAGAGCCCGGTCACGTTGAACGACTCCGGCGCGCCCATGGGGCCGGGGGGCGGCAGTCCGGCCACCGGGATGGCGGTGCTGAAGTTGAACCCGGAGCAGTTGCCGGTCTGGTACCGGAGGTCGTACGAGGTGGCGGTGGTGCCGCTCGCACCGTGCGCTCCTACCGCAGTCCAGTTGAGCTGCACCGTGCCGGCCGTATCCGGGCCGAGGGCGGTCAGATCCGTCACCGTGGCCGGCGGCGAGTTGTCGATCGTGGTGCCGGTCGCCGCGTTGGAGAACGAGCTGTTCCCCACCGCGTCGGAGACCTTGAGCAGGAAGCAGAAGCTGGCACCCGTAGAGAGTCCGGTGGCAAACACCGATTCGGGTGCCCCCGGAGCGCCCGGCGACGGCAGCCCGCTCACGGACGAGCCGGTACCGAAGTTGCCCGCGGTGATCGGGCAGGCCGCGCCCGACAGGTAGCGCATCTCGTACGACGCCGCTGGCCCCGTGGAGGCGGTGGTCCCGTCGTCCGCCACCGCCGTCCAGGAGAGCTGGATGAAGGTGGCGCCGGTGGTGCCGGTGGCCAGGTCCGCGACCGGTCCTGGAGCCGTGGTGTCCGCCAGCGTCGAGCCGCTCGCGGAATTCGACAGCGCGGAGACGTTGCTCGCGTCGTCAGTCACCCTCAGGGCGAAGCAGTAGGAGGTCCCCTGCGTCAGCCCGCTGGCCGTGACGTCCTCCGCGCTCCCCGCCGCTTGCGGCGCGCCGGTGGTGACCGCCGTGGCGGAGGCGAAGTTGGCGGCCGTCACCGGGCAGGCGGCCCCGCTCAGGTAGCGCAGGTCGTAGCTCGCGGCGGTGCCGGAGGTCCCGTCGTCGCCCACCGCCGTCCAGGTCACGTGGATGGAGCTCACACCGGGATTCGCGGTGGCCAGGACCGCCGCGGCGGGCGCTGTGGTGTCCGTGGTGGTGGTGCTGAGGCTGTTGGAGAAGGAGGGGTTGCCCGCCTCATCGGCCACGCGGAGCGCGAAGCAGTACGCCGTCTGCCGGGTGAGCCCGTTCACCGTGAACGACTCCGCCGTGCCCGCGGCGGCGGGAGCGCCCAGCCCGGACACCTGGGTGCTGGACCCGAAGTTGCCGGCATTGATCGGGCAGCTCGCTCCCGACCGGTAGCGCAGCTCCTGCGACGTCGCGGTGCCGGTGGTGCCGTCGTCGCCCACCGCGGTCCAGTTGAGCTGGACCGAGGTGTCGAACGCCGCGCCATTGAGGACGGCCGAGGCGGGCCCCGTCACGTCCTGCGTGGACTGGATGAGCGAGTTGGAGAACGAGGAGTTCCCCGCCTCGTCGTTCGTCTTCAGCATGATGCAGTAGCCGGTGTCCGAGGTCAGCCCGGTGATGGTGAAGGACTCCGGCGTGGTGGGGGCGGCGGGCGCGCCCAGCCCGGACACCTGGGTGCTGGACCCGAAGTTGCCGGCGTTGATCGGGCAGCTCGCCCCCGACCGGTAGCGCATTTCGTACGAGGTGGCGGTGCCGGTGATGCCGTCGTCGCCCACCGCGACCCACTGGACCTGGATGGAGGTGCCGGTGACCGTGCCCGCGAGGATCGCCGTCGCCGCGGGCGGCGTCACGTCCGGCGTCTGCACCGCCAGGGAGTTGGAGTAGGAGGTGTTCGCCGCGTCGTCGAACACCCGGAGCATGAAGCAATAGGACGTGTTCGAGGACAGCCCGGTGGCCGTCATCGACTCGGGCGTTCCGGCCGCCGCCGGCGAGGGCACCCCGGCGACCAGGGTCCCGCTGCCGAAGGTCGCCTGGGTGAGCGGGCAGGCGGCGCCGCTGGCGGAGCGCAGCTCGTAGAAGGCGGCGGTGCCGGTGCTCCCGTCGTCGCCCACCGCCAGCCAGTTGATCTGCGCGCTGGTCCCGGTCACGGTGCCCGCGGAGAGCGCCGCCGCGTTCGGCGCGGTCAGGTCGGCGGTCGAGGCGGAGGCCGAGTTGGAGAGCGAGCTGTTCCCCGAGTCGTCCGTCACCTTGAGCATGAAGCAGTACGCCCGGTCCGGGGTCAGGCCGTTGACGGTGAAGGCTTCAGTCGCGCCCGCGGCGCTGGGGGCGGGCAGCCCGCTCGCCGCGGTGCCGCTGGAGAAGTTGGCCGCCGTCAGCGGGCACCCCGCGCCGGTCGCGGAGCGCAGCTCGTAGCTGGCCGCCGTCCCGGTGGTGCCGTCGTCGCCCACCGCGGTCCAGCTCAGCGCGATGCTGGTGCCGGTGGCCGTGCCGGTCTGCAGCGCCACCACCGCGGGCGCCACGGTGTCGCTGGTGGTCGCCCCCACCGACACGGACAGCGAGCTGTTCCCCACCTCGTCGCTGATCTTGAGGGCGAAGCAGTAGTCCGCGGAGGGCGTCAACCCGGACACCGTCACCGACTGGTTCGTCCCCGGGGCCGCCGGGCTGGGCAGCGAGCCGACCGCGGCGCCGCCGGCGAAGTTCGCCGCGTTGATGGGGCAGGAGGCGCCGGACAGGGAGCGCATCTCGTAGGTGGACGCGATGCCCGAGACCCCGTTGTCGCCCACCGCGGTCCAGCCGATGGTGACCGAGGTGTCAGCCGTGTTGCTGACGATGAGCGTCGCCCTCGCCGGCGCCACCAGGTCCGTGGTGGAGCCCACCACCGCGGCGGAGAAGTTGAAGTTCCCCTCTTCGTCCGCGACCCTCAGCATGAAGCAGTACGTGGTGTCGCCGGTGAGGCTGGTGACGTTGAAGGCCTCCGCCGCCCCCGCAGCCTTCGGGGCCCCCAGCCCGGGGACCAGCGTCCCGGTGGCGAAGTTGTTCCGGGTGATGGGGCAGGCCGAACCGCTCAGCGAGCGGAGCTCGTAGGTCGTGGCCGTCCCGTCGGTGCCGTCGTCACCCACCGCCGTCCAGGTGAGCTGGATCGAGGTGTCCGTGAGGCCCGGCACCGACAGCGTCGGCGCCGCGGGCGGCGTGGTGTCGGGGGGTGGCGGCTGCGGGCAGGCGGTGGCGAGGGCGAGCGCGGCGGCGGCCGACAGCAGCCGGGCGGCGCGCGCGGACAGGGAAATGGTCATCAGGGCGACTCTCCGAGGGCGAGGGAAGGCCCGCTGGCTGGGCGGGGGCCAAACAATGGGCGCGCAGCATATGTCTGGTGGGTGACAATGCCGGGATGAGCGGGCGGGTCACGACTGACATCCCTGGATGCGGCGGGCGGATCAAGGCCTCGCCGGAGGACTTCGAGGTGGAGGAGATCCCCGCCTATCTCCCCTCCGGACAAGGCGATCACCTCTACCTCTGGGTGGAGAAGCGCGGGCTGGGCACGGAGCCCCTGGCGCGGAAGCTGGCGGAGGCGTTGGGGGTGGACGCGCGGGACGTAGGTTGGGCAGGGCTGAAGGATCACCAGGCGGTGACGCGGCAGTTCTTCTCCGTCCCAGCGTCCGCGGAGCCGAAGGTGGCCGCGCTCCGGCTGGAGGGCGCGCGCGTCCTCTCCGCCGCGCGGCACGGCAACAAGCTCCGCCCCGGCCACCTCCGCGGCAACCGCTTCCAGGTGTGGATCCGCGAGGCGTCCGACCCTGGAGCCGCGGAGGCGGCCTTGCGCGCGCTGGCGGAGCGCGGCGTCCCCAACTTCTTCGGCGAGCAGCGCTTCGGCGCGGACGCCCGCAACGCGGAGCTGGGGCGGCGGCTGCTGCTGGGCGAACGCCTGGAGCGGGCGCCGTCCCGCTTCCAGCGCAAGCTCTACCTCTCCGCCTTCCAGTCGGCGCTGTTCAACCGGGCGCTGGAGGACCGCCTCCTGGCGGGGACGTTCGCGCGCGCGCTCGAAGGCGACGTGATGCGGAAGGAGGACTCAGGCGGCCTGTTCACCTGCGAGGCGCCGGAGGTGGAGCAGGCCCGCGTGGACCGGTTCGAGATCAGCCCGGCGGGGCCGTTGTTCGGGCCGAAGATGCCGCCCGCCGCGTCCTTCGTGCTGGCCGCGGAGGAGGCGCTCCTGGCCGCGTCCGGCGTCTCCATGGACCACCTCCGGCGGCACGGGCGCGGCGAGACGGAGGGCGCACGCCGCGCCTACCGGATCCGGCTGGGGGATCCGTCGCTCCAGCGCCAGGGGGCGGATCTCCTGGTCCGGTTCGAGCTCCCGAAGGGGAGTTACGCCACGGTGGTCCTGGACGAACTGGTCAAAGGTTGAAGGATTTTCGGCCCACTCGCCAGGGGGACACACTTTTTTCAGCCCTGTTGCCCGGCGTCCCGCCAAGCGCGCGAAATCGCGAGGCCATCCCTGGCACGCGGCTCGCAATGCCGGCGCGGACCCTCCGCCTGATCGAGGTCGGTTCATGCACATCCAAGAAAGCGCCGGCGGCCCGCGGGTGCTGCTGGTCGAAGACAGCCTGGACGAAGGCGAGATCCTCCAGATGGCCCTGGCGGACCAGGGCTTCGTGGTCTTCCACGTGCTCAGCGCCGAGGAGGCGCTGGCAGGCCTGGCCCGCCTCGGGGGCCGCGAGCTACCGGACGTGATCGTCTTCGACCTGCGGCTTCCGGGCATGGGCGGCGCGGAGCTGTCCCGCGCGCTCCGCGAGCACCCGTCGTGGCGGCGCATCCCGCGGGTGCTGGTGACGGGCAAGTCGCTGGTGCCGCACGAGGAGACCGCCCTGGGCGTGAACGAGATCTTCCAGAAGCCGCTGGACGTCCTGGCGCTGTTCTCCGGGTTGCGCCGGCTGGCGGGGCTCTGCCAGGCCACCACCGCCGCCTGAACCTTGTAGCATCCGCGGCCTCACCCGCCGGGGGGACCACGCATGCCCACGCTCCGCCGTTCCGCAGCCCTCGCCGCCGCGCTGTGCGCCTTCGCCGCGCACGCCGGCCTGACCATCACCACCGAGATGAAGAAGAAGGGGAAGGCCGGCACCCTCACCATGCAGTTCGAGGGGAAGAACCTCCGCTCGGAGATCACCAAGGATGGGAGCGCGGAGCCGGCCGGCGCGTTCGTCAGCGACGGCGACAACAAGAAGATCCTGATGATCGACTACGCCAAGAAGGAGTACCACGAGATCACGCAGGAGCAGATGAAGCGGATGAAGGCCAAGCTGGAGATGGCCATGGCCACCATGAAGTCGCAGATGGCCAAGCTCCCTCCGGAGCAGCGGAAGCAGATGGAGGCGGTGCTGGGCCGGCAGATGAACCTCTCCAAGGCGATGGCGACGGCGCCGGACGAGAAGTACACCCGCGCCTCGGGCAGCAAGACCATCGCCGGGTACAAGTGCGACCTCTACACGGTGGAGGTCGGCGGCCAGCACACGGCGGACACCTGCCTCATCCCCTGGAGCGACCTGAAGGTCGACCGGGACCAGTTCAAGCAGAGCGTGGAGGCGGTCACCGACGTCTGGAGCGGCATGGGCATGGGGGGGATGGGCATGGCCCAGAAGTCTCCCGGCGCCATGCTCAAGGCGTGGGGCATGAGCCACGGGCTGCCGGCGTGGCGCAAGACGGTGAAGGCGGACGAGGACGAGGTCACCGAGACCACGCTCAAGACCATCACCCAGGGGGCGATCCCGAGGTCCGCGTTCGATCCGCCGGCCGGGTACACCAAGGCGCCCGACAAGCTCGACAAGGAGTAGCCGCGCTCAGCTTCCTTGGGCTCAGGAGAGCGCGTTGAGGTACTTCGCGGCCTGGTGGGCGATGTACGAGAGGATGCCCACCTCGTGCGCGTCGAACACGGGCGAGCCCTTCTTGTTCAACAGCTGCATGCAGCCGAAGGTCCGGTCCTGGGTCATCATGGGCGAGGTGAGCACCGACCGCGTCGCGTAGTCCACGCGCCGGCCGACCTCGCCGTAGAAGCGCGGGTCCTTCTGGACGTCGGAGAGCGCCAGGGTGACGCCCTCGTGCGCGCAGAAGCCGGCGATGCCCGACCCCGAGGGGACCACCAGGTTCGCCTCCAGCAGCTCCGCCGCCTTGGGCCCGCGCGCGGCGGAGAAGCGGAGGTCGCCCGCCGCGTCCACCTCCAGCACGCTCCCGGCGTCCACCGGCACCTTCTCCATCGCCAGGTCGAGCAGGAAGTAGAGCGCCTGGGTGGGGTCCGGCTGGTTGTACATCTCCTGCACGCGCTCGAAGACCTCGGAGAGCATGGACTCTATGTCCTGGTTCTCGCCGGTGCGGACGCGGCCGATGGTGCCGGTGATCGGCCGGACCGGCCGCTCCAGCTCCACCACCTCCAGCTCGCCGGTGCCTCGCGGGGTGGCGCCGCGCTTGCTGAGCGGTTCGCGGGCGAGGCCGGGGTTGGAGGAGGGGACGGCACGGCGCGAACCGGAGCCGGAGCTGGAGCCCGGCCTGGAGGGCACCGCCGGCGCGCCCGGCCGGGAGGTGCCCTTGGTGCGCGCGACCCGCGTCGCGTCGTCCCGCTTGTCCCGCGGCGGCTGCGTCACGGGCACCTGGGTCCGCCGGGTGGGGATGGCCTCCTGCTCCTGCACCGTCCGGGCGCGTAGCCCGGGGTCGGTGTCCTCGTCGTCGTCGTCATCCCGGCCGGCGGCCGAGGGGACGGGCTTGGGCGGGAGCCCTTCCAATTCGCGGCGGATGTGTTCGGGGAGGGCGTCCCGCGACTCGATGATGGTGGCCGCCGACGGGTTGAAGCCCGGCTGGTCGCTCAGCGTGGGCGCCGATGCGGGCGCGGGCGCAGGCGCAGGCGCCAGGGATGGGTTCGACGAGGGCACGCGCTTCTTGATCACCGCGGTGGACGCCTCCACCTCGCTCAGCTCGCGGATCTGGAACACCCGCCCGCTCTCGGCGTCCGTGACGTGCAATGAGTTGTCGTCCTGGACGTCCACCAGCATGTTCTGCCCCGGCGTGGAGCCGGGCGCGCCGAGCCGTGCCATCCCCGCCTTCAGCGCGGCCGTCCAGCCGTCTGCGTCGACCCGGAAGGTGAAGCTGAAGCTCTTCTGGTCGTTGGCCGGAATATGGACTTCGAACTTCGGCATGACCCCCGACGGTGGCAGTCCGTTTTCGCTGCGTCAACCGGGATGGTCTGCTAAAGACGCCACAATGCCAGAGGACAAGGGGCTCGGCTCCAAGATACTGGGCCTGTTCGTCGATTCGGGCGGCGAGGAAGGCAAGCCCAAGGACCCCAAGGAGCTATCCCGCTTCGGCCTCAAGGACGGCGGCGAGAAAAGCGCCGCCGAGGAGATCGCCGAGCTGGCGCGCGCCTCCGGAGCGGCCCCGTCTCCGGGGGCCCCCGCAGGAGCTCCGGCCGCCCCGGTCCCGGCCGGCCCGCCGCTCAAGCTCCAGCCCGCCGCCGCCGCGCCCGGCGGCCCGCCGGTGGACTTCAGCGCCATCTTCCGCGACGCGGGCATGGACCCCGAGGAGCTGGACCGCGTGTCCAAGGCGGAGGGCCTTCTGGGCAACCTGCCCGCCACCATCGGCCAGGCGGAGAAGCGCGCCATCGTGGAAGCCTCGCTGAAGGCGTTCGGCTTCGAGATCGGGAAGATCGTCGCCGCCGCCCAGAACCAGAAGCGCGCGCTCGACGCCTACGTGAAGGTCAACGAGACCGCCGCCGCCAAGGGGAACCAGGAGGCGGAGGCGAAGATCAAGTCGCTCACCGAGCAGATCGCCCAGCTCCGCGCCGACGTGGAGAAGCGCGGCGCGGGTCTCACCCAGCTCACCGCCCAGGCCCAGGACCGCAAGGTCCAGGTCCAGAAGGTGCTGGACTTCTTCTCCGCACCGGAGACGCCCAAACCATGAAGCTCACTCCGTTCAGCAAGCTGCTCATCGGCCTGATCATCGTGGGGGCGATCGGGTACGTCGCCTACACCAAGTACGGGGGCGAGCTCCGCAACTACGCCCGCCAGGGCACCGGCAAGGTGGAGGACGTCTCCAAGGACGACTTCAACCAGATCGGCCAGCTCCCGGACGCCCCGCGCGACGGCACGGTGGAGGTCACCGCGCCCGCCTCGGGCCCGGTGGGGGACGGCAAGCTGAACCGCCCGCTGAGGGTGGCGATCAACACCTGGGCCGGCCACGCGCCCGGCATCGTGGCCAACGGCGGCATGGACCCCGGCGCCGCCGCCTCGCTCTACAAGAAGAAGTACGGCCTGGACGTGCAGTTCACCCTCCTCGAAGACCCCACCGCCAAGCTCAACGCCTTCATCAAGGGCGACGTGGACATCATGTGGGACACCGTCGACTCGTACGCGCGCGAGGCGTCCGTGCTGGCGGACCAGGGCAAGCAGGCCAAGTCCATCCTCCAGGAGGACTGGAGCCGCGGCGGCGACGGCATCGTCTCCCTCAAGTCCATCAACTCCATCGAGGACCTGAAGGGGAAGAAGATCGCCACCACCCAGTTCACGCCCTCGCACTGGCTGCTGCTCTACATGCTGTCCCAGTCCGGCCTCTCGCCGCAGGACAAGCAGGAGATCGAGCGGAGCCTGGTCTACTTCGACGAGGCGCCCAAGGCGGCCAACGCCTTCCGGGCCAAGCAGGTGGACGCCGCGGTGACCTGGGAGCCGGACCTCACCAATTCGGTGAACGCCCGCCCAGACGACGCGCACATCCTGGTCTCCACCACCGCCGCCACCAACGTCATCGCCGACACCCTGGTGGCCCGCCAGGATCTGATCAACCAGGCGCCCAAGACGGTGCAGGACTTCGTGGCCGGCTGGTTCGACGGCATCTCCGTGATGCAGGAGGACCCGGACGGCGCCAACCGGCTGATCGGCTCCGCGCTCAAGCTGGGGCCGGAGGACGTCTCCGGGATGCTCTCCGGGCTGAAGCTGACCCCGTTCGCGGACAACGCCCAGTTCTACGGGCTGACCTCGCAGAAGCCGTACTTCAACCAGATCTTCGACGCCGCCTTCGTCATCTGGCGCAAGAAGGGCGTGGTCACCAAGGTGGTGGACGCCAAGGACTGGCAGGACAGCCGCTTCGTGGCGGCGGTGTCGGGCCAGTACAAGGGGCAGAAGGTGGAGGAGTCCTTCGCCTTCAAGGACAAGCCCAAGGTGTCGGACCGGGCCATCGTCAACAAGAGCCTCTCCATCCACTTCACCACCGGCTCGGACCAGATCATGTCCGGCAGCTACTTCACCCTCGATTCGCTGGGGGAGACGATGCTGTCCTTCGGCAACACGTTCCTGCAGATCGAGGGCAACACCGACTCGCGCGGGAACGAGGTGGCCAACAAGTCGCTCTCCCAGAAGCGCGCGCAGGCGGTGAAGAAGTACCTGGTGGACAACTTCAAGATCCCCCCCGAGCGCTTCGTGGCCGTCGGCCACGGCGCCGCCAACCCGGTGGCCTCCAACGCCAGCGAGGACGGGCGCGCGCTCAACCGCCGCACGGACATCAAGGTCGTCCTCAACACGCAGTAGCCCACGGACGATGGCAAAGCCCCGCCGACCGCTGTGGGTGCTGCGCGCGCCCATCCCCAAGGGGACCGGCCAGCTCCTGGCGGCCTCCTCCGTGGCGCTGGTGCTCCTGGTGTGGTGCGTCCTCTCCTACGTCCACGTGGACAAGGGGGCGGGGCAACCGGAGCCGCTGGTCCCGCACTTCTTCCTGCCGCCGCCGGACGAGGTGCTCCGGGGCCTTCTGTACCTCATGTTCGAGCAGGGCCTGGCCTCGGCGGTGGGCACCTCCATCCTGCGCATCCTCAAGGCGTTCGCGCTGAGCGTGGCGGTGGCGGTCCCCCTGGGCATCTTCATGGGGAGCTTCGAGGCGGCGAACAAGTTCTTCGACTCCATCCTGGCGCCGATGCGCTACCTGCCCATCACCGCCTTCATCCCGCTGCTCATCCTCTGGTTCGGGATCCAGGAGCAGCAGAAGGTGGC
>DATBSS010000473.1:0-3552 GCA_036559665.1 Myxococcaceae bacterium
CTCCTCCGCCGTGAAGCTCACCACCGGCGCCAGCAGCCGCAGCAGGTCGCGCGCCACCAGGTAGAGCACCGTCTGCGCCGAGCGCCGCGCCGCCCCGTCCGTCCTCCACGTGTAGAGCCGGTCCTTGAGGATGTCGAAGTACACCGCCGACAGGTCCACCCCGCACAGCTCGACCACGTGGTGGTAGACGAGGTGGAACTCGTAGGACTCGTACGCCCGCCGGATCTTCTCCGTCACCTCCCCCAGCCGCGCCAGCGCCCATTGGTCCAAAGGCAGCAGCGCCTCCGGCTTCACCGCGTGCTTCCCGGGGTCGAAGTCGAAGAGGTTGGAGAGCGCGTAGCGCACCGTGTTCCGGATCTTCCGGTACCCCTCCGACAGCCCCTTGAGGATCTGGTCCGACAGCCGGACGTCGTCCCGGTAGTCCGACGACGCCACCCACAGCCGCACCACCTCCGCCCCGTACTGGGCGATCAGCTTCTCCGGTGCCACCGTGTTGCCGAGGGACTTGGACATCTTCTTCCCCTCGCCGTCCACCACGAACCCGTGCGTGAGCACCGTCTTGTACGGGGCGAAGTCGTGCCCGCCCACGCCCACCAGCAGCGAGGAGTGGAACCACCCGCGGTGCTGGTCGGACCCCTCCAGGTACAGGTCCACCGGCACGCGCATGTTCGGCCGCTTCGCCGCCACCGCCGCGAACGAGCACGCCGAGTCGAACCACACGTCCAGGATGTCCGTCTCCTTGCGCAGCTCCGCCTTCCCGCACGAGGGACAGGTGTTCCCGCCCTTGTAGAAGTCCGCCAGCGGCCGCTCGTACCAGGCGCCCGCGCCCGACTTCTCCACGGCCGCCGCCACGGACTCCATCAGCTCCGGGGTCACCACCGCCTCGCCGCACGCCTCGCAGAGCGCCACCGGGATGGGCACGCCCCACGTCCGCTGCCGGCTGATGCACCAGTCCGGCCGGTTCTCCAGCATCCCGTAGATGCGCTCGCGCCCCCAGCGCGGCACCCACTGGACCTGGTCAATGGCCTGGAGCGCCCGCTTCCGCAGCCCATCCTTGTCCAGCGAGATGAACCACTGGTGGGTGGCGCGGAAGATGACCGGGTTGTGGCAGCGCCAGCAGTGCGGATAGCTGTGGGTGACGCTGTCGCCTTTGTTGTTGAGCAGCGCGCCCTTCTCCACCAGGAGATCGACCACCAGCGGGTTGGCCTCCGTCTGGACCTTCTTCCCCGCCAGGACGGGACCCACCGTGTCGTCGTACCGCCCGTCGCCCTTGACCGGGTTGTAGACGTCCAGCCCGTGCTGGAGGCCGGCCTCGTAGTCCTCCTGCCCGTGCCCGGGCGCGGTGTGGACCAGGCCGGTGCCCTGCTCGAGCGTGACGTGCTCGCCGGGGACGATGGGGGAGACTCGGTCGTAGAACGGGTGCCGGTACTTCAGCCCCACCAGGTCCGCCCCCGAGGCGTAGGCGAGGATGCGCGCCGGGTCCGCCATGGACGCCGCCTCCACCGGCGCCTGGCCGGGGAGCTTCACCTCCTTGACGGCGAGGTGGTCCGCGCGGCACTCCGCCAGCACGCGCGGCAACAGGTCCTTGGCCACGCACAGCACCCGCTGGCCAGCGTCGTAGAACACGTACTCCAGCTTGGGGTGGACGGCGATCGCCAGGTTGGCGGGGAGCGTCCAGGGGGTGGTGGTCCAGATGGCGAAGGCCACCTGCTTCCCGGCCAGCGCGCCGCTCATCTTCCCCAGGTCCTCCGCCGCGTCCATCGCCACGTAGATGGACGGCGAGGTGTGGTCCTCGTACTCCACCTCCGCCTCGGCGAGCGCGGTCTGGTCGTAGAGGCACCAGTACACCGGCTTCTTGCGCCGGTAGATGAGCCCGCGCCGGGCGAACTCCGCCAGCTCGCGGATCTCCTGCGCCTCGTAGTCGAAGGAGAGGGTGGCGTAGGGCTCGTCCCAGCGGCCGAAGACGCCCAGCCGCTTGAACTCGGTCCGCTGGATGTCGATGAACTTCAGCGCGTACTCGCGGCACTTGGCCAGGAACTCCTCGCGGGAGAGCGAGCGCCGGTCGACCTTCTTCTCCTTCAGCCGCTTCTCCACTGCCCGCTCGATGGGGAGGCCGTGGCAGTCCCAGCCGGGCACGTAGTCGCACGGCCGCCCGGTCATGTTGCGGTACTTGACCACGATGTCCTTGAGCACCTTGTTGAGCGCGTGCCCGGAGTGCAGGGGCCCGTTGGCGTAGGGCGGGCCGTCGTGGAAGACGAACGGCTCCTTGCCCGCGTTGCGCTCCAGCAGCTGCTGGTACGTCTTCCGCTCTTCCCAGCGGGCCAGCATCCGCGGCTCGAGCTGCGTCAGGTTCCCCTTCATCGGGAACTCCGTCCGCGGCAGGTTGACCGGATGCTTGGGCTCGCTCATGACGGTGCGCCGTAGCACTGGCGCCGGGCTGCTTTCAATGAGACGGCGCCGCCGGGACGTTCCTGACCGGGGCCGGGGCCGGGGCCCCAGCGGTGGTCATCACCACCACGTGCACGAAGCCGTCCTTGTCCGGGCCCCGCGCCACCACGGTCGTCCGCTCGGCGCCCCGCTCCCAGGTGCCGTTCCCGGAGTCCTGGTACCCGGCCTTCCCCAGGACCTCCCGGTAGAACGCCTGCACCTCCTTCGGGGCGGCCCTGGTCCGGAAGGTCACCGACCGCATCGCCTCCACGTCGGACGACACCACCTCCAGCGCGCCGGGGAAGATGGGCGCGGTCGGCGTGGACACCACCCGCGCCTCCAGGTCCACCTCGCCCAGGATCAGCGTGGTGGTCCCGTCCCGGTTCACCTGGAAGAGGGCCGAATAGGAGATCATCCGGCGTCCGTCGATGGCCGCGACATAGGGCAGCGGCTGGTTCTGCGGCTGGTCGCGGGGGATGTACAGCCCGGCGCGGAGGAAGTCCTCGCCCAGCTTCTTCCGCAGCTTCTCCGCGCTCCAGCGGGACCGCACCGCCCGAAGCCGCATCGGCCGGCCGTCCGAGGACGGGGCGCGGCCCACCGGCACGTCCTCGATCACCTCGGGCACGTCCCAGGTGAACGCCGCCGGCGCCCCGGCCAGGCACAGCCAGAGCGCGAGCGCCGGCAGCGTCACTGGTAGCGCGGCCACGAAGACGGGTCGCACGGCAGGCCGAAGGCGCACGCCTCGCGCTGCTGGGCCGCCTGGGGGTACGTCTGGAGCGCGGGGCTGTCGTAGGGGCCGCCCGGCGTCACCGTGTACGGCCCGTTGCCCATGTGCTCCTGGGTCAACCCGAGCTGCTGGTACGGCGTGGGCTGGTTCCCGTCCTCGCCCACCGCCGCCATGAAGAACGCCTTCTCGTCGAGGTCGATCTGCGGGCCGCCGCGGGGGACGTTCCACAGCCACTGCGACATGAGGTCGCCTTCCTCGGTCGCGGTCCCGGTGAAGGTGTCATAGGCGGCCTTCGCCATCTTGTAGTACCCGGTGTTCTGGCAGGTGGCCCCCGGGCCGGGCGCGACCAGGTCGCAGTTCAACTCCTCGGTGCCGTCGGTAAGGCCCCAGTCGCCCAG
>DATBSS010000474.1:0-10399 GCA_036559665.1 Myxococcaceae bacterium
GTCAGCGCCCCCATGCTTGCGCCGTACCTGGCGCTCGCGGAGCGCCTGCGGCCGCTCGAGATCGGCAAGAGCATGAGCTTGAAGGGCCGGGAGCTGACGCTCGATCCAGAGGTGGAGCTCGACCCCCGGACGTTGAAGATCGAGCGCCAGGCGGATGGCCGCGAGACCGTGGCGGGCCAATCCGTGGACGTGCGCCGCTACCGCCTCAAGATCGAGCACAAGGACGCGTCGTACGATGGGTCCCTCTCGGTGGATGCCGGTGGGTACCCGGTGATGCTGGAGATTGATAACAACCTGGGGCCGGTCCGCTACCAGCGGGTCGAGTAGGCATGCGCATCGCCGACGCCCTCGACCGCTTCGTCGCCGGCTTCAACGACAACAGCCTCGACGAGGCCGGCCTGATCACCGGCAAGTACACCTACGCCAACTACACCCGCCGGCGGATCCGCCGCGAGCTGGGCGGCCCGTGAGCTCACCCGGGCCCGGACTGCCGGCCGGCGACCGCCTCCAGGACCCTGCCGAGCACGGCGCTCGCCTTCCGTAGGTCCGCCTCGCCCAGCTCCGCGCCCAGCTCGTCCGCCCACCCACGCTGGGCCTGCTGGATCTGCCCCAGCACCGCCCGCCCGCGCGGCGTGAGGTGGAGGAGCTTGGCGCGGAGGTGCCCGGGGTTGTCCTGGTACCCGGCCAGCCCCTCCTTCGCGAGCAGGTCGGCCACCCGCTGGACGCTCTGGCGGGCGAGCCCCAGCGCGCGCGCGACCTGCGCCACCGTCATCGGCGCGTGGTCGGCGGCCGCCAGGACCTGCCAGCGCGCGCTGCTCTGCCCTGCCGGTTCGCTCAGGGCGTCCCCGACGGCCGTGAGCAGCCCGCCCAGCCTCAGCACCTGGACCACCAGGGCGCTGAACGCGTCCCCGGCCGGCGAGCGCGCGGGCGGCGGATCTTCCCTATTGACAGCATGCTGTCGTTTGCGCATAATGACAGCATACTGTCGATTCGCCAAAATGGCGAGAGGAGGCGACCGTGGAAGCGAAGCGCGAGGAGCAGAAGCACACCGGGGGATGCCACTGCGGAGCGATCCGGTTCGAGGTGGCGCTGGAGCCGGGCCAGCCGGCGTCCCGGTGCAATTGCAGCGTCTGCACCAAGGTCTCGCCGACCGGCCGCATCGTGAAGCCGGGCGCCTTCAAGCTGCTGCAGGGCGAGCAGAGCTGCAGCGTCTACGAGTGGGGGTTCAAGGTCTCCAAGCGGTTCTTCTGCAAGCACTGCGGCGTGCACTGCTACGGCCAGGGCCACCTCGAGGAGCTGGGCGGCGACTACGTCTCGGTCAACGTCAACACCCTCGACGACATCGACCCCGCCCAACTCCAGGTCATCTATTTCGATGGCCGGCACAACAACTGGGAGGGCGGCCCGCGCAGCACGCCCTGGCCGGTCCACCCGGTCGCCGCCGCCAGCTAGTGGATGGCGTAGTTCGGCTTTCTCCCACATGCGGACGAAGCGCTCGGCCGACTTGTCGCGGAGCTCGAACCGAGGGCGCCCGGGCGTGGTAGAGCCGTAGCCTCGTGAGCAAGGACGCGGATCAGCTCGTCCGCCGCCTCGGCCGCTCCGGGGAGAAAGCCCATGGACACGCCCGCGTTCACCGACCTGGCCGACGTGCTGCGCAAGAGGGCGCTCCACCAACCGGAGGCGCGCACCTACGCCTTCCTCGAAGGCGACGAAGAGGACGCGCGCTCCCTCACCAACGCGGAGCTGGATCGCCAGGCGCGGGCGATCGCCGCCACGCTCCAGCGCCTGGGCGCGCGAGGCGAGCGCGCCCTGCTGCTCTACCCGCCCGGGCTCGACTACGTCGCCGCCTTCTTCGGGTGCGTCTACGCGGGGGTGACGGCGGTCCCGGCCTACCCGCCGGACCCATCCCGGCTCGAGCGCACCCTTCCCCGGCTCCAGGCCATCGTCGCGGACGCGTCAGCCTCCGTCGCGCTCACCACCGAGGCGATCCTCTCCATGACGCCGGTGCTGTTCGAGCACGCGCCGGATCTGCAAGCGCTGCGCTGGGTCGCCAACGATGCCCTGCAGCCTGGCATCGAGCGCGTCTGGGAACCGCCGGCGCTCGACGCCGGCGCCCTCGCGTTCCTTCAGTACACCTCAGGCTCCACCGGGTCGCCCAAGGGGGTCATGCTCAGCCACGGCAACCTCCTCCACAACCTGGAGGCCATGAAGGAGTCCTACGGCGTCGGCGAGAACGAAGTCTGCGTGTCGTGGCTGCCCCCGTACCACGACATGGGCCTGATCGCCTGCATCCTGGGGCTGCTGTACTGCGGCGGCACGTCCATCTTGATGTCGCCGCTGGACTTCCTCCAGCGCCCCTCGCGGTGGTTGCGCGCGATCTCCCGGTACCGGGCGACCATCTGCGGCGGTCCGAACTTCGGCTACGAGCTCAGTCTCCGGAAGACCTCCGCGGAGGAGCGGGCCAGCCTCGATCTCTCCTGCTGGCGCGTGGCCGTCTGCGGCGCCGAGCCCATCCGCCACGAGACCCTGCAGCGGTTCTCGGAGACGTTCGCGCCGTGCGGCTTCCAGCTCCAGGCGTTCTACCCCTCCTTTGGGCTGGCCGAGTCGACCCTCATGGTGACCGGGGGCAAGACGGCGGCGCAGCCCCGGGTCCGGACCCTGGAGCGCCGGGCGCTGGCGCAGCGGCGGCTGGCCGACGCGCGCCCGGATGCCGGCGGCACCACCACCGTGGTGGGGTGCGGCGCGGCGGTGGGCAGCGCCGTGCACGTCATCGATCCCGACCTGCTCACCCCCTGTCCGCCCGACCGGATCGGGGAGGTCTGGGTCTCCGGCCCCGGCGTCGCCCAGGGCTACTGGAACCGGCCCGAGGACACGGAGCGCACCTTCCGCGCGCGCGTGCGCGGCGGCGGCGCCGGGGGCCCGCTCCTCCGGACGGGGGACCTTGGCTTCATGCACGAGGGCGAGCTGTTCATCGCCGGCCGGCTCAAGGACCTCATCATCCTGCGCGGCCGCAACCTGTACCCGGAGGACATCGAGACCACGGTCCAGGCGAGCCATCCCTCGCTGAAGCCGGGCTGCGGGGCCGCCGTCGCGGTCGAGGCCGGCGGCGAGGAGCGCCTCGCCGTCGTCCAGGAGATCGACACGCGCAAGCCGGCGGACCCGGAGGAGGTGGCCGGGCTCATCCGCCAGGCGGTGGCCGAGACCTACGAGGTCGCCGTGCACCAGGTGGTGCTGATCCGGCCGGGGACCATCCCCAAGACGTCGAGCGGGAAGATCCAGCGCCACGCCTGCCGGGCCCAGCTCCTCGCGCAGGAGCTGCAGGTCGTGGCCGCGGTCGAGACCCGCGCCGGGGGCCCGCCCGCGCCGGGGCCCCAGCCCATCGCCTGGCTCCGGGAGGCCGTGGCCGCCGAGCTCCAGCAGGAGCCGTCCCGGATCGACCCTGCCCAGCCGCTCACCCGGTGGGGGCTCGACTCGCTGGCGGCCGTCGCCCTGGCGAACCGGATCGAGCGCGAGCTGGGCGTGGACGTCTCGCCGGCCCGCCTGATGGGCGGAATGAGCCTGGCCGGGCTCTCGGAGCTCTGCGCGCGCGCGGCCCCCGCGGCGCTGGAGCCCCTGCCGGCGCCCGTCCCCGAGGTGGGGGACCACCCGCTCTCCCGCGGCCAGCAGGCGCTGTGGTACCTCCACCAGCTCGCGCCGGAGAGCGCCGCGTACAACATCTCGCACGCGCTCCAGCTCTCCGGGCCGCTCGATGGGTCCGCGATGAAGCGCGCGTGGCAGGCGCTCGTGGAACGCCACCCCGCCCTCCGGACCGTCTTCCCCGCGTCGGGCGGTATCCCCACCCAGCGCATCCGCCCCCGCGGCGAGGTGGACTTCGCGGAAGAGGACGCGCGAGCGCTGGGCCCGGAGCGCCTGGCCACCCGCCTCGAGGAGGAGGCCGGGCGCCCCTTCGATCTGGAGCGCGGTCCGCTCCTTCGCGTCCGGCTGCTCCAGCGCGGGGTGGACGAGCACGTGTTGCTGGTCGTGATCCACCACATCGCCGCGGACCTCTGGTCGCTCTCCGTGCTCGCGCGGGAGCTGCGGCTCCTGCTCGCGGCCCAGGCCACGGGCACGCCTCCCCAGGCCCCCGTGACCCACCACTGCGGGGACTACGCGCGCTGGGAGGCCGAGCGGCTCCGCGGCCCGCGAGGCGCCGCGCTCCAGCGCTACTGGCGCGAGGCGCTGGCGGGGGACCTGCCCGCCCTGGATCTGCCCCTGGACCGTCCCCGCCCGCCCGTGCAGACCTACCGGGGGGCCTCCCATCCCTTCCGGCTCGACCTCGAGCTGACCCGTGCCCTGGACGCGATCGGCCACGCGCGCGGGGCCACGCGGCACGCGACGCTCCTGGCGGCGTTCAGCGCGCTCCTGCACCGATACACCCGGCAGGAGGACATCCTCATCGGCACGCCCGCGTACGGGCGCTCGCGGCCCGAGTGGGCGGACCTGGTGGGTTACCTCGTCAACCCCCTGGTGCTGCGCGCGCGCTTCGCGGGCGATCCCACCTTCACCCAGCTCCTCGACCAGGTGGCCGGCGCCGCGCGGGCGGCGCTGGAGCACCAGGACTACCCGTTCAGCCTCCTCGTGGAGCAGCTCCAGCCGGCCCGGGATCCCAGCCGCTCGCCGTTGTTCCAGGCCATGTTCGTCCTCCAGCAGGCGCCACGGCTTGGGGAGTCCGGGGTGGCGGCGCTGGCGGTGGACGACCCGCGGGCGATGCTGGAACTGGGCGAGCTGCGCGTGAAGGCGCTGGCCCTGAACCGGGGAGCCGCCCAGGTCGATCTGACCCTGCGCGTGACCGGCGTGGGCGGCGAGCTGGCCGGCGCGTGGGAGTACAACACCGACCTCTTCGAGCCCGAGACCATCGCCCGCCTGTCCGGCCACTTCGCCCGGCTGCTGGCCGCCCTGGCCGCCCACCCCGAGCAGCGCGTCGCGACGGCGCCGCTGCTGGACGGTGAGGAGCGCGAACGCGTCCTGGTCACCTGGAACCGGACGCGGCAGCCGCACCCGGAAGGTCCCTGCCTCCACACCGCGTTCGAAGCGCAGGCGGCGGCGCGGCCCACCGCGACCGCCTTGATCGACGGCGCCACCCGGTGGACCTACGGGGAGCTCAACGTCCAGGCCAACCAGCTCGCGCACCGGCTGCGCTCCCTGGGGATCGGCCCGGAGCGCCGCGTGGGGATCCTGCTGAACCGCACGGCGGAGCTGGTGGTCGCGGCGCTCGGCGTCCTCAAGGCCGGCGGCGCCTACGTGCCGCTGGATCCGTCCTACCCCGGGGAGCGCCTGGCGTTCATGGCGGAGGACGGCCGGGTGGCCGCGCTGGTGACCACGGCCGCGCTGGCGCCGCGGCTCCCTCCGCTGGGCGGGCCGCTGCTCCGCGTGGATGCCGATCGGGAGGCGATCGCCCGCGAGCGCGGAGAGGACCCGCCCCCCCGGGCGCTCCCGGAGAACCTCGCCTATGTCGTGTACACGTCGGGCTCGACGGGCAAGCCCAAGGGCGTGGCCATCGAGCACCGCTGCGCGGTCAACGTGATCCACTGGGCGCGGCAGGCCCTGCGCCCGGAGGAGCTTGCCGGGGTGCTGGCGGCGGCCTCCCTGAGCTGGGACATCTCGGTCTTCGAGATCTTCGGCACCCTGAGCCTGGGGGGATGCCTGGTCCTGGCGGAGAACACCCTCCAGCTCCCTTCGCTGCCGGCCGCGGGGGAGGTCACGCTGCTCTATGCGGTCCCGTCCGCCCTGGCCGAGCTGCTGAGGACCTCCGGGCTGCCCTCGTCGGTGCGCGCGGTCCTCGTGGGGGGAGAGGCGGTTCCGCAGTCCCTGCTCCGGGCGCTCCACGCGCGAGACGGCGCTCCGCGGGTCATCTGCAGCTACGGGCCCTCCGAGACGACGGTGCACTCCCTGACGATGGTCCTCGAGCGGGGCATGGACCGGCACCAGCCGCTCGGCCGGCCCATCGTCAACACGGAGGTCTACGCGCTGGACCCGCACGGGCAGCCGGTCCCCACCGGCGCGGTGGGAGAGCTGTTCATCGGCGGCGCCGGCGTGGGCCGCGGCTACCTGGAGCGCCCGGCGCTGACCGCCGAGCGGTTCCTGCCCGATCCCTTCAGCGGGCGCCCGGGAGCGCGCCTGTACCGCTCCGGCGACCTGGGCCGCTTCCGCCCGGATGGGGAGATCGACTTCCGCGGCCGGGTGGACCACCAGGTGAAGGTCCGGGGCTTCCGCATCGAGCTGGGCGAGATCGAGGCGGCGCTGGCACGGCACCCCGCCGTCCAGGAGTGCGTCGCGGTGGCCCGGGAAGACGGGTCCGGCCACCGGCGCCTGGTGGCCTATGCCGCGTCGGCCGCGCAGCCGGCGCCGTCTCCCGACGTCCTCCGGAGCTTCCTCGCGGAGCGGCTGCCGGGGTACCTGGTGCCGGCCGCCTTCGTCGTCCTCCCCGCCTTGCCGCGGAGCCCCAACGGCAAGGTCGATCGCCGGGCCCTGCCTCCACCTCCCGTGGCGAGGCCGGCGTTGAGCGGGGCGTACGCTTCGCCCCGGAACGGAGCCGAGGAGCAACTGGCGGCCATCTGGGCGCGCGTGCTCCGGATCGATCGGGTGGGCATCGAGGACAACTTCTTCGACCTGGGCGGGGACTCGCTCCGGGCGGTGCAGCTGGCCAGCGAGGTCTCCGCCGCGACCGGCGTCGAGCTCCCGGTGAAGGCGGTCTTGACGCACCCGACGGTCGCGGCGGAGGCGGAGGTGGTCGCGGAGCTCCGGGCGCGCGCCCGGTCACGGGTGGCGCCGCCGGCCGGGAGGGCGGCGCCCGCAGCGCAGGAGGGAGCGGAGGTGGATGAGCCCCGCCCATTGCTCTCCCTCTTCGCGGCCGGGGAGCTGGCGCCCGTGGATGCGGCCGCGGTGGCGTACTTCCCCCGCGCGCTCCTGGCGCACGCGAGCCTGACGCCGGAGGACGTCATCGACGGCTGGTGCGCGGGGCTGCCGGTGCTCGGCGGGGTCTACGAGACGTCCCTGGGGAGGATCGCCACCGTGCTGCTGCCGCGGTTCGACCACCAGCTCCACCAGGATCTCCCGGGCCTCCTGCGCGGGCTGGTCCAGGCGGTGGAGATGGCCGGGCGGATCGGCGCGCGGAACGTCTCCCTCACCGGCCTCCTCCCGTCGGCGACGGGGTATGGGCGCGACGTGGTGAGCGCGCTCGCGGGGCGCAACGTCCCGGCGGTGACCACCGGGCACGCCACGACGGCCGCGGCGGTCGTGCTCACGGTCCGGGAGCTGCTTTCCCAGGCGGGCCGGGATCTCGCGCGGGAGCGGGTGGGGTTCCTGGGGCTCGGCTCGATCGGCGCGGCCAGCCTGCGGCTGATGCTGCGGTGCCTCCCGCATCCGATGGAGATCGCGCTGTGCGACCTGTACTCGAAACGTGACGCGCTGGAGTCGATGGAGCGGAGCTTGCGCGAGGAGCTCGGGTTTCGAGGGGCCGTGCGCATCCACCCGTCGCGAGCCGAAGTGCCGGAGGCGTTCTACGAATCGACGCTGATGGTGGGAGCCACCAGCGCCGCCGAGGTGCTGGACGTGGACCGGCTCCGGCCCGGCACGCTCCTCGCCGATGACTCGGGCCCACATTGCTTCCGGGTGGACCGCGCCTTCCATCGGCTCGAGGCGAGCGGCGATCTCCTGTTCACCGTGGCCGGGTTGTTGCGATCGCCGCAGCCCATCCGTCACCTCCGCCACCGGCCGCGGGAGGTGGAACGCGCGCTCGGAGGTGCGACGCTCCCCTGGCTGGAGCGGCCCGATCCCCGCCAGATCACCGGCTGCATCCTCTCGTCACTGCTCGCGGCCTGTTTCGACCAGTTGCCCCCCACGGTGGGGCTGGTGGATACCGAGACGTCCCGGCGGCACTACGAGACGCTCGAACGCTTGCAGATCCAGGCGCCGCGGCTGCAATGCGACGGCCTCCTGGTGCCGGAGCGCGCCATCGCCCGCTTCCGGGAGCGGTTCGGCGGCTAGCCCCTCGTCTCCCGCGCGGAGATCGCGCCTTGATGCGGCGCGTTCGAGGTGCGTTCAACGCGGCGCTGGCGGCGGCGCGAAGCGCGTGCTCCGGCGAGGCTCTCCTCTCCACGCTGGGGGATCTCGCGCTTCCGCTTGAGCGCGCCCGCGGCCGCATCGAGCCGGAGAAGATCCTGGCGTACGCGAGCTCCTCAAGAGGCGGGAGCCCCTCGCCGGTAATGAATTCGCCTCGTAGGCGTCATAGAGAGGGTCCGTACACAAGAGGGGGGGAACCACATGCGATCAGGGGAATCGGTGGAGACGTCTGCCGCGCGGTCGGCGGCTGCGAGTCGGTGGTTCGCGCCGGGAGCTGGATGGACGGCGGTCATGGGACTGCTGATGGTCGCGAGCGCGGCCCACGCCGCATCCCCGAACCCGCCCACGCGCCTGCCGCCCATTACCCCCGCCGCCATCTCGTATTCCCCAGGAGTGTCGGCCGTCTACGACGTGTCGTCCGAGGCCTCGGCCGTGCTCACGGTGGTGAGCACCGGATCACACCCCGGCACCCAGGTCCGGCGCACCGGCCTGAAGGCGGTCGGGAAGCTCACCATCACCGCCTCGGCCATCAAGGCCACGCACACCGAGCTGCTGGCGCAGCTGGCGCCCGGCCTGCGCCTGTACGCGCAGGACGAGAACGGCACCTGGGTGGAGACGTCCGTGGACATCAAGGGGCTCTCCTTCCAGGAACCGTTCGTCATCGAACAGGTCCCCACCGGTGAGGTCCGGGCGGTGCGCTTCTCCAGCCCCACGGTCACGGCGGAGCAGGCCGAGGTCCGCAACGTGTTGAAGGGGGTGGCTTCGCTGCTGGACGTGCGGCTCCCTTCCGATGGCGCGGAGCTGAAGGCCACCGCCCAGGACACCAGCGGCACCTACGAGGCGATCTACCGGCGCAAGACGGACAAGGTGTCGTCCAGGAAGCTGGCGTACACCAGCTACGGTCCAGGCTGGGGCATCCAGGCCCTGGGCGGCTGGCAGCCGCTGGCGGGTTCCCAGGCCATGGTGCGCGACGGCGACGCCTCCTTCACGCTCGGCGCCGGCAACCGGATCGCGAAGATGAGCCAGACGGGCACGTTCCGGCAGGCGGTCGCGGCCACCGCGCCCAACGACTTCCGCCTCGAGGTGCAGGGCGTCGAGTCGGCCAGCCTGAGCCTGGTCGCGGAGTCCAAGCGGGCGCTGCCGCCGCCGGATCTGACCCCGTACACGGAGTCGCAGGCGCTGCCGGCGCAGTCGCCCTCCGACGCCAGGCTGGCGGCCTCCCAGGCCCAGCTCGCCGCCGCGGCGACGGCCCTGGACGCGCTGCAGGCCGCGCCGGACGACTGGGGCCGCGTTCGGGCGGCCGCCGACGCGCTGCGCGCGCTGCCCCGCTGGGAGGGCGTCCAGCCGGTGCTGGAGAAGATGGTCTCCGCTCCCCGGAACACGGGCGCGCTGGCGGAGGCCGCGGCGCTGTCGGGACACGCGGAATCGGTCGGCTGGGTGACCAGGGCCGTGGCCGCCCAGAAGGTCCCTTCGGCGCGGGTGCTGGAGGCGGCCGCGCTGGTGGCCCAGCCCTCGGAGGAGCTGCTCCGGCAGCTGGAGATTTCGGTACAGAGCGGGCGGGCCGAGGCGAAGGCGTTGGTCCCGCCGGTCTGGGCCGCGCTGGCTCGCCGCTGGTCGGCGGCGCACCCCGCCGCCAAGCTCCAGGCAGCGGCCGGGAGTTGGAAGGAGAAGGCCCTGGCGGCACAGGCGGCCGCCAGCGCCCGCATCGAGGCCCGCTTCTGCTCGGACTTCAAGCAGCAGTACGGCCTCAACGGCGCAGGGGGCGAGGACAACCCCTTCTTCAAGTGCGACACCTTCAAGCTCGCCGCCGGCGGTGACGCGCTGGGCGGCAAGGCCTGGGTGGGCGGCGCGCTCTTCGACCGCGAGACGGCCGGGCACCACCTGGCGGGCCTGGTCACCCAGGGAGGCCTGGAGCTGATCGCGCTGAGCCATCACCTGGACCTGGTCTCCTTCGAGCTGGGCTACATCTACTCGCACACCGACCCCGCCCAGCGCCGATTCCTGGGCGACATCTCGTTGCTGAGCCTCGTCTCCATCGAACCGGAGTGGCTGCGCAACCCGTCGGACGGCATCTTCAAGAGCAGCTTCGAGAAGACCGCTCCGGGCATCCACTTCGCGGTGCCGGTGGGCTGGTTCCTCTTCCAGTTCGACGTGAACCCGAAGTTCACGCACACGCTGTCCAAGACGCAGTTCGGCATCGGGGCTTCGCAACCCTCCCTCTCCTTCGCCGTGGGCCCCTACTTCTCCATCGGCGTGGAGGCGTCCGCCTCGGTCAGCCTGCTCTGCCTCAAGGTAGGCC
>DATBSS010000475.1:0-24694 GCA_036559665.1 Myxococcaceae bacterium
TGGTCGTCCTCCTGTGGAAGGGCCGGGTGATCGGCGCCTGTTCGGGTCCACATTCAGCACGCGGCGTGCCGTCGCGCGCCCGCCTGACCGCCGGTGGTTGGCGCCCAACCTGTCCGGAAATCCGGCAGGTGCGGTGCCGGAACTCCGGACGTCGAGGCGCTCCGTCAGGCCGCGAGGGGGCTCTCCACCCCTTCGCGCGGCAGCACCAGCGTCGCCGAACAGCCCCCGCCCTCCCGCGACGCCACGGCCAGCTCGCCGCCCTGCTGCAGCGCCATGGTCCGCGCGATGGTGAGTCCCAGCCCGGAGCCCCGCGGTTTGGTCGTGGTGCCCGGCTGGAACAGGTGTGCGGCCACGTGGGGGTCGAGGCCCTTCCCGCGGTCGAGCACGGAGACCGCCAGCTGGCCGGCATCCCGCGGCGTGATCTGGATCTCGATGGTCTCTCCGGGAGGGCTGGCGTCGATCGCGTTCTGGAGCAGGTTGACCATCACCTGCTTCACCTTCCGGGGATCACAGCGGGCCAGGGCCCCCCCTTCCGGGGGCACCGCGACCTTGAGGGACTTCGCGCTCAGCATCCCTTCGTGCAGCCGGGCCACGCTGGCGCAGATGCCGCCCAGGTCCACCTGTTTCTGCGACAGGGGGCTCAGCGGCCGGGAGAAGTTCAGCAGGTCCTCGACGGCGGCCTGCATGCGGTCCACCTCGCCGCGCAGCACCTCCATGCGCTCGGCGTTCTTGCCGGACTGGTCCTTCGCCATCAACGCGGCCAGGCCCTTGATGCTGGCCATCGGGTTCTTCACCTCGTGGGCCAGCTCGCCCAGCACCGACGCCAGGAC
Source organism: Myxococcaceae bacterium (assembly GCA_036559665.1). Lineage (GTDB taxonomy): Bacteria > Myxococcota > Myxococcia > Myxococcales > Myxococcaceae > DASRBA01. Next base: position 831 of record DATBSS010000475.1, read on the forward strand.
CTGGCGCTGATCGGCGTAGAGGGCCAGCGTCTCCTCCCGCGCCTGGCTCACCTGCTGCAGCGCGTCCTGGCTGGCGCGCCGCATCCGGAGGCTGACCAGCGTGCCCGCGACGAGGAACCCGGTCGCCAGGACGGCCGAGGTCACCGCGAAGCGGGTGGGGAACGCCGGCGCCGCGGGTCCGCCCAGGACGATCGGGAGGCCCAGCAGCCCGCGCACGTGGAGCATGGCCAGGACCCAGGTCCCCGAGATCAGCAGCGCGAGCAAGGGCACCGCGGAGCGCATGGCGGGGTTCAAGGTCGAGACCACCATCAGCGTGGGGCACATCATCATGAACGGGCTGGCCAGCCCGCCGTTCGCCGCCCCCGCCACCAGGATGGTCACGCCGGCCGACAGGACGACCGGATAGGCGAGCCTGGGAGTGAACCGGTCCTGCTTCTCCGCGCGCAGCTGGAGCAGGCTGGTGGCGACGGTCAGGAGCATGCAGAAGAGCATCGCCGCCAGCCGCCACGATGCGGGCTCGACGAGCACCGGCGACAGGGCGACCGCGAAGATCGCCGTCTGGGCCACGAGCCGCACGCTCATGACGGACCTGATCATGTGAACGAAACTGTCCCGGTGGATCTCGTGGACCCGGGACGTGGAAACCCCATTCACGCGGACCTCCAGGGAGGTATGGAAAGTGCCGAGCCTATCCCGCGGGTCACCGGGAGCGGCGGGCGTTCCGCCAGCGCGGGAAGAACGCGGGCGTCCGTTCGCAGTAGGCGGCGTAGCCCGGCTTCGTCGCGCGCAGGTGGGCGTCGAGCATGGTGACGCCGGACACCCGGAGCAGCAGGAACATCATCAGGGCTGGCCCGGCGAGCGCGATCCACCCGTAGGGAGCCCCCAGCGCGAAGCAGCCGAACCCCCACCACAGCACCGCCTCGCCGAAGTAGTTCGGGTGCCGCGTGAGGGCCCACAGCCCCCGGTCCATCACCTGGCCGCGCGTGCCCGGGTCGTCGCGGAAGCGCTGGAGCTGCGCGTCCGCGATCGCTTCGAAGGCGAAGCCGGCCGCGAACAGTGCGACTCCCACCGCGTCCGTCCACGCGAGCGGGGCGTCCGGCGTCGCGGAGGCGGCGACCTGGAGCGGGGCGGACACCAGCAGCGCGAGCGCGCCCTGCAGGAGGAAGACCTGGAAGAACGAGAACCACCAGTACCGGTCCCGCCCGAAGCGCTCGCGGAAGGCGGCGTAGCGCGGGTCCTCCGGCTTGCCCAGGCTCCGCCGGAGCAGGTGCGCCCAGAGCCGGATCGCCCACGCCGCGACCAGCGCCAGCAGCACCCCCTTCTTGAGGCCGAAGCCGGTCGACCGCACCGTGTTGGCGGTGATGGAGAGGAACAGGATCGACCACCACGGGTCGACGATGCTCGCGTCGCGGAGGCGGACGCTGGCCACCCACAGCGCGGACGCGATCGCCAGGACGATCGCCGCGTTCGCGCCGATGATGGAGAGGGTCACGGCACCGCCTCGGCGCTGGGCTGGAGCTGGGCGGCGACCCAGGTGTCGAGCTCGGCCCACCGGTCGAAGAGCCAGCCCTCGCGGTCCTCCCGGGGGATCTCCCGGGGGGAGAACCGGCGGATCCGCACGCGCACGGTCCGGCCGATCAGCCCACCCCTCCAGAGTGAGCCGAGGCTTTCGGCGCCCTCGAACCCGGTGTGCTCGACGAAGGCGACGTCGACGTCGCCCGCGCGGTCGAGCAACGCGAGCGGCCCGCCGAGCCTGGGCGGCAGCACGTGCCGGAACAGTGCGGCCTTCGCGGCGAGCGCATGCTGCCCGCGCTCCTCCAGGGCGGCGACGGCGCGCGCGCGCTTCGGCTCGGAGAAGCGGGTCCCCTCGGGGTAGATGAGGACAGCGGATGCCTCGTCGAGCCCCTCGGCCAGGCTCGACACCGCGCGGACCTCGTCCGCTCCCCGCTTCGTGCCGCGCGAGACGAAGGCGTTGGGCAGGCGCCGGCCGACGAGGTCGAGGCACGGGTCCCAGAGGAGCTCTCGCTTCAGCACGTACCGGAGGAGCAGCCGGTTGGGGTTCGCGACGACCGCCGCCGTCAGCACCGTGTCCGCGGTGCTCGTGTGGCGGACGAAGAAGAGGCAGGGGCCACGCCGCGCCAACTCCAGCCCCTCCGCGGCCACCTTCATGGAGAAGACGCGCACCGCGCCGAAGAAGAGCGCGCCCGTCCACCAGCGCTGGATGGCGGCGTTGGTGGCCAGGTAGCGCCTCGCCCCGATCCACCGGCCGCCGAAGGTGACCAACCCGATCCCCAGGGCGCACGCGATGCCGGCGACCTCGCAGGCCAGGTAGATCGCGAACATGAGCACGGTCCGCGACCGGGCCAACCGGTTCGCGCGGTCCAGGGCGACATCGGCGGCCAGGGCGAGCGCGAGCCAGGCGGGCAGTCCCGCCCAGTACACGGCGGCGGCCGCCAGGTACCCTGGGATGGTGAGCGCGCGGCGGCCCCACACCGGCAGCCAGGGCTCGGGTGCCGCGGCGCTCACGGCCGGACCCCGCGCTTGGCCCGCCGCAAGTGCGCCTTCGCTACCGCGAGGAAGCGGCGGCGCGCCGCCTGGTGCTCCACGATGGGGGGGCGGGGGTACTCCCGTCCCAGCCGCACGCCCGCCTCGCGCAGCACGGCCTCCGGCGCTTCCCACGGCCGTTGGATGAACCGGGCCGGCATCCTCGCCAGCTCCGGCACCCATCTCCGCACGTAGTCGCCGTCCGGGTCGAACCTCTCGCCCTGGGTGACTGGGTTGAAGATCCGGAAGCACGGCTGGGCGTCGCAGCCGCCGCCCGCGGACCACTGCCAGCCCGCGTCGTTCTGCGCCCAGTCCCCGTCAGTCAGCCATTTCATGGAGTGCGCTTCGCCGCGACGGTAGTCGTCCTCCCGCTCACCTTCGCGCCATCTCCTCTCGAACCAAGCACATCGGCCAATAGCAGCCTACGGCCCATCATGCGCCGCAGCGCGTCGAAGGGTCGTAGCGGTCTCCGGACGGGGCCACCGATGAGTTTCGGGGGGGTCGCTCGTCTCATCCAGAGAGGCGCCCACCCATATTCTGGCGGCCCTACGGCCCCCAGCGGAGACTCCCTGGCATGAGCTCATTCACTTCGATCCCTGGCTTCTCGGTCTTTGCGGTCTCCATCCTGGTCCTGGTCCTGAAGGTGTTCGCGGTCACGCTCACCACGCCGGTGGTCCGGGCGAAGGCGAAGGTCAAGGTCAACCCGGAGGACTCCGGGGGAGAGCTGGCGGCGGTGGAACCGGACGCCGTGGCCCGCATGCAGCGCGTGGTCCGCAACGATCTCGAGAACATTCCCCTGTTCTGCGCCGTCGGCGCGGTTGCGGTGCTGGCCGGCGCTGGAGGATGGCTGCTCATCGGATGCAGCGCGGCCTTCGTGGTCGCCCGGTTGCTGCACACCGCGTTCTACCTGGGGAAGCAGAGCGCGCCCCGGACGGCGTCCTACGCGGTGGGCGTCTTGTCCACCCTGGTGCTCGCCTTCGGGGCCGTCGTCCCGCTGCTCGGGCGCTGACGGCCGCGTCCCCTGCCGGGGGCCCCCGCCGGTGCTATGAACGAACCACCGATGGGGGAGCGGCTGCACAAGTACCAGGGGCTCGGCAACGACTTCGTCGTGCTGGATCGCCGGCAGACGGGCCGGGACATCGGCCCGGCGGAGTCGGTCCGCCTCTGCGATCGCCGGCTGGGCGTGGGCGCGGACGGGGTGCTGGTCCTGCTCCCCTCGCCGGGCGCGGCGGCGCGGATGGTGGTGCACAACGCGGACGGCTCCATCGCCGAGATGTGCGGCAACGGCATCCGCTGCGCCGTGAAGTACCTGCTGGACACCGCGCAGGAGCGCCCTCGGTCGGTGGACGTGGACACCGGCGCGGGCCGCCTCCGCTGCGACGTCACCTATGGCTCGGATGGTCGCGTGTCCCTGGTAGAGGTCTCCATGGGCCCGGCCCGCCTCCAGGCGCCCAACCTCCCGGGCCCGTCCCCGTTCATCCAGGCCGAACTGCCGGGCGCGCCGGGCGTTCGCGGCACCGCGATCAGCATGGGCAACCCGCACCTGGTGCTCTTCGGGCAGCCCCTCACGGAGGCGACCCGCCTCGGCCCGAAGCTGGAGACCCACCCGCTCTTCCCGGAGCGCACCAACGTGGAATTCGTGGAGCTCGTCTCCCCCCGCGAGGTGCGCATCGTGGTCTGGGAGCGGGGCGTGGGGCTCACCCAGGCGTGCGGCACCGGGGCGTGCGCGACGGCGGCAGCGGGGGTGATGGAGCGGCGGCTCCCGGCGGGCGAGTGGATCACCGCGCACCTGCCGGGCGGCCAACTCCAGATCTGCGTGGCGGAGGACCTCTCCGACGTGCGGATGCGCGGCCCGGCGACCCTCGTCTTCTGGGCCGAGACGCCCTGATGCCCTCCTCGGTCCTCCTGGTCACCCCCGACGAGTCGGAGCGGGACCGCCTCCTCGCTTATCTGGAGTCGCGCGGCCAGGACGTGGTGCACGCGGCGGACGCGGAGCTGGCGCTGGAGCTGGCCCGCGGGCGCGCCTTCGACGTGGTGGTGGCGGCGCTGGCGCTCCAGCCGTTCGACGGGCTGACGCTGGTCTCGCGGTTGAGGGACCGCCGCAAGGAGCAGGAGCTGGTGCTGCTGGTGGACCGCGCGGAGACGCGGGCGCGGGCGCTGGATGCGGGGTTGACGGACTGCCTGGTGCGCCCGGTGGAGGAGGGGGAGCTGGAGATGTCCGTGCAGCGCTGCCTGGAGCGCTCCCAGCTCCGCTCCGAGCAGCGGCGCCTCTCCGAGGAGAACCTGGCCTTCGCGCGCCACCACAACGTCTACGAGCGCTGCCTCCAGCTCCTCTCCAACATCGACCTGGAGTGGTTGCAGGAAAGGCTGGTGCAGGACCTCTCCTCCGCCTCCGACGCGCAGAGCGCGGCGCTGTGGGTGATGGACGACCGGGGCGAGCTGAGGCTGCGCTCCTACCGCGGGCTGCTGGACAAGCACGCGCTGGGGGACCGCCTGGCGGTGACGCCGGACCTGGCGGCGCAGCTGCAGACCGGCGCCACCTGGCTCAGCGGCGAGGGCCGGAAGCAGGTCCTCAGCGTCCCGCTCGCGGCGCAGGGCGAGCCCACCGGCTACGCGCAGCTCTGGGACCCGCTGGCGGGCGCCTTCCTCCCGGAGCACCAGCAGGCGGCGCGGCTGCTGGCGGACTTCGCCGCGGTGGGCCTGAAGAACGGGCGGAAGTTCCTGACGCTCCAGCGGCTGGGCCTGCGCGATCCGGAGACCGCGGCGTACAACCTCTCGTACTTCACCGACTACGCCAGCAAGGAGATCTACAAGGCGCGCCGCTACGGCCGGACCTTCTCGCTGATCATCTTCTCCCTCGACCAGCTCCAGCAGATCCGCCTGCGCCACGGGGTGGAGGACGCGCGGAAGGCGACGCGCGGGGTGATCCGCGCGCTGGCGAAGATCATCCGGGACTCGGACATCGTGGCCAAGGCGTCGGAGCACGAGTTCTACCTGCTGCTCCCGGAGACGGACTTCTTCGGAGCCAGCATGTTCCTCCGGCGCGCCGCCGTCGCGGTGCGCGAGGAGCCGGAGGCGCACGAGGTGGAGGCCAAGATGAGCATCGGCCTGGTCTCCGGCGCCTCCACCTTCCCCAAGGACGGGGAGGACTTCGACGAGCTGGTGCACCGTTGCCGGGCGCGCGCGGACGAGCGGCGGGCGTCGTTGCAGCGGACGCTCCAGCTGGACGCGCTGTCGTTCTGGGACCAGGTGGAGGTGCTGCTGGGGACGCCGTCGTCGCCGAAGCTGCCGGCGGACGACCGCGCCGCGCCCTCCCGCCGCGGCAAGGTCTCCGAGGCGCTGTTCCAGGAGCTGCAGATCGAGATCGCCCGCGAGCTCTTGCGCGATCCGCTCTCGCGCGGGCTGGTCTACGTGGGCGGCCCGGAGATCCGGACGGACCTGCCCATCGTGCAGGGGCTGGAGGGCGCGCCGGCGGAGCTGGGCTCGCGGGTGTACGCGCTGGGCCGGCGGTCCGACCTGGAGTCGCACCCCACGCTCACCCCGGTGTTCCTGGAGGGCGACGAGCGGCTGGCCCGGCACGAGTTCGTGCTCTGGCTCTCCGAGAACGCGGCGTACGCGCTGGTCCAGCGGCCCGGGCACGGCGCCACCTGGGGCTTCCACACCTCGGACACCGCCGTGGTGGACCACCTCATCGGCAAGCTCCAGTCGGAGTACGACCTCCAGCCCTACTAGCGCATGGCGACCCCGCGGAAGATCCTGATCACCGATCCCGACGTGGAGTCGGTGCGCGCGCTCTCCAAGGAGCTGCGCCAGCGCGGGTACCAGGTGCACTACGCGCCGGACGGCTCCAAGGCGCTGGAGCTGGCGGTGTTGCGGCACCCGGACCTGACGCTCTTCGACGAGTCCTCCACGCTGCTGGACGCGCGGACCTTCACCAACATCCTGCGCACCAATCCGCGGACCTCGGAGATCCCGGTGGTGCTCACCGGCGAGGGGTTCGACCCGGACCGCTTCCGCGGCTGGCCGGACGGGTTCCTGAAGAAGCCGTTCAACCTGGACGAGGTGCTGGCGCGGATCGACCAGATCTTCCGCCGGGCGGAGGCGGCGCGGGAGCTCAAGGGGCAGCGGGAGATCGAGGGCAACCTCGCCCAGCTCTCGCTCACGGACCTGATGCAGATCCTGGCGATGAACAAGCGCACCGGGCGGCTGGCGCTGCTGCGCGGCACCGAGCGCGGGGAGATCCACGTCGCCGAGGGCCGCCCGGTCAACGCCCGCGCCGGCGTGGCCGAGGGCGAGAAGGCGCTGTTCCGGCTATTGACCTGGACGGAAGGCACCTTCGAGCTGGTCACCGCCGCGCCGTCCGGCAAGCCGCGCATCGACCGCTCCATGGACGAGGCGCTGCTGGAGGGCATGCGCCAGGCGGACGAGGTGGGGCGCCTCTTGGCCCAGCTCCCGCCGCGCAACGCGTACCTCCAGGTCGCCCCCGAGGTGGAGCCGCCCACCGACCCGCACCCGGTGGCGGCGCAGGTGCTGGAGCTGTTGCACCAGCCGCGCACGCTGGCGGAGCTTCTGGATTCGGCGCCGCCCGCGGACCTGGCGGTGCTCTCCGCGCTCGCCACGCTGATGCAGAAGGGCGTGGTGCGGGTGGCGGAGGAGCGGGAGCAGGGGCCGGGCGGGCCGCTGCTCGGCCCGGCGGAGGTCCACGCGCTGCGCACGCGCATCTTCCGGGGGAGGGGGTCTGGGGCGCGCGCGGCGGTGGCGAAGGTGTTCGTGTGCGCGCACGGGCCGGCGGGGTTGAAGCAACTGCTGGTCGACCTGCGCGGAGCGTCGCGGGTGTCGGCGGATCCGCCGGCGCTCCGGAGCGGGTTCGGGACCTTCGCCCGGCTGGAGGTGAGCGAGGCGCTCTGCGTGGAGTTCTGCTCGCTGCCACCCTCGGACGCCGCCCGGCCCCTCTGGCGGCCGTTCACCGCCGGGGCGGTGGGGGCGATCCTCCTCGACCGGTCGGAGCGGGCGCTGGCGCTGGGGCATTACCTGGCGTTCGAGGTGCGCACCCCGGTGGTGGTGATGGGCGGGGAGGTGCCGCCGGAGCTCCACGCCGCTCCCGCGGGCGCGGCGGCGGTGGGCCGGGAGCCGGCGGAGGCGCTACGGGCGTTGCTGGTCCAGTCGCTCAACCCGGTGCAGCCGCCGGCGCGCATCCCCGCGCCCCCGCCGCGATTCGGGTAAGGGTCAGGACCCGGTGGCCGCGCGCGCGGGGGCAGGCTTCTCGCGGAGCGCCTCGCTGACCCCGGGAAGCTCCCGCAGCAACTCGAACTCCGCCCCGGCCAGCATCGACACCCGCCGCCCACGAAGCCGCTGGAGCGTGAGCTCGATCCGGTGCTCACCCTCCTTGCCCTCCGCCGCCGCCTCCTCCTGCCGGGCAAACCGCACCTCGCCGCCCTCACCCTGGCACTGGAGGATGTCCTTCTGCAGGCTCTTCAGCCGCCGGCTGATCCGCAGCGCCGCGCGCCCTTCGGGGGTGTCGAAGGTGGCGAAGTGCCGGTTGCGCGAGAGCGGCTGGGAAGGGTGGTGCAGCCGCTGGATGAGGCGCTGGACGAACGGGTCCATTCGACTCTCCAGGATAACACCGATACCCTCGATGCCTCGTGCGTTCCCCCCTCGCCCTGGCTTGCCTGCTCCTCCTCCCCCTCACCGCCTGCAAGGACGCGGAGACGGTGGCCGCCGAGCAGAAGCAGGAAGCCCTCCAGCGCCACATCGCCGACGGCCGGACCGCGCTCAACCGCGACCAGTACGACCTGGCCGCCGAGGAGTTCCGCGCGGCGGCGCAGATCTCCCCCCAGGACCCGATGCCGCTGATGCTCCTGTCCTCCGCCTACCGCGAGACGGGGAACTTCCCGGCGGCGCTCCTGGCGCTCAAGCAGGCCTCCGCGCTGATGAAGTTCAAGGACCCTGGCGTCCGCAAGCAGATGGCGGAGCTGGAGAAGGAGGCTGGCAACGGGAAGGACGCCGCCAGGACGCTCCAGGCGCTGCTGGAGGAGGGCCAGCTCGACAAGGCCGAGACGCTGGAGCTGGCGCGGATGCAGGCGCGCGAGGGCGACGGTGAGGGCGCCTACAAGACGCTCGACTACGTCCTCTCCCGTACCCCGGATGACCCGCTGGCCAAGGTCGCGGAGGTGGAGATCCAGCTCGTCGCGGGCGATGAGGCGCTGGCCGCCAAGCTCCTGGACGCGCTGATCGAGAAGCAACCCGACCTGCTGGAGGCGCGGGTGGTGCGGGCGCGCCACGTCCTCGCCGACGGCCAGCCCGAGCAGGCGCTCAAGGATCTGGAAGTCATCCAGGGCCTGCACTCCACCGACCGGGACGTGCTGGAGCTGAAGGCGCGCGCCTGGAACCAGCTGCAGAAGTACGAGGAGGCGGACACCGCGCTCACCGGGCTGATCCGCGACAAGCCGCGGGACGCGGACCTGCTCTCGCTCCTGGCGGAGGTGAAGCTCAACCGCAGCGAGCCCAGCGAGGCGGAGCAGCTGGTGGACCGCGCGCTGGCGCTCCAGCCCAACTTCGCGCGCGCCCTCTACGTGCGCGGGCTGGCGCTGGAGGCGCTGGGCGAGGCGGACCACGCCAAGGACAACTACCTGGAGGCGCTCCGGTCAGACCCGGGCTTCGCCCCCGCGCTCTCCAAGCTCTGGCGCATCTACCAGAAGGAGGAGAACACCCCGGAGTCCATCTCCGCGCTGGAGCGCCTGCTCTTCTCCCACGAGGCCTCGCTCGACGAGAAGGCGGCGCTGGCCAAGTACTACATCGACACCGGCTCCAACCTCGGGCGCGGGCGGAAGCTGATCGACGAGGTGATGCGGCACGAGCCCCACAACACCCGCTACCGCATCATCCAGGTGCGCTACGAGAAGTCCGGGCCAGACGGGGAGCGCACCACCCGCAAGCCCTCGAAGAACAACGGCCCGGTGATCGTCCGCGGCGCGCGCCGCCGTCACTGAACGGCGCTGGAGTCGACGGGGCGGACGTTCGCGACCCTGCCGAAAAGATGCGGGGCTATTTTCAGGCCAGCCGCACCTGGATCCCGTGCTGCGGCCGGAGGGTCACGCGCGGCAGCGGGACCACCGGGTGTCCCTCCACCAGCTTCACGGTGAAGCGCTGGTAGAGCATCGCCAGGATCAGCGCGCCCTCCATCATGGCGAAGCCGTTGCCGATGCACATGTGCTGCCCGGCGCCGAAGGGGAAGTACGCGTGCCGGGGCCGCTGCTGCGCGCGGTCGGGCGCGAAGCGGTCCGGGTCGAACCGCTCCGGATCCGGCCAGTAGCGCGGGTTGCGGTGCACCACGTAGGGGCTCATCGCCATGATGGTGCTCTTGGGCACATGGAAGCCCAACAGCTCGTCCGCCTCCTCCGCCTGGCGCGCGACCATCCACGCCGGTGGGTACAGGCGCATCGACTCCTCCAGCACCTGGGTCACGTAACGCAGCTTCGGCACGTCCTGGGCCGCCGGGACGCGCCCACCCAGCACCTGCCCCAGCTCGGCGCGCAACTTCGTTTCCACCTCCGGGTGTTGCGCCACCAGCCAGATGGTCCAGGCGAGCGCGTTGGCGGTGGTCTCGTGGCCGGCGAGGAAGAGCGTCATCACCTCGTCGCGGAGCTGCCGGTCGTTCATGGTGGCGCCGGTCTCCTCGTCGCGCGCCTCCATCAGCATCTGCAGGAGGTCGGCGCCGGTGCTCTGCCCCTTGCGGCGGGCGTCGATGATCTTGAAGACCACCTCGTCCAGTACCCGCACCGCCGCCTTGTACTCGCGGTTCCTCGCCGTGGGAACCCAGAGGGGTGGCCCGAGGAAGGAGAAGAGCCGCCGGTTGGTCTCCTCCAGGGACACCGTGATGGCCCTGCCCACGGCGGCCGTGTCCCCCCCGGCCACGTCGGTGGAGAACAGCGACCGGCTGACAATGGCCAGCGTGAGGGCCATGAAGTCCGCCGCGGCGTCGAACGCCTCCCCGCGCTCCCGCTTCCGCTCCCAGCGGTCCAGCATCTCGCGGGTGGACGTGGCCATTACTTCGGCCAGCTTCGCCAGCCGCTCGCGGTGGAACGCCGGCTGGGCCAGGCGCCGCTGGCGCATCCAGTGGTCGCCCCTCCGCGGTGAGCAGCCCGTCGCCCAGCAGCAGTGCGCCCAGCCTTCGGAAGGCCAGGCCCTTGGGGTACTTCCCCGGGTGGTCCACCAGGATGTGCTTCACGCCCTCCGGTTCGGTCACCAGGTAGACGTGCCGGATCCACATCCGGAAGTGCACCAGATCGCCGTAGTCGCGCATACCGCGCGTGAAGATCCCGATCCCGTCCTTCCTTCGCTCGAGCAGGGAGCCCCAGAACCAGTGGCCCTTGGGGCCCGGCGGGATCTTCTGTGAACGTGAAGCCGTGCTGACAGGCGGTGAAGTGGTGGCGGGCGGAGCGTGGCTCATACGCGTTCGAACCCTATACTTCACTCGATGCCCACGCGCTTCCCGATGCCGTACCCGAGCTCCTGGTACGCGGTGTCCGCCTCCACGGAGCTCCGCCGCGGCCAGGTGAAGCGCCTGCAGTACCTCGGCCGCGAGCTGGTGGCGTTCCGCGGCGAGGACGGCGAGGCGCACGTGCTGGACGCGTACTGCCCGCACCTGGGCGCGCACCTCGGCGTCGGCGGGAAGGTGCAGGGCGACACGGTGGTCTGCCCGTTCCACGGCTGGCGCTTCGCCGGCGACGGCCGGTGCGTGGAGGCGCCGTACGCGCGCACCACCCCGCGCTGCAGCACCGGCTCGTGGGCCACGGTAGAGCGCAACGGGATGGTGTGGATCTGGTACCACGCCCTCGGCGCGCCGCCGGACCTGGAGGTCCCCGCGCTACCCGAGCACGGGAACCCGGAGTGGACGCCCTACCGCCAGTATCGCTGGATCGTGAAGTCGCACAGCCAGGAGATGGGCGAGAACTCGGCGGACTCGGCGCACTTCCTCCACGTGCACGGCACGCTGGGCGTGCCCGAGGTCTCGGCCGAGGTGACGCCGGAGGGCGTGTTCCACGCGGTGAACCGCTCGCGCAACAAGCGCTTCGGCAAGGTGGTGGACACCTCGGTGGACATCCGGATCCACTTCCCCGGCTACTCGATCATCCGCTTCACCGAGCTGGCGGAGGTGCTGCTGCTGGCGTCGAACACGCCGGTGGACGAGGAGACGGTGGAGCAGGTGTTCTTCTTCACCTCCCGGAAGCGCGGCAACCCGCTCCTCCGCGCGCTGGTGTCGCAGATGTTCATGCGCGAGGTAGCGCGGCAGTACGAGCAGGACATGCCGATCTGGGAGAACAAGATCCACCTCCCGCGCCCCGTGCTCTGCGACGGCGACGGGCCGATCTGGCAGTTCCGCAAGTGGTTCCAGCGCTTCTACCCGGCCCGGCCCATCGGCGGGACGACGCTGCCCGTCCCGGCGGCGAGCTGAGCCGCCGGGCCGGAACGCTCACTGGAAGTAGATGCCCACCTGTAGCGCCGCCCCGTACGAGGCGAGCCCGAACTCGCTCCGCAGCCCGAGCGTGGAGAGGGTCTGTTGGAACACCGGCGAGGCCACGCCCGCCGACCCGTGAAGGCCGCGCAGGGCGGACGGATCCGGCGCGGGGCCCAGCGGGAGGAAAGCGACGGCGCGGAGGATGACGCTCTGCTCGAACCAGTACTCCAGGACCGGCAGGAGCTGCGCGCTCGGGTCCTGGAGGTTGACGATCGCCAGGAGCTGGGCGTTGAGCAACTCGGTGAAGGCGTAGGTGGCGGCGACCCCGGCGTAGTGCCGGCCGGCGCCGAAGATCTCCCCGCGCCGCGCCCGCGGGCTGGTGAGCACCGCCAGGTAGCCGGACGGATCCGCCGCGCCGAAGCCGTTGAAGGAGTACTCGGCGGAGAGGGCCAGCTTCTCGGTGGGCTTGAGGTCCACGCCCACCACCGCCCGCAGCGCGCGCTCCCCCACGCCGACCGGGGCGCCCGGCTCGCCCAGGCCGGTGAGCCCCCAGGTGTACGCCGCCTCGCCGTGCAGCCCGGCCGGCCCCGCGTCGCCGGAGAAGTCCGCGCCCAGCACCAGGTCGTCCACGTACTTGGCCGCGGAGAGCGAGAGGTCGTACCCGTACAGGTTCCCCTGCACGCGCAGGGCGCCGCCGTTCTCCGCCGCCACCTTCCTCGGGAGCCACAGCATCTCGAGCTGCGCGGTCTTCGACAGCGGGGCGGTGACCCGCACCGCGTCGATGCCGCGCCGTACCTCGCGGTCGACCTGGGTGGGAGGGAAGGGGCTGAGCAGGTCGGTCGGGTTCCAGAACCGGCCCGTGCCCCAGGAGAGCACCTGCCGGCCGATGACCACGTCCGCGTGCCTCGTCGACAGCCGCACCGAGAAGCGGTCCAGGTTCTCGGTCACGATCAAGCCGGGCGTCGAGTAGAGCGTGGCCGGGAGATCCACCAGGCGCCGCTGCGGCGCGCCGCCCTCGGCCCCGGTGAGCGTGGTCGACAGGGTGGGGCCGCCGACGAACGCCGGGTTGGAGGCCATCACCGCGTCCAGCTCGTACGCGAGGTCCACCTCCAGCAGCTCCTTCCAGGTGGCCTTGCCCTCCAGCCGCGCCACGTGGCCGGTGGAGCCACCCGCGCCCGGAAGCACCAGGCCGCCGCTCGCGTTCGGCGCCCCCCCGCTCTCGACGCGGGCCTCGTCGAGGATGCGCTCCAGCTCTGCGGCGGTGAGCACCAGCCCGGGCGACAGGCGCACCCCGGTCCCGAGCACCTTGTAGAAGGCCCGCCCCTCCAGCGTGATGTCGTGGCCCGACCACAGGGTTCCCGCCCCGGCCGCGCTCGCGCACGCCCAGGCGAGCAACGCGTGCGCGCGCACGTCAGGCCGCCTTCTTGCGTTCGTCGCCCGCGATCTGCCCGTCCACCAGCCGCACCACCCGGTCGGCGCGCTCCAGCACCATCGGGTCGTGGGTGGAGAAGATGAAGGTGATGCCGCGCTCGCGGTTGAGCTCGCGCATCAGGTCCACCAGCGCGGCGCCGGTGTGCTGGTCCAGGTTGGCGGTGGGCTCGTCCGCCAGCACCACCGCGGGCTGGGAGACGATGGCGCGGGCCACCGCCACCCGCTGCTGCTGCCCACCGCTCATCTTCAGCGGGCGCGACCCGGCCAGCGCGCCCAGGCCGATGCGTTCGAACAGCTCGTCCACGCGGCGGCGGCGGTCGCCGGCGGGGACGCCCTGCAGCTCCAGCACGTACTCCGCGTTCTCGCGCGCGGTGAGCACCGGGATGAGGTTGTAGGCCTGGAACACGAAGCCGATCCGGTCGCGCCGCAGGTCCGCCAGCGCCGCCCGGCCCATCGACGAGATGTCGTGCCCCTCCACGCGGATGGTGCCGCCGGTGGGCGCGTCCAGCCCGCCGATCAGGTTCAGCAGCGTCGTCTTGCCCGACCCGCTGGGCCCGGCCAGCGCCATGAACTCGCCCTTTTCCACCTTCACGCTCACGCCGCGGAGCGCGTCCGCCGGAGGCTGCCCGCGCTCCTCGTACCGCTTGGTGACGTTCTCCACATCCACGACCGCCATGACGTCATGCTCCTTTCACGCCCTGCGCAGCGCATCCGCCGGGCGCATCCGGGTGACGCGCCAAGCGGGGTAGAGACCAACCAGCAGCGCCATCGCGTAGACGTACGCCGCTGCCTTCAGGCTCTGGGAGATGGAGAATGCGGTCCGCAGCGCGCTCCGGATCGTCATCCCGCCCAGGTCCATGCCCTCGCCCAGCTTCTTGCTGAAGTCCATGAGGGCGTGCCCGGAGCCGTACCAGGTGATCGCCAGCCCCAGGGCCAGGCCCACCGTGGCGCTGATGGTGGCGATCCAGAACGACTCCGCCAGCACCTGCCAGACCAGGCGGCGCGGCCGCGTCCCCACCGCCATCATCACGCCGAACTCGCGGGTCCGCTCCATCACCGACATCAGCGCGGTGTTGAGGACGCCCAGGCCCACCAGCATGTAGACGAACAGCGCGGCGATGAAGAGCGCGTTGTCCATCAGCGCCTCGATGGACTTCATCGCCGGGATGAGCTGGCCGTAGGAGAAGACCTCGTAGCCGCCGCCCAACTGCTTCCCCAGGCTCGCGGCCAGCGCGTCCGCCTTCGACGGGTCGTCGATCTGGACGACGATCTCGTGCGCCGCGCCGGGCGTGCCCAGCAGCTCCTGCGCCGCCGCCGCGCCCACCACCACCCGCGTCTGCGAGATGGCGGGGGAGATGGAGTGGAAGATGCCGCGCACCCGGAACAGGTTGGCGCCCACCTCGCCGTCCGTCCGCGAGGCCATCACCCGCAGCTTGGAGCCCACGCCGACCTTCAGCCGCGCCGCCAGCTTCTCGCCGATGAGGATGCCGTTGGCGTCGCCGGCCGCGGGGAGCGCGCCCGCCCGCAGGTCGGTCACGTAGCTGGCGAGCCGCGCCTCGTTGGCCCAGTCCACGCCGTGGAGCTCCACGCCCTCGCTGGCGTGCGCGCTGGAGATCAGCGCCCGCGCCAGCACGCGGTAGCCGGCCTCCGAGCCCGGCGGCAGCGAGAGCGACTGCACCACCTGGGCAGGGTCCTGGAACGCGCGCGACGCCTGCGGCTTCTGCCGGTAGCCGGCCGCGGAGATCTCCACGTGGCCCATGCCGGTGGTGTCGAGCTGGGTCTTGGCCTCGCCGATCATCGCGGACATCAGCGACGAGTAGAAGATGACCAGGACGAGGCCGAAGGTGGCGGCGCTCATGCTGATCAGCGTCCGGCGCCGGTTCCGCCAGATGCTGCGCCAGGCGAGCTTCAGC
The DNA here is from genome assembly GCA_036559665.1 of Myxococcaceae bacterium. GTDB lineage: Bacteria > Myxococcota > Myxococcia > Myxococcales > Myxococcaceae > DASRBA01. The sequence goes on from DATBSS010000475.1 coordinate 16,176, forward strand.
AATGGGAAGGGACTCATCAGACGAACCTCGCCGCTTCCACCGGCTTGAGCCGCGACGCGCGGATCGCCGGGAACAGGCTGCCGGCCACCACCGTGAAGAGCGCGACGGTGAAGGCGCCGGCCACCGACTTGGTCTGGAGGTGGAGCTGGACCGCGTCGGGCATCCGCACGCCCATCATGTCGGCGTTGGAGAGCTTGGTGAGGTCCACCGTGCCCACCGCGTGCAGCACCAGCCACGCCGCGCCCACGCCCAGGGCGAAGGAGAGCAACCCCTGGAGGACGGCCTCGGTGACGACCATCGCCCACAGGCGCCGCGGGCGCGTGCCCAGGGACGCCATCACCCCCAGCTCCCGGGTGCGCTCGAAGACCGCCATGCTGGTGGTGTTCAGCACACCCAGGGCGACGATCAGGAAGACGATGAAGTTCACCGCCTGCTGGCCCTGCCGCTTGCCCTCCACCATGCCCTTGAGCTCCGGGAGGATCTGGGACCAGGTCATCGCCTCCAGCGAGGCCAGGTCCAGCGCGCCCTTGAGCACCGAGAGCGGCCTGGTCAGGTCCTCCTGCTCCTCGCCCGGCAGCCGCACCACCACCTGGTGGACCGCGTCGCCCAGCCCGAAGAACTCCTGTGCGTCGGCGAGCTTCAGGAAGACGCCGTGGGCGTCCATCTCCGAGCTGTCGGTGGCGGCCATGCCCGCGATGGTGAACTTGTCGTTGGCCACCGACCCGTCCACGGCCTGGCCCACCAGCACCAGCTCATCGCCCACCTTCAGCCCCAACTCGTCCGCCAGCCCGCGCCCGATCACCACGCGCTTGGGCGACTGTTCGGAGAGCTCCTGGCCGTTGACGATGCGGCGGATCTCCTGCGACCGGCCGGGCTGGATGCCCAGCACCAGCACCGCGGTGGACGCGTCGCCGGTGCCCGCCAGCCCGGCGCCGATCACCCGCCGTTCGGGCGTGGCGCCGGGCAGCGCGCGCGAGATCTCGGCCTCCACCTGCGCCGGGTTCTGCACCACCGTGCCCAGCTCGGGCGACTCCTGGTAGCCGCGGCCGTGGACCTGGAGGTGGCCCACCAGGCCCTGCGTCACCGAGCGGATCATCTGCGCGAACGTCGCCTCGCGGTAGCTGTCGAGGCCGACGATGACGGCGACGCCCAGGGTGAGGGCGCTCATGGTGATGGCGGTGCGGCGCGCGTTCCGCCACAGGTTCCGCCAGGAGATCCGGATCAAGGAGAGCATCGACGATTCACCGCCCCTTCTGGAGCCGGTGCAGGCTGTAGGTGTCCTCGGGGATGTCCTCGTCGAAGGAGATCTGGTCGTAGGTGAGGGTCGTCTCCCGGCCGGTCTCCGACGGCTGCACGGTGAGCCGGGCGGGGAAGTCGCGCCAGCCGACCTTCTTGATGTCCCCGAAGGAGATCTTCCGGGCCAGCTTGCCCTCCTCGTCATAGAAGCGTTCGAGGAGCGGCACGCAGGTCTGCCGGTCCACCAGCATCTCGACCTTCCCCCACACCACCACCGCGTTCGGCCTGGGGGTGAGGGTGAGGTGCCAGGCCTTGCGGCCGTCCTGCTCCACCGTGCCGGTCACCACCGAGGTGAAGTCGTCCACGATGGAGGAGCCCTTCACCAGGTCGTCGTTGGTGAAGTCGCTCCCCAGCCAGGAGTCGCCCATCATCCCGGACGGCAGCTTCATCACCCGGCCGGCCTGCGGGAGGTAGTTCCAGAGCTGGTCGTCGCGCTTGAGGGTCATCATCCCCACCTCGCGCGGGCCGCCCTCGAGGATCCGGATCAGCGCGTACTGCTTGCCGGTGGACCAGATCTGCAGCTTCAGCTTGCGCGACCAGCTGGGCGTCTTGATCTGCATCGACATGGTGGCGACCGAGGACTTTCCGTCCAGCAACTGTTCGGTCCGCTTCACCAGCGCGGCGACGTCGGGCGTGTCCTCGCCGCTGGGGCAGGCGGGGACGTTGGGCGGCGGCCCCGCGGCGAGCGAGGCCAGGGTGAGCACGAGTGGAATGGACGTCATTTCTTCTTCTCCTCCACGCGGATGGCGCGTTCGATCAGGTCCCAGACCAGTTTCACGAAGCGTTCCAGGTCCTGGGCCGACAGGGCGCCCTGCGGCGGCAGCACCGAGCGCCCCAGCCCTTCCTTGATGCCGGTGATCACCGCCAGCATGACCTCGGGGGTGAGGTCCTTGCGGACGGCGCCCAGCTCCTGGCCCCGGCGCAGGAACTTCAGGAACGCGGTCACCAGGGGCGCGAAGGCGGGCAGGATCTTCCCGGCGAGCGCCTGGTTGGCGAGCGCCGCGCGCCCCAGGGAGGAGACCACCTCCATCGACTCCCGCGAAGCCTCCATCGCGTCGAGCTGCCGGCGGTTGAGCCGCTCCGCCGCCGCCCAGAACTCCTTCACCGTTCGCGGGTTGGTGAAGTCGTCGAGCCCCTCCACGGCGGGCCGGTACATGTCCAGCAGCACCGTCGCCACCAGGTCGTCCTTGTCGTCGAAGTAGTAATAGAAGGCGCCCTTGCTCAGGCCCGCCTCCTCGAGGATGCGGTTGAGCGAGGCACCCTCGTAGCCCGAGCGCGCCAGCTCCTTCCGGGCGGCGGCGAGGATGGCCGTCTTCAGCTCGGGGGCGGCGCGCTCGTAGCGGGGGCGAGGCATGGACCGCGCATTCATACTGCACGGCCAGACCGTTTGCACAGACCACATGGTCTGTCAGGGTGGTCTCGCCCGGAAATCAGACGGTTAGGCGCGCGGGAGGCGGACCACGAAGGTGGTGCCCTGGCCGGGGGCGCTCTCGCAGCGTATGGAGCCGCCGTGCGCCTGGACGATCTGCTGGCTGACGGCGAGGCCCAGGCCGGTGCCTCCCTCCTTGGTGGAGAAGAAGGGCTCGAAGATGCGCTCCTTCACGTCCGGGGTCATCCCGCGGCCGGTGTCCTGGAAGACCACCTCCACGGCGCCGTTCTCGGCCCGCGACCGGACCTTGAGCTGGCCGCCCTCCGGCATCGCCTCCCGGCTGTTGCGCAGCAGGTTGAGGAACACCTGCCGGAGCTGGCCCTCGTCGAGCAGCGCGCGCGGCGCGGAGTCGTCCAGCGCCCGCTCCAGGGTCACGCCGGAGCGCTCCATCTCCTCGCGGGAGAAGCTCAGCACGTTGTCCAATAGCTCGTTCACGTCCTCCGGCTGGAGCTGCGGCGTGGGGAGGCGCGCCATGCGCAGGTACTGCTCGGTCACCTCGGTGAGGCGGTCGATCTCCCGGCTCATCGCCAAAAGCACGTCGCGCGCCTCGCGCGCCTGCTCCGGCGTCTCGAAGTGGGCAGTGGAGATCGCCTCCTCCAGGAGCTCGGCGTTGAGGCCGATGGAGCTCAACGGGTTGCGCACCTCGTGGGCGATCTGGGCGGAGATGCGGCCCACCGCGGCGAGCTGCTCGGCGCGCAGCAGCGCCTCTTGCTTCTCGCGGAGCTGTGCCTCGCGCTCGCGCAGGGAGCGGGCCATGGCGTCGAACTCGCGGGAGAGGACGGAGATCTCGTCGTCCCCCTTCAACCCCAGCTGCGCCGGGTAGTCGCCGCGGCTGACGCGCATCACGCCCTCGGTGAGGATCCGCACCGGGCGCAGGGTGCGGGCGGAGATGGCGGTGGCCAGCAGTCCCACGGCGATGGCCAGCACGGAGAGGCCGATGATGAGCAGGCCGCTGCTGCGCTCGCGCTGCTCGGCCACGTCCACCTGCTCGCGGATGCGCGACTCCACCGCCGCCTCCAGGAGCCGGACGTCGCGGTCCACGGCCGCCTCCAGCGTGGCGAGCCGCTGGGTGCGGACCTGCAGCTCCGCGGGCAGCGGGGCGTCTCGCTCCACCTCGGCGAACACCTTCTCCAGGGCCGCCTCGTAATCGCGGTAGTGCGCCTCCAGCTGCCCCACCATGTTGACCAGGTCGCGCAGGTGGCCGACCTGCGAGCCCGGCGCCATGGGAAGCAGCGCCTCCGCGCGCTGGTGGCCCTGCGAGAGGCGCTGCGCCATCAGGGGCGGGAAGTACAGCCGCGACAGGCGCACCAGCGCGCGCCGGGCGTCGGCGTTCTGCTCCTCCAGGATGCGGGCGGTGTCGCGCACCCGGTTCTTCTGGAGGGTCTCCATGGCGGCGGCGTCCTGGGAGAGGTGCAGGTAGCCCTGGCTCACCAGCCGGACCTCCTGCTGGTTGCGGTGCATCTCCGCCACGGAGAAGACGGACACCGCCCCGAAGGTGACCAGCACCACCGCGTACCCGAGGAAGTTCCGTGTGGCCAGCGACAGCTTCATGCGCCTTCGCGTTTCCCTTCCGGCGGCCGCCCCGAGGGACAGCCGTGGGGACAATCGCTATCGTATGGCGACGGATGGCGCCAATTGCTCGCCGGCGGGTCGCTTTGTTGCTCGCCCTCCTGCTCGCCTGGGACGGGGTGGCCCTCGCCGCGCCCGTGCCCCGCCTGCTCCCGCTCCCCGTCCGCCCCCAGGAGGGCGTGCTGGAGAAGTATGGGGTCAAGCTCAACGGCCTGCTGATCGACGAGCTGAAGACCCGCGACACCGACTTCCAGCTCCTCTCGCCGCTGCGGTCCGGGCAGAAGCCGAAGATGCCCAGCGCGAAGCCCGCCCCGGAGGGGGTGGCGGCCATGGACAAGGCCCGCAAGGAGATGCGCGAGTTGGACCTGCGCAACGCGGTGGCCGACTACTACCAGGGGGTCACGCTGCTTTTGGGCGACCCGGCGACCACCGACTTCTCGATGGTGAACGAGGCGTTCCTCCAGATCGCGGTGGCCGCCTTCCGGCTCGGGCGCGAGAAGGAGGCGGACCGGGCCCTGGGCAACCTGATCCGGCTGGACCCGGGGGTGAAGCTCCCCGCGGGCAAATACCCGCCGGTGTTCCTGCGCTTCGCCGACCGCGCGCGGGACCGGCTGGAGCGGGGCGGGCGCGGCGCGCTGGCGGTGGACGGGCCGGCGGGCGCGCGCGTGTTCGTCGACGGGCGGCTGGTGGGGCCGGTCCCGGCGAGCGTGCCGAAGATCTACGCCGGCGAGCACGTCGTTCAGGTCGAGGGCACCCAGGGCGAACGCTTCGGCCAGGCGGTGGAGATCATCCCGAACGAGGAGGCCCGCGTGCAGGCGGTGTTCACCACCGCCGCCGAGCTGGCCCTGATGAGCACCGTGCCGCCGGACGCGCCGGTGGTGCTGGACACCGCCTTCGAGCAGCGGCTGCGCGCCTACTGCCAGACGGTGGACGCGCAGTACGCGCTGGTGGGGATCCTGCTGCACTCGGAGGACCACCGGTTCGTGCTGGCCAGCGCGCTCTACTCGGCGCAGCGGGGCGGGTTCAACGTCCTCGAACAGCGCTCCATGGACGAGCTGATGAACGGTGCCAACGTTGAGTCGTTCCGGCTGGCGGACAACCTGGTGGCCAACATGCGCGCCTTCGGCGAACCGGCGGTGTTGCCGGTGTCGCTCAAGGTCCGGCCGCCGCCGACCGGCACCTCGCCGCTGGAGACGGCGCGCGCCGACCCCGCGACTCGCGAGGCGTCGCGGCCGAGGCTGATCCCCGAGGGGCCGCCGGCGGCCGGCTCGGGGTCCACGAGTGGATCGGCGTCAGGCCAGGATTCGAGACAGGAGCGATCGGAGCGGCGGGAGCGGCGCAACCGGGACGATGACCGCCCGCCGGAGACGTTGGACCAGTGGGCGGGAACGGTGCCGTGGTGGGGATGGACGCTGGTAGGCCTCGGCGCCGGGTTGGTGGTGGGCGGCGCCACCTACGCCATCGTGCAGGCGAACCGGCCGATCAGCGGGACGGTCACCGTTCGATGGTGAGTGGGCGGCGCTGGCTCGCGCTCGCGGCCGCCATGGCCGCCGCCGGCTGTGGTCCGCGCGAGACGGAGTACCAGCTCAGGCTGATCACCGACTCCTGCGCGGCGCCTTCGCCGATGGAAGGCGTGACGCACTTCCTCTTCCGCGTCACCGGGACGGGGATTGCGGCGCCCATCGAGGTGAGCGGGCTGGCCACCGCCCGGCAGCTCACGCTCCCGCCCATCCCGGTGGGGGCGAACCGGGTGGTGGAGGTCCGCGGCTACAACGGCGATCCGAGGAGCGGCCTGCTGGTCTCCCTGGGCCGCACGCTGCCCTTCGACGTGCCGGGGATCCCCGCCCGGCTGCCACAAGACCTGACGGTGTTCCTGCGGCCGAAGAATTCGCTGCTGCCGATCAGCCTCTCCATCTCGCCGGAGTCGTGCACGAAGATGGGATGGCCGCACGCCGGGCACAGCGCCACCGTGCTCCGGGACGGGAAGGTGCTGATCGCCGGCGGGTTCAGCTTCAATCTTGCCACCGGCGACCGCGTGGCCAGCATCCACGCCGAGCTGTTCGACCCCGCCACCGGCGGCTTCTCGGACCTGCCGGACCTGGCGTCACTGGACGCGCAGCAGAGCCCGGTCCTGTCTCCGCGCGCGTTCCACAGCGCCAACCTGGTGGAGGACGGCAAGGTGCTGCTGGCGGGCGGGGAGACGTACGTCGGCGCCGACCCGACGCCGCGGCCGAGGGGTGACGCGCTTCTGTTCGACCCGCAGGCGCGGACGTACCGGCTGCTGGACCTGGGGAGGCCGCGCTCGCAGCACGGGGGGATCTCGGACTCGGGCGCGCGGGTGCTGTTCCTGGGCGGCATCACCATCGGCGGGGCGCAAGCGCTGGCGCTGGAGTGGTACGACCCGGCGCGTACGGTGTTCACGGACGTGCCCGGGGAGCAGCTGGGACGGGTGCAGATGGGGACGGCGGCCGTGCAGGGTGGGCAGTACGTGGTGGTGGCCGGAGGGTCGGACGGGGTGGCGGTCTCCGACGAGGTCCGCCTCTACGGGTTCGACGTCCCCACCAGCACCTTCGTGCTGCTGAGCACCGCGCGGCTCCTGGAGCCCCGGCGTGCGCCCGCGCTGAGCTGGGTGGGCGACCCGGTGCGGGTGGTGGCGGCGGGGGGCTACAGCAACCTGAGCGAGATCACCGGCGTCTCGCCACTGGCCTCTACCGAGGTAGTGGTCAGCCGGCCCCAGTTCCAGGTCTCGTCCGGGCCGAACATCGGCATTGCGCGCGGGGACGCCTGCGCGGCCACGCTGCCGGACGGGCGGGTGCTGGTGTCGGGCGGGCGCGGCGCCGACTTCAACCTGGCCGCGCGGTCCATGGAGAACGTGGAGCTGATCGTCCAGTCGTCGACCGGTGGGCCGCCCTCGGTGCTGGGCCTGCCCAGCCTGGCCCGGGGCCGGTTCTTCCACACCTGCACGCCGCTGAAGGACGGGACCTTGCTCATCGCCGGCGGCGTGGACCAGCAGAACCCGGACGTCGAGGTCCTCCAGGACGCGTACATCTTCACGCCGGCGCCGCTGGACTGAGACCGGCGGAAGCGGCCGACTACGCGCTGGGGGCGGTGGGCGCGGCTGGCGGCGTCTCCGGGTTCGCGGCGGCGGCGGGCCCGGGCGCGGGTTCGCCGCTCTCGACGGGCTTGGCGGGCTCGGCGGCGGCCAGCTTCTCCTGGGCCTTGGCGGCTTCCGCGGCCTCGGCGGCGATGCGCTCGTCCACCGTGCGGTCGGAGGCGGCGATCTCGTCGGCGGTGAGCTCCGTCCGTTCGGCGGAGTGCCCGGTCTTCTTCTCGAGGTCCTTGATCGCCCGGCGCAGCAGGTCCTTCTCCAGCAGCGTGCGGTTGAGACGCTTCTCCAGCGCCTTGAACTTGTCCTTGAGGAGGTCCGCTTCGCCCCTGGTCACCGTGTAGACGCGGTGATTGGTGTCGACCTTGGACTTGAGGCGCTTCACCTCGCGCTCCAGGTCCGCCGCGCGCGAGCGGTCCTTGGACGACTGGTGCTCCAGGCGCTCCATCTTCTCCTTCTCCTGCGGCGACAGCTCGCGGATGACCCGCTGCTCCACGACCTGGGGGGCGGGGGCATGTTCCTTGGCAGCCTGGGCCTGCACGGGGATCTCGCCCGTCGTGCGGCCGCCCTTCTTCCCGCGCACCATGTCCAGCTCGGCGCGCAGGCGGCTGGCCTCCTGCCGGGCGTCGTGCAGCTCGGTGCGGACGATCTCCAGCTGGACGGACGCGTTCCGCTCCACCTCCTGGCGCGCCTTCACCAGGTCCTGGCCGTCCTTGTCCGCTTCCTTCTGGTCGTGGACCTTCTTCTTGAGCTGCTTCACCTGGTCGCGCAGGTCGTTGAGCTCCGACTTGTGGTCGTCCCCGTCCTTGCGCTTCTTGTCGAGGTCGGCGGCCAGCTTCTGGTGGGCCTTCTGTTCGGCGTCGAGCTTCGCCTCCAGCTCCCCCAGGGCGGCGCCACCCCGGTTCGGGCCGAACATCAACAGGCCGAGCGTGACCGCCAGCGCGGCTGAAACCAAGACGAGGACAGTGACCACAGCAGACCTCCAGCGAGGAACCGAGCGAGGTACGCCATCCCCCGCGGGGGCGTCAAGCGCCGCGCCGCGGCCGGTGCCCCGACCGGCAGGGTGGCGTCCGGGCGTGGCTGTGGAATGGTGCGCTCGTGCTGCTCTATGCGTGGAGA
>DATBSS010000476.1:0-3841 GCA_036559665.1 Myxococcaceae bacterium
GAAGAGGGCGACTACGCGGTGGTGGCCGAGAAGGGCGCCCGCGAGCAGGCGGCGGACAACTTCAAGCGGCTCCTGGACCGGGGAGAAAAGCTGGCCAAGCTGCTCCAGCGGAGCGCGGACGAGAACCCCAGCCCGGAGGCCACCTCCGCGGTCGCCTCGGTGCGCTCGCTCCTGGACCTGGGCCGCGCCGCCCTGCGCGCCGGCAGCCCGGAGCAGATGGCGGAGATCTCCAAGCGCTTCAACAAGCTGCTCACCGGCACCAAGGAGTGAGGCGGCTGGGCGCGGGCTGACGGATTTCTGGCCCCGGCGCCCGGCGGCCTCAGCTTTCTGACTGTCCGGCCGGCGCAACCTGCTGAAATCCCGTGACCGAGGGGGCCTTCGCCCTGGCACGGGGGTGGCACAGCGGCGACCCCATGCGAATCCCCTCCGTAGTTGGTGGAGCCGTGGTGGCCGTGGCCCTCGCCGGGTGCAGCAACGGCATCCCGTCCAACCAGGCCATCCAGAACCGCGTCGCGCTGCAGGCGTTCCAGGGCTGCAGCGAGCTGGAGCAGTACATCGAGGACACCGCGATCCTCGACATGCGCTCCCAGCTCGAACAGCAGAAGCAGGGGTACTGGTACTGGGGCCTGCGCGGGGAAGTGGACTTCGACGCCGCCGGCGGTCCCCCGGCGTCGCCCGCCGGGCCCTCCGCCTACACCACCACCAACACCCAGGTAGGGGGCGTGGACGAGGCAGACTTCGTCAAGAACGACGGGACGCGCATCTTCGTCCTCTCCGGCGACACGCTCTACCTGAGCCAGAGCTGGCCGGCGGACCAACTCCACAACACCGCCAGGTTGCAAATCGAAGGCTGGCCGCGGGAGATGTACCTGGACGGCCCCAACGTCGTGGTCTTCTCCACCGTCTGGGAGCCGTACCCGTTCGCGAATACGGGCTTCGCGGCGGACCTGGCCTGTTCGCCCATGTGGTGCGGGTACTACTACGGCAACACCACCAAGGTGACCGTGGTGGACGTGAGCAACATGGCCTCGCCGCACGTCTCCGGCGAGCTCTTCCAGCCGGGGAACTACTCCAACTCGCGCCGGATCGGTTCGTCGGTGCGCATGGTGCTCAACGACTCCTTCCGCTACCCGCCAGGCGTCCGCTGGTACCCGGATTACGACCCGGCCTTCTCGCAGGACCACGACCTCTGGGTGCGCGCCATCGACGCGCTGGAGGCGCAGAACGAGCGCATCATCCGGGATTCCCACATCGAGCAGTGGCTGCCGCACTCGAGCTACCGGGACGCGAACGGCCAGGTGCACGACCTGGGCTACGACTGCAGCGAGTTCCACCGCACCAACGCGCCCACCAAGCTGGGCATCACCACGGTGGGGACGCTGGACCTGAGCGCGGCGGCGATCGCGTCCAACGGCGGCGCGCCGCGCCTGCGGCGGACCTCGGTCATCGCTGAGCCGGGGCAGATCTACGCCTCGCAGCGCTCGCTCTACGTGGCCTCGGGCCACTGGTGGTGGTGGCCGGAGCCCGGGCAGGGCGACTACACGTACCTGCACAAGTTCGACATCACCGACCCCTCCAACGCGCGCTACGTGGCCTCGGGCGGCGTGGAGGGCCACATCGTCGACCAGTACGCCATGGACGAGGACGCCAACGGGTTCTTCCGCGTGGCCACCACCATTGCCACCCGCGAGGAGGACCCCACCGGGCAGAACCGCTGGGGCGTCATGAAGACCACCAACCGGGTGGCCGTGCTGGGCGAGCAGTCGGGCGCGCTGCAGGTCGTGGGGCGGAGCGAGGAGGTCGGCGCCGGCGAGTCCATCCGCAGCGCCCGCTTCATCGGCGACAAGGGGTTCGTGGTCACCGCGCGCCAGGTCGACCCATTCTTCACCTTCGACCTCTCCGACCCGGCCAATCCGCGGCGGGTGGGCGAGTTGCACGTCCCCGGCTTCTCCTCGTACCTGCACCCCATCGACGCCAACACCATCCTCGCGCTGGGCATGTACACGGACCCGACCGGCCAGAACTGGCAGGAGCGGAGCATCCGGCTGAGCCTCTATGACATCAGCGACTTCGCGCACCCGCGCGAGGCGTTCACGCAGCTGGTGGGCACCGCCTACGGGTGGAGCCAGGCGCTCTGGGACCCGCACGCGTTCAACTACTTCGGCGCGCGCAAGCTGCTGGCCATCCCGTTCTGGGACTACACCGGCAACGGCTCCGGGAACTACTGGGACTGGTACACCAGCGACCTGCGGGTGTTCGGCGTGGACCCCGCCACCGGGTTCACCAGCAAGGGCTCGCTGAACATGGCCGACGTGTACATGAGCAGCACGTACAACGACTGGACCTGGTACTGGCGGCCGTCCGTGTCGCGCAGCGTGATGGCGGACGACTACGTGTACGCCATCTCGGACGCGGCCATCCGGGTGGCGAACGTGAATTCGCTCTCCACCCCCATCGCCACCGCGCTCTTCGACCGGGCGGTAGTCGGCACGCCGGCGCCGGGGCCCCGGTAGTCACCAGCCGCGCAGGACGAACAGCCCGGCGTCGGTGAGCGCGAACAGCATGCTGGGCGTGAAGCGCGGGTCGTAGGCGAGCTGCCGGACCCGCGCGCCGCTCACGCCGGAGACGCGCTCGAACGTCTTCCCCGGCGTCATCCGCCACAGCCCGCCGCCGTCGGTGCCCACGAACACGGAGCCGTCGTCCGTGGCCACCAGCGCGGAGATGGATCCGCCCGGCGCGCCGGAGACGGGGGCGAACGACGGCTTGAGGTGGATGCCGTCCGGCTTCAGGGTTGCGGTGAGCTGCCAGAGCCCGGAGTCCTTGGAGCCCAGGTAGTAGAGGCCGTCCTTCGCCTGGGTAAAGCCGCGCCAGAAGTCGGGTGTCTCCATGGGGCTCAGCTCCGGGACATAGAACTCCAGGCGCCAGGGCTCTTCCGTGAACTGGTCCCATTGGTCCAGCGACGGGTCCGGCGTGGTGAGCGCGATGCCGAACTTGTAGTCGTTGGCGGCGAGGACGTCGCCGTTCTGGGCCACGCCCAGGGCATAGTTGTAGCCGATCATCAACCGGCACTCGGTGCTCCCGCCGTTGAAGGTGCAGGCGCGCTCGTCCGGAACCCAGGTGCCGGCCGCCTTGTCCGCGTACCAGGCCGGGTGGCGGTGGTCGTCGTAGCAGGTCCGGTAGCCGGTGTGCCGCGGCTGGGAGACGGCGGCGGCCTCGCAGTTGGAGGCGCGGAGGCGGGTGGTGCCGTGGTTGTTGCCGGTGAAGACGTCGCCGGCCGCCGGGCCCCGGACCACCTTGAGGCAGGTGAGGATGGACGCGGCCTCGTTCCAGTGCAGGTCGTTCGAGTTGTAGAGGTTGATGTGCTCTTCGAGCGCGGGCGCGCCGTTCGAGTCGATGAACACCGAGTCCAGGTCGCCCGCAGACGGGTACCAGCGGCGGAAGCCGTTCGGGTCGTAGTTCGGGTCGTCCGGTGTGCTGCCCGGGTCCGCGGTCACGTAGCCCACGAAGGCCTGGCCGGGGCGGCCACCGCAGATGACCGAGGAGGTGAAGCCCAGCGCCGCCTGTCCCAGGTTCTCGCTCCAGGACGGCGTCGCGTCACCCGGGCGCAGCACGCCGATCCGGCTGCCGGAGAGGACCCAGAGGTTGAAGCCGTCGTCCAGGCCGGCGCTCTGGATGGAGCCGAGGTTGTAGGCGGACGAGTAGTTCTTCACCGCGTCCGTGGGCCATGGCCCGGCCCCGATGGGCCCCCCGGCGTCCGGAGTCCCTGCATCCGGAGGAGGCGGCGGCGGCGTTCCGGCGTCGGGCTTCGGGGTGCCGGAGTCCGGGAGCACGATGAGGGTGG
>DATBSS010000477.1:0-12498 GCA_036559665.1 Myxococcaceae bacterium
ATTGCAGGAAGGCGATCATTTTCTTCGCCTCGGGTGTCCCCGCGACCCACTCGATGCCGGCGTAGATGTCCTCCGTGTTCTCGCGGAAGATCACCATGTTCACATCGCCGGGCGCCTTCACGGGACTCGGCACGCCGTTGAACCAGCGGACCGGGCGGAGGCACACGTAGAGATCGAGGAGCTGGCGGAGCGCGACGTTGAGCGACCGGATGCCGCCGCCGACCGGCGTGGTGAGCGGGCCCTTGATGCCCACCAGGTAGTCGCGGAACGCCTGGACGGTCTCGTCCGGGAGCCAGTTGTTCACCTGCTTGAAGGACTTCTCCCCGGCCAGCACCTCCATCCAGGCGATCTTCCGCTTGCCGCCGTAGGCCTTCTCCACCGAGGCGTCGAACACCGCCTGCGAGGCCCGCCAGATGTCGCGGCCGGTGCCGTCGCCCTCGATGAAGGGGACGATCGGGCGATCCGGGACCTCCAGCTTGCCGCTCTTGAGGGTGATCTTCTCTCCGGCCGGCGCTGCCATGGATGTGCCTCCTCGAAGTGGGCGGCGCGATAGCAGGGCGGCGCGAAGGACGCAACGGAAGCGGCGGCGGGGAGAAAGCCGTACTAACATCCGCCTTCTCTCGGGCTCTCTCCCCCGGCGTCCGGACATGGCCGATTCGAACAAGCGGAAGCACCCGCGCGTGGAGGGCAAGGGCGTCGCCGCCTACCTGCGCCTCAACGGCCACAACGCCGGGTGCACCGTCCAGAACATCTCGGTGGGCGGGGTCTTCGTGAGGACGGACCGCTTCCTGCCCGTGGGCACCAAGCTGGCGTTCGACCTGGTGAAGCCGGGGATGAAGAAGGCGCTCACCGTGTCGGGGTGGGTGGTGGGGGTGATCACCCCAGAGCTGGCCGCGCGCACCAAGCTCCCCCAGGGCCTCCGCATCCAGTTCGGGAAGATGAATCCCGTCGCCAGCGAGGCCCTCCAGGAGCTGGTGGGGAGCCTGCGGCGGACGCCGGACGGGCAGCTGCAGATGCCGGCTCCGGTGCTCTACCCCATCGAACAGAAGGTCGAGCAGAAGCCGAAGAAGGGCGGATCGGGCGTGAAGAAGGAGCCCCGCGCCGCGGGGCTCACGTCCCTTCCGGTGCGCAGGCCGTCGAAGGCGCTGGGCGACGAGCCGGCCAGCAGCACCGAGGTGGAGATGGAGGCGAGGCCGGAGGCGCGCAACGCCGGCGATGACGATCCATCAGTGGTCCGCCGGTGGTTCAAGGAAGGCGACCAGGGAGGCCCCCAGCGGGGCGGCGGTGGCTCCGGCGAGCAGCCGATGATCGACGACTCGCTGATCGACGCGGCCGGCGATCCGGTGGAGGAGCCCAGACCCGCGGCAGCCTCGGAGGAGGAGGCGCCACAGGATGAGCAGGAGCAGGAGCCCGGCGTCGGGGAGGAGTTCGACCTTCCCCCGGAGATGATGACCGAGCCCCCCCCGGGGCCGAACCCCTTCGACGACGAGGACATGACGATCGGCGCAGAGCCGACGCGGGCCAAGGCGCGCTACGGCGGGGGCGAGTCCTCCAAGCGCCCCACCGCGCCCCGCCCTCCCCCCCCTCGCGCCCGCACCGCGGCCGAGGAGGAGCGCGGGCCGGGTGACGCCGGCGAAGGCGGGCAGGAGGCGCTGGCCGAGCTCGAGGGCGCCAACCACGAGCTGCAGCGGCTGCTCGAGCGGCGCGAGGGGGAGATCGCCTCCCTGCGCGCGCAGGTGAAGACGCTGGAGGCGGCGCTCAAGGAGCGCGAGGAGCAACTCCAACTCGCCAAGCGCGTGCTGAAGACGAACGGGCTGGGTTGACCGCGCCGGCAGCCGTCTCGGGGCGGCGGCTCAGGCGATCTCGTCGCGGCGGGCGAGCTGCGCGCGGAGGACCGCCAACACGTCCTCGGTCGCCATCCGGTGCGGCTGCTCGCCGGTGAGCGCCGCCGCCACCAGCGCGATGCGGGTGGTGCACACGTGGGCCCGCTCCAGCGCGGGGCGGGAGAGCGCCACCTGGCGGGCGCGGGCGAGCTGCTGCCGTTCGAAGGTCAGCTCGAACCAGAGGTCGGCGCCGCAGCTGTGGCAGCAGTCGCCGTCCAACACCGTGAGGGCACCTTCCGGCCCCGGCCGGCGCACGTCGAAGAACCAGTAGCTGTTGATCCGGTCGGGACGGAGTGGCCATCGGTCGCCGGGGGTGAAGGTGTGGCCGGTGGGCTCTTGGCGGAGCAGCGTGGTGACCGACTCCGACTCCGTACCGCAGGCGGGGCAGCGCATCTGGAGCTTGACCCGGTCCGCGGTCGGGTCGGCGGCGATGGCGGTGGAGTACCGGTGCCCTCCCTGGTGCTCGGATTCCTCGAACTGAGGCAGGGTCGGGGCGATGCGTTCGGCGGTGTCCAGGGCCATCGTCGGGGGCGCTCCTTACCTGAGACGTCCCGACACCGTAAAGGGGGCCCGGCGGCGAACTGTCTACTGGCTTGCGCCGATGAGCGCGGCGAGCGCGGCGCGATCGATCTTCCCCGCGGCGTTGCGGGGGAGCTCCGGGACGACGACGAAGCGGCGAGGGACCTTGTAGCCGGCGAGATGCGCGCGGCAGTGGCGATCCGCTGCGCCGGTGGAGAAGGCGCTTTCGTCGACGACCACCGCGGCGATGGGGACCTAGCCCCATTCGTCGTCGGGGCGAGCGACCACCGCGGCCTCGAGGATTCCCGGCGCTGAGAGCACCACGGACTCCACCTCCGCCGGGTAGACGTTCTCCCCTCCGGAGATGATGAGGTCGGTGCGGCGCGCCGCCACGCTCAACCGCCCGCGGTCGTCGAGCGAGCCGAGATCGCGCGTCCGGAGCCATCCCTTCCAGAGGATCTGGTGGGTCTCGGATTCGTCGTCCACGTAGCCCTGGAACACGGTGGGGCCGGAGACCTCGATCTCGCCGGTGGCGCCGGGTGGGAGCGATGCGCCCTGCGCGTCGACGATCCGGACCTGGAGGCCGGGGAGCGAAGGCCCGGCGGTCAGGCCATCCGCCTCGCCGGGGCGCTCGGTGGTGACCTGGGCGCAGGACTCGGTGAGGCCGTAGGTCTGGAGGACGGGCGCGCCGAGGTCCTTCGCTCGGGCCAGCAGGGGCGCGGGGACAGGGCCACCGCCGATCAGGATCGCGCGGAGGGTGGGCGGGAAGGGGCGGCCGGCGCGCGCGTCGAGCACGCGGCGCAGGGTCGTGGCGACCAGGCTGATGTGGGTGATGCCGTCCGAGTCGATGGCGTGACTGACGGCCTCGGCATCGAAGCGGTCGTGGAGGAAGAGGGCCGCGCCGTAGGTCGCGCAGCGATGGAGCATGGTGAGGCCGCCGACGTGGAAGAGCGGGAGGCAGAGGAGCCAGCGATCGTCCGGGGAGCCGCCGATGTTCTGGGCGGAGGCACGCGCGGCGGCGAGGAGGTTGGCGTGGGAGAGGGCCGCGGCCTTCGGGCGGCCGGTGGTGCCGGAGGTGAAGAGGATCGCCGCGGTGGAATCGGCGCGGGGGGTGAACGGACGCCGGGGGCGTTCACCCTCGAGTGAGCGGCGATCGGCGAACGCGGGATCTACGAGCGTGAGGCGTGGCGAGAGCGCTTCGAGCTGCGGGGCCAACTCGACGGCGGTGAGGCGGGTATTCAGCGGGACGGTCACCGCGCCCAGGCGCCAGATCGCATGCGTGAGGGCCACGGTGCCCGGCGCGATGGGAGAGAGATGCGCGACGCGGTCGCCCCTGGTGATCCCGCGAGCGGAGAGTTGGTCGGCCCAGCGCTGCGTTTCGAGATCGAGGCCGCGGGATGTCCACCGGATCCCCGCCCCCACGACCGCGAGCCGATCCGGGTTGGTCATTGCTCCAACCCCAGGCCCGGCGAGTCCGGCAGCGCGATCTCGCCGCGCGTTGGGGTGAGCCAGGAGGTCTGACCAGGGTCACGGAGGAGATCGCCCGTCGCGAGGCCGTGGGCCCACGACGTCTGCGGGATGGCGGCGGCGAGGTGGGCCGCTCCGGCGCGGGCGATCTCGCCGTCGATGCTGGAGGTGACGTAGGCGCCGGTCTCCGAGTGTTGCGCCTCGAGCGCGAGATCGAGCGCCGGGAGGAGGCCGCCCAGGACCATCGGCTTGAGCACGAGGACGTCCACGTTGCCGGCGGCGAACGCGGGCTGCCAGGAGGGGAGCGCCAGCGATTCGTCCGCGGCGATGGGGATGCGCGTCTCGGCTCGGACGCGGAGCATCGCGTCGGGATCGAGCACGGGTTGTTCGCAGAGCTCGAGATCGAAGCGGGCCAGCGACTGGAGCGCGCGGATCGCCTCCGGTTCGGACCAGGCGCCGTTCGGGTCGATCCGCAGCTTGGGCGCGCGCCCTACCCTGGCCCGGACTGCCTTGACCCGCTCGACATCGTTGGCGATGGGCTGGCCACCGACCTTCAGCTTCAGCGTCTCGAAGCCACGGGCGACGGCTGAGGCGGCATCCTCGTCGCCCGTGATCAGCGCGTTCACACGGACGCGCGTACGAGCGTCGGAGGACAGCAGCACGCGCACCGGGATACCGCGGGTCGCCGCGACCAGATCGAGCAGCGCCAACTCCACGGCGTGGCGCGCGGCGGCTGACGACCCCAGCGGGGCGAGCCCCGACATCAGCGCACGGATCTCAGGGATCGACCCAGGCGCCGCGGCGGCCGAGAGCGCTGCCAAGGTCCCCTGCAGCGCTCGTTCAGCGGCCTCCGCGGTGTCATGACCGAATTCCTCGGGCGGCGTCGCCTCGCCAAGCCCCACGGACGCACCCTCGCGGATCTCGACGCGGAACCCGCGGCGGCGCTCCACCACGCCGCGACCCGTTACGAGCGGCCTCTTCAAATCGATCGCGATCTCCTGGAGGGCGACTTGCACGCCTACTTCTATACGACAGAGAGGGATCGAGAGGACCAGGACGTCGCGCCCAGGCTCGAAGTCCCTCAGGGCGCG
Organism: Myxococcaceae bacterium; assembly: GCA_036559665.1. Taxonomy (GTDB): domain Bacteria; phylum Myxococcota; class Myxococcia; order Myxococcales; family Myxococcaceae; genus DASRBA01. The sequence goes on from DATBSS010000477.1 coordinate 4,961, forward strand.
GCGCGCGGGATCGACAGCGGTGCGTCGATGCCGGCGGCGATGAACGGCGCCCAGTAGTACGGGTGCGGCTTCTGCGCGCGCACGGCGAGCATGGCCTCGCGGAGCGACCCCGTGCGGCCTCCGCCTCCGGCCAGGTTCCGGTAGTAGCGCTGCATCAGCGCCCCGGTCGCGTCGTCGTTCACCTGCCACAGGCTCATCACCACCGTCTCCGCCCCGGCGATGAAGAGGGCGCGCCGGAGCCCGTAGACGCCCTGGCCGCGGCGCACCTCCCCCAGCCCGGTGTCGCAGGCGGAGAGCACCACCAACTGCGTGCCCCACAGGTCCATCCCCGCCAGCTCCAGCGCGCTGATCATCCCCTGGCCGGCGCCGCCCTCCTTCGCGCCCGCCATCACCAGCCACGAGCGCAGGAGTGGATCCGCGGGCGCCGGGGGCGGGCCGAAGCGGGTCCCCACCACCACGCCCCGCGCCCGCTCGGCAGGCGCACCGTCGTCCAGGTAGACCGCGTGCGTGCCGACCACCAGCGCGGCAGGCGAGCGCAGCCCCAGCAGGGCCTCCTTGGTGGCGTCGCGCCCGAGGAGCACACGCGCCCGCCCGGGGAAGAGCGCGCGGATCGCCTCCGCCTCCAGCCGCGTCCCCGGCAGCGGGTCCCAGGAGGGGCCGCGCGTCACCAGCGCCGGGGTCCTCGCGCTCTCCGGAGGCTCGACCCCGTAGTCCGGGTCCGCCACCACCACCAGCTCGCCCGCGGGGGCGGCGAGGCGGTCGCCCGCGCGCCGGAGGAGATCCTTGCCCGAGGTGAGGTACGTCACGTCGAAGGCGTCCACCAGGAAGCGCTGCCCGTCGTGGAGCGCGGCGAACGGAACGAGGGAGAGCTGTCCGTCCGGCGCGACGTACAGGTGCCGCGCGCCGCCCAGCAACGGCAACAGCGGTTTGATCACCAGCGCGTGGAGCGACTGCGCCATCGGCAGGTAACCGGCGTCCTTCCTCGAGAGCGCGTCGCGCAGGCGCGCCGCGGCCGCGTCGATCGGCTCCGCCGGGCCCAGGTCCGCGGCGCCGGTGCGCCCGTCGCGGAGCAGCACCAGCGCCAGGTACCGCAGCGCGCCTTCCGCCGGGGCCCTGGCCGTGCTCGGACCCGCCACCGGCGGCCGCGCCGCGTACGCGACCAACTCCACCAGAGCGGCGCCCTCGGGCAGCGCGGCCGCCACCCGGTCGGCGATCTGGTCCGCGGGCGGCGGCGCCCGGAGCGCCCGCAACGGCGCCGACCGCCGGGCCAGCTCACCCTCCAGCGCGTCGCAGCGCGCGGCCAGCTCCTTCAAGCGCGCCTCGTGCCCGGCGGCGGTGCGCTCCCCTGGCCCGTCCAGCGCGGCCTCGGCCAGCTCGGTCCGCAACGCGAGCAGCTTCGCGAGCGCCTCCGAGTCTCCGGCGGTCAAGCTCCCGGTGATGTCGCGCGCCACCGCGGCCGCCTCCTCCAACGTGCGGCCCTTGAGGAGCAGGGCGGTGGCGAGGGCCAGCCGGCGCACCCGGGCGTCGTCCGGATGCTCGCGCAGCAGCGTGTAGAGGAGCACCTCGTCGTCCTGGAACTGGCCCAGGAACGAGGCCATCCGCGCGGACGAGAAGTCGAGCGCCTCGTCGCGCAGGCGCTTCTCGGAGATCACCAGCCCGCGCTCCAGCAGCGGTAGCGCCTCCTGAAGCCGGCCCCGCGCCAGCATCACCTGGGCGAGGTTGAAGAGTGACTTGGCCACGAACGGGTGGTCGGACCCCAGCGCCTTCTCTCCGACGGCCAGCCACTGGCGGAACAGCGGCTCCGCGAGGTCGTAGCGGCCGGTGTTGAGGTAGAAGGCGCCCAGGTCGTAGACGTCCTCCGCCACCAACGGGTGGCCGGGGCCAAACGCCTCCGCGTGGATCTCCCGGGCACGCTGGAAGCTCCGCTCGCACCGCCCCATCAGGCCCAGCATGGCCAGGAACGCCAGCGGGTCCGCGAGCGGGTTGCTCGCGAGTCCGCCATCCAGGGCCGTGAGCCCGCGGTCGTGGAAGGGCTCGCCATGGGTGTACATCCCGTGCGCCGCGTACGCGTTGGGGAGGCCCCGGAGGGTGTCGGCCAGGAAGGCGCGGGGATCCTTGAGACGCTCCTCCGCGATGGCGACTGCGCGGTCGAAGAACGACACCGCCGAGCCGTACCGGCCATCGCTCCAGTCCACCACGCCGTGGTCGTACAGCGACTTGCTGGTCTCGAAGTCCCGAGGGCCGAAGGTGGCCTCGCGGATCGCCAGCGCTTCCTGGATGTGGCCGCGGGCGGCCTCGTACCGTCCCTCCACGCGCTCCAGGTTCCCCAGGTTGCTCAGCGCCTGGGCCACGTCCGGGTGGCGCGGACCGAGGGCGGCCGTCCGCAGCGCCAGCGCGCGCTCCAGCAGCGGCCGGGCGCGGTCATGGCTTCCCTGGCGGCGGTAGACGTTGCCCAGCAGCGTGAGCGCGAAGGCGATCTCCGGCCGGTGGTCGCCGGAGGCGGAGGCCCAGATGGACAGCTCGCGCTGGACCAGCGGCTCCGCGCGCCCGTGCTGCTCCAGCGCGGCGAAGACAGAGGCCAGGTTGTGCAGCGTCTTGGCCACCTCGGGGGCGGCCGGGCCCAGCGCGTCCTGCCGGATGTCCAGCGCGCGCTCGAACTGGAGCTGGGCGCGGCCATACAGGCCCTGGACGAAGTACAGCGCGCCCAGCGAGTTGAGGGATTCGGCGGCCCCGGCGCTGCGCGGACCCCGCTTCGCCTCCCGGATCGCGAGCGCCCGCCGCAACGTCCGCTCCGCGCCGGCGAAGTCTCCCGAGGCGACCTGGGCGTCCCCCAGGAGGTTCAGCGCTTCCGCCAGCTCCGGCCCCTCGCCCAGCGCCGCCTCCCGCCGCTCGCACGCGCGCCGCGCCGCCGCCCCCGCCTGCGCGTGCTGCCCCCGGTCGAACAGGCGCCGCGCCTCGTCCACCTCCCCCTCCAGCATCCGTGGGCCCGACCCCGTCTCACCGGCAGAGCCCCCCCGGGCCGGGCCCACGGATGCCACCGCGAACAACATCATCAGCCGGAGCGCCGTCCGCGCCCGGTCCCGCTCTCGCTCGATCCAGTGCATTCATCCCCCCTCACGTCTGGCCTGGTACGACCGGTTTCGCAGCAGCGCCTCCTTCACCGGGGCGGCGCCCTGCCGCAGCGCGCAGCGGTCTCCGCCGCCCAGATCGACCACCTCGCCCTCGGTGAAGCGCCCGGGGCACTCCCGCTGGATGGTGCCGAGCGGCCGATCGTCGCGCGCGCGGGCGACGCAGACCGCCCCGTCCGGCCCCCAGGCCGCCTCGAATGAGGCCCGGTCAGGCTGCCAGAGCGCGGTGGCGCGGGTGGTGCGCGCCAGGACCCCACGCGCGTCGTAGAGGTCGATCGGCGTGCCGTCGCGGGTGTGGCTCTCGCCGTTGCCGCAGTAGTCGGCGCGCGCCATCCGGGTGCATGCCTGGTGCAGCGGCGCCAGCGGCCCGCCCACCGCCGCCTCCCAGGGCTTGTAGCCCCAGCGCACGCACTTGGCGATCGCCCCCGTCTCGCAGGCGAGGGTGATCCGGCCGGGCGCGTCCTGGTGCGCGCCGGTCCGGTCCCAGGTCCCGCCCACCGCCAGCGCGCGCGGGTCGGGCACGGCGCGCGAGCTGGCGCACGGGTTCTCCCACTCCTGGCTCACGGCGTTCCAGATCTGCACCCGGTACCAGGCCATGTCCGGCTCGGAGGCCACCGGCTCCTCCCCGCAGATCGCCACCTCCACCGCGCTCCCGTCGCTCGCCTCCCCCCGCATCACCGCCCCCACCACCTCGCCGTGGCCGGGGACGATCCGCCCACCCCGGAGCTGGTAGAGCCCGCCCTCCGGCCCACCGGCGTCCACTGCCGAGAGCACGCTGCTGTTCGGGTCCCCCCTCCGCAGCGGTTGCGTCCCCCACAGCGCGGTGCCCTGTGGCCAGATGACCCGCGTCGGCGACGGCGGCTGGCACCTCCGCTCCCACCGTTCGCGGGAGGGCTCGCTCGCGCCGGCCGGCCACGAGGCCGCGGCCAGGATCAGGATCAGCAGGGTTCCGCTCGTCGCTCGCCGTCTCACGTGAAGCCTCCCGGTGCTCGTCGCTACACCGGGGAGAGCCGGCGGGCGGCCGGGCTATGCAGGTGCGGACCTCCTACAGCGATGGCGCATCCGCGCAGACGCGCACACCCACGGTGGAGTCCTGGAGCGCGGGATCCCCGGGCTGGCGGTTGGCGATGAGCGCGGCGGTGCGGTCGTAGTACCAGGCGCCGCCGCGCAGCGCGAAGCGCCCCAGGCTCTCCGTCGCGGGGCGCACCAGCTCGAACGCGTTCCCGGCCATGTCCTCCAAGCCGAACGGACTCCTCGAACGCGGGTGCCACCCCACCTCGTCCGGCCCCATCGTCCCCGGGCGGCGGCCGTAGGTGGCGTCGATGTTGGCGTCGTCCGGCGCCAACCGGTCTCCGTGCGGGTAGGGCCGGTCGTCGGCGCCGCGGGCGGCGCGCTCCCATTCCCACTCGGTGCAGAAGCGCGCGCCGGGCAAGCGGCCGGTGTGGCTGAGCCAGAAGTGGTACCCCGCCACGTCGTCAGCGGACACACCCACCAGCGGGAAGCGAGCCCAGTCCGCGACCGCATTCCGGCTCCGCTCGGGGTACCGGAAGGCCTGTCCAGCGGCGGCGCGCAGTGGCGGCGACCCCTGGCGCAGGAAGGAGAACACCCATCCCTCTCGCGGCCGATGCTGGAGCGTCACCGCCGTGCTGCCCGCGTTGTACCGCGGCTGCTCGAGCCGGAGCCGCGGCGGGGAACCGGGGGGCTGGCTGTCGAGGTATTCGATCCAGTCGCCCCAGGTCGCCTCGGTGCGGCCGATGAAGTACCCGCGGCCCAGGCAGACCTCGTGCAGGGGGGCGCTGTTGAGCAGGGAGCGCATCTCCTCGCTCCCCCCGCTCCCGGACAGGGTGCAGCCCGGCGGCACGTAGACGTACCCTGCCGGCACGGTGCGCGGGAGCGGCACCTTCGCCTCGGTGCGCCGGTCCCGGGTCAGCCGCAGCGGGAGATCCGTAGCGACGCGATCGGGGTGGCGCAGGCGCAGCAGGTACGATCCCGCGGGGAGCTGGAGCCCTCTCAGGGGGACCGCCAGCGGCGCGGGCGCGATGTCCGGCGCCGGGACCGCTCGCCGCACGGCGCCGTCGCTCTCCACCCGCAGGATCTCCACCTCGGCATCGGGCGGGTCCACCTCCAGGTCCAGCGTCGCAGGGGCGGAGAGGAAGGACTCCAGGCTGGAGTCTCCGGCGACGAGCTGCTCCAGCCGGGCCGTGTCCGCGACCGCCGGCTGGTAGAAGCGCTCCGCCAGCCGGATCCGCTCCTGGAGCAGCGAGACCTGGGTCTGCCGCGCCAGGACATGACCGGAGAAACGCTGGAGCGCGCGCCTGAGCAGATCATCCGCCTCCGCGTAGGCCGCTCTCGCCCGGTCCAGCGACTCCAGCGACTCGCTCCAGCGGTCCCCGGCGGCCTGCAAGAGATCTTCGGGCGCCCCCAGCCCGCCGGCGAGCGCATGCCCGTCGAAGAGCGCTATCGCCTCGTCGCGCCGGCCGCCCGCCCGGGTCGCCTCGCCCCGAGCCAGCTCCAGCTTGTGGCCCGCACCGGCGGTCAGGACGTCCGCGGCCTTCACCGCTTGCCAGGCGATGTAGAGCAGGAGCCCGACCGCCACCGCGACGGCCGCCACCGCCGGCGCCAGGAAGGCCAGCCACCGGACCTGCCGCCGCCGCCGCTCGGCCAGCCGCGAGCGCTCCAGGAACAGGCGCTGTCGAGGCAGGAGGGACTCCGGGTCAAGGCGGCTCGCCTCCGCGAGCAGGCGCGCGCCCGCCAGCGCGTCGCGCCCAGGCGCCCGGCCCAGGCCCACCCGGCGCCGGCGTCCCGCGGAGCGCTCCTCGCGCCGGATCCGCATCCACTCCTCCACCGCCGCTTCGAGCTTCCGGCGGATGGGCATCAACCCCTGGTTCTCGTCCAGCCAGCTCCCCAGCGTCGCCCAGCCGGCGATCAGCGCGTCGTGGGCCACCTGGTAGGTGACCCGGCCGCCCTCGGCGCGCACCTGGACCAGCCGGCCCTCCACCAGCGCCCTCAGGGCGTCGCGCCGGCGGGTGTTGGAGGCGGACGCCAGCTCCTCCTCGGCGCGCTCCATGCGGGTGCGCTCGGCGGTCACCAGCTGGAGGAGCAGCAGGCGGGCCGCGTCCACCTGCCTCCGGTCCAGCACCTTGAGCACCCGGTCCGCGTGGCGGGAGAGCGCCCCGGCCACGCCGCCCATCTCCACCAGCGCGGCGCGGGTGATCCGCTGCTGCCCCCGGTCCCGCCGGTCCCACAGCTCGGCGAGGGCGAACTGGAGCAGGGGCAGGCTGCCGGGGCCCTCGGCGGAGCGGACCAGCTCCTGGATCAGCTCGCGGGACTCGAACACCACGCCGCGGCTGCGGGCCGGCCCCACCACCGCCTCGCGCAGGCCGTCCGGGGAGAGGTGGAGCAACAGGTGGAACGCGCCCCGCACCACGTCCCCCAGGCGAGGCAGGGCGCCGATGCTGGTCACGTAGTCGCCGCGCACCGCCATCAGCAGGCGCACCCGCGACGCCGGGAGCGCCAGCTCGCCCAGGAAGGTGGCGAAGCGCTCCGCGTGCGCCGGCTCCGCCAGCGTCCTCAGCTCCTCGAGCTGGTCCACGAACAGCACCAGCCCGCCGGGGCCGGCGGCGGCGGACTCGCGCAGGGCGCGGGCGACGTTCAGGGGCGCGTCGTGGAGGGCCTGGAGCATCGCCGCCTCCGGGCGGCCCAGCCGGGGGGCGATGGCCACCGCCAGCGACTGCAGGGGGCGGCGGCCCGGGACCAGGGTGAGGCTGGCCAGCGGGTGGCCGGTCTCCCGAGCCCGCGCGGCGAGGAAGGGCAGCACGCCCGCCCGGCAGAGCGAGGACTTCCCCACGCCGGAATCGCCGGCGATCAGCACCGCCGCCTCGCGGACCAGCCGCTCCGCCACGGCGCGGATGTCGTCGCCACGGCCGAGGAAGGTGGTCTGGTGCTCCTCCTCGAAGGGGGCCAGGCCGCGGTAGGGGTTCCCGGGCGGGAGCCGGTCGTCCGGTGGGAAGGCGTCGCTCAGCCGCCGGAGCGCCTCCGCCAGCGCCTCCGCCGAACCGGGGCGGCGCGCGGGGTCCGCGTCCAGGCACCGCTCGACGAGGTCCAGGAAGTCCGGGTCGGCGCCGCGGCCGGCGGCGGCCAGGCCCTCCTCCGGCGTCCGCCCCCAGCGGCGGAAGGGCCGCTCGCCGGTAAGCAGCTCCGCCAGGACGAGGCCCAGGGAGTACAGGTCGCTCCGGGTCGAGGCCGGGGCGCCCGCGAACAGCTCCGGGGCCATGTACAGCGGCGTCCCGCCCTCCCCCGAGCGCTGCGCCGGGGCCCGGTAGGGGACCGCCAGGCCGAAGTCGAGCAGCTTCACCTGCTCGTCGGGGGTGACGATGACGTTTGACGGCTTGATGTCGCGGTGGACCAGGC
>DATBSS010000478.1:0-1675 GCA_036559665.1 Myxococcaceae bacterium
GGGTGATGGAGGTCGCGCCGGAGGACGAAGCGGAGCTGCTCATCGCGGCCAACCACGCGCGCGAGAAGACCGCCTCGCAGCGGCTCCGGGAGGCCCAGACCCTGGAACCGCTGTACGTTCGCCGGGCCCGCGAGCGACAACTGGCCGGTGGAACCTCCGCGACAAATGACGCGGAGGTGGGGCGCACCAGCGACCTGCTGGCCGCCGCAGTGGGGCTCGGCTCCGGCAGGCAACTGGAGCGCTTGGCGGAGGTGGCCAGCAAGCGACCGGAACTGCTGGAGGCGGTGGACGCCGGCCGGAAGTCCATCGGCGGCGCGTGGGCCGAGCTGCGACGCGAGCAACAGCGGCGGGCGCATGCCGTGCTGGCCCAAGCGGTTGTGCCGCGCGCCGACGTACTCCTCGGGGACGCCCGCGAGGTGCTTCCCACGCTCGCCGCGGAGCGCTTCGCCGCCATTGTGACGGACCCGCCCTACGGCGTGTCGCAGGACGGTGTGACGCGGGAGCGCGCTGGCACCGTGCCCTTGTCCAGCGACGCCGGCGAGTGGGACCACTTGTCGGAGACGGACGCTGAGGCCCTCATCGCGTTCTGCGCGCCGGAATTGTTCCGCCTGCTGCGTCCCGGCGGCGCGCTGTTCCTCTTCCCCGGGGATCGCCTCCTCCCGCACTGGGTGCTGGCGCTGAAGCGCGCCGGCTTCGCCCTGCCCCGGCCCTACCTGCTTGGGTGGGTGAAGCCCAACCCCGCGCCCTCGGTGCGCAAGCGCGGGTGGCGCTCGGCGCTGGAGTACATCGTCTACGCGCTGAGACCCGGCCCGGACACGTTCAACTTCCTCAGCGACGAGGAGATGACGAACGCGCTCACGTTCGGCTCGCCCGGCGGCCCCGGGCGCGTCCACCCCACCCAGAAGCCCCTTGGCCTGCTCAAGCGGCTGGTGGAGGTGGCGACGGTGCCCGGTGACGAGGTGCTCGACCCGTTCGCCGGCTCCGGATCCACGGGCGAGGCGGCCCTCCTCCTACGCCGCCACGCGCTCCTGATCGAGCGCGACCCGACGTTCCACGGCCTGGCCACTCGGCGCATCCATCAAGTCGAGTCGGACATCAAGGCCCAGAGGTGCGGGTCGTGACGAAGGGCCAGCCTCGGCTCATCCCATCCGGCGAGGCCGATGCTATGGATGAGCGGGGTGCCCTCCGCCCCGCCGAGGACTCCCGCCTCGTGGACGCCGCCACCCTGGCGCGTGCCCTTGGCGTTCACCCGTCCACGGTGCGGCGGCTGGCACGCGGTCGGCGCATTCCCTTCTACGAGATCGGCGGGTCGCTGCGCTTCCACCTTGAAGAGGTGACACAGGCGCTCCGTCAGGAGGTTCACCATGGCAAAGCACAAGAAGAGGTCAGGGATTCTGGAGGTGGCGCCAGGGCAGTTCGTGGTCCAGGTGGCGCGCCAGGGCAAGCGAGTCACGCGCCGGGTCCAGGGCGCCACGGTGGACGCGGAGCGCGTCCGGGCCGAGCTGCTCCTGGAGCTGGAGCGCGCCCAGCCCCAGGGCTCGACGACACCGCAGCTCGGCTCGCCTGGGCAGCGGAGCGTCCCGACCCTCAAGGAATGGCTCCGGGGCCGGTACGCGGAGCGGAGCCAGCTCCTGCACAAGGAGTCCACCGCGGGCGTGTTCGAGAGCTACGTCCG
>DATBSS010000479.1:0-7380 GCA_036559665.1 Myxococcaceae bacterium
GGACGGCGGCCCTCCGCGCGCCCGGGCGCGCGCCCGCTTCGATCGCACATGGCGGCGGCGGTGCCTTGCCGCGACCCGTTTGCGCGCCAACGTTTCCGGTCGAGGGGAATCGGAGCCACAAGGAGGGTTCGATGAAAGGCAAGCTGTTCGCAGGGGCGCTGGTGCTGAGCCTCGTCGGTGGGGCGGCGCTGGCCAAGGACGCTGTGGAGGACCCCGCTTACCCGACGGAGCAAGACCGGTCGGTGATGCGGGGCGTGACGGTGACGGCGGGCGGCGGCATCGAGGGCTACACCGGTGGCCTCTCGGATTCTCTCGCCATTGGCCCGACGTGGGGGGTGACGGCGGGGCTCAAGCCCAGCAAGGTCTTCGGGCTGGAGCTGGGGTACACCGGCGCGACCAATGAGCTGCGGTCGACCCTGGGGTTCGACGTCAACGGCGCGGACGTGGTCCGCAACAGCGGGCAGGTGGTGGCCACGGTCGGCCTGACCTCCACCCCGGTGCAGCCGTATCTCCTGGGTGGTATCGGCCTGAACTGGTACCACGTGCGTGCGACGGGGTCCGGGTTGAGTGACGACACCTCGGGCAACATCCCGCTGGGCGGCGGGGTCCGGGCGTACCTCGGGCATTTCACCGCCGACGCGCGCCTCGACTACAACATCATGTTCGCCGATGACCTGGTGAACCGGAGCACGACCGGCGGTGGCCGGTACACCGGGACCATCTCCGTGGGCAGCACCTTCTAGTCACAGGTCAACCGGCGCTCCCCTACCGGTGTGGGGGAGCGGCGGGTGGTGGCGGGTTCCGGGGCAATCCCCGGGACCCGCCGCGTTCTTTTCCCGGCGGGCGGACCTTCAGACCTCAGACCGAGATGAGCCCCTTGCGGATGCCCTCGGTCACTGCTTCCACGCGATTGGTCACCTCCAGCTTCGCGTAGATGTGCTCCAGGTGCGTGCGGATGGTGGCCTTGGACAGCCCCAGCGCCTGGGCGGCTTCGGTGTTCGACACGCCCTTGGCGATGAGCTGGAGGATCTCCGTCTCGCGCTGGGAGAGGGGGTGCGAACGCTTCTCCGGTTCGGGGGCGGGGGGCGGCGGCTCGGGCGGCCGCTCGCCCTCGCCGACGCGGAAGTGGCGGAGCAGGCGGCGCGCCAGGTTGGGCTGGATCACCGTCCCGCCGGCCTGCACCTCCTTGATCGCCTCCACGATCTTGTCCGCGGAGGCGCCCTTGAGCAGGTAGCCGGAGGCGCCGGCGCGGACCGCCTCCAGCACTTTGTCCTCCTCGTCGAAGATGGTGAAGATGAGGATCTCCGTGCGGGGGAGGTCCGCCTTGATCTTCCGGGTGACCTCGATGCCGCTCATCCCGGGCAGGCCCAGGTCCAGCAGCACCACGTGCGGCGCGGCCTGCGGCAGCTGCTCCAGGGCGGCCTCCCCGGAGAGCGCGGTGCCGACGATCTGGAGCTCCGGTTGGGACTCCAGCAGGCGGAGCTGCGCCTTGAGGATCTTCGTCTGGTCCTCGACCACGAACACCCGGATCGGCTGCACCGGCTCCACGCGTGCGACGCCTCCTTCCGCTCAGCCCGTCCGGCACGGCAGCGTCAGGCGCACGGTGGTCCCGGCGCCCGGCGCGGATTGGATGGCCACCTGGCCGTGGCTCTTGCGCGCGCGCTCGCGCATGTTGAGCAGGCCGTAGTGGCCAGCGCGCGGCGCCTCCGGGTCGAAGCCCCTGCCGTCGTCGCGCACGGCCAGCTCCACGTGGTCGAGCGCGAAGCGCAGGGAGACGTTCACCTGCCTGGCCCCCGAGTGGCGGGCGCAGTTGGAGAGCGACTCCTGGAGGACGCGGAAGAGGGTGAGCTGGTCGGCGGGCGGGAGGTGCGGCTCCACCCCGGTGCGCTCGAAGGCGATCTGGAGCTGGGTCCGGTCGCGCAGCGTGCGCACGTACTCGTCCACCACGGTGGCCAGCTCGAAGTCCTCGCGCATCATCCGCAGGGAGCGGCGGAGCTCCTCGATGGAGTCTTCGGCGGAGGCCTTCAGCTCGCCGATCTCCTTGCGCACCGCCTCGTCCCGGGTGAGGCCGAGGACGTATTCGGACTGGATGATCAGCGAGGAGAGGGAAGCGCCCAGGCCGTCGTGGATGTCGCGCGCCAGGCGGTTGCGCTCCTCCACCACCGCCATCTCCTTGAGGTCGGCCTGCAGCCGCATCACCTCGCGGTGCGCGGTGGACTCGCGCTCGTTCAGGTAGACGACGACGTAGACGACGATGACGTTGAGCCCGCTGTACCAGAGGACGGTGAGCAGCTCGATCGCGGTGACGGAGCGGTTGAGCAACAGGTCCAGGCGGGTGGTGATGGGGAGGGCGAGCAGCGGCGGGAGGATGGCCAGCGGCCGCGGGTAGAGGATGGCGAAGAGGGTGGTGAAGACCAGCTGGCTGGCCAGGAGCGGGCTCTGCAGGCCGCCGCCCACGCGCGGGCGGACGATCAGGATGACCGTGACCACCAGGTCCAGGCAGAGCGTGACGTAGGTCACCCAGCGGCCGACCCGGGGCAGGTCGATCAGCATGAAGTTGGCCACGCTGTAGCCCAGCATGAAGAAGTACCAGGCGAACGCCATCGGCGTCTGGAAGCCGAAGTAGTTGGCCCAGGTGGGGACGGCCAGGATCAGCAGGCCCAGCGAGAGGAACATCATCCGCGCATAGAAGAGCGCCCGGGCGCGGGCCACGAACCGCTCGTGCTCCCATTTCACCTGCGCGTCCAGCGCCGGCTTCTCCCCGCTCGCCGCCGAAGGGATGGCAGGGGGGGACGCGCTGGTGCCCAGCGCCTGGGCGGCCTCGGCCATGGGTCCGTGAGTGTAGCCTGCGGCCGATGAAAGACGACGCGCCGGGCTACTTGTGGCAGGCCGTCTTGGCCTCCGGGTGGCCCTGGTAGATGTACTCCAGCCGGTCCGTGGTCTTGCCGGAGGATTCGTCGAAGAGCGGCGTGCCACCCATGTACATGGTGCCGGCCTTGTTGCCGTACTGGTCCAGGTGGTTCTGCTCCAGCCAGCTGTCCACGCACTTCGTCTCGTCACCCCCGGCCGCGAGGCCGGTGCCGGTCGCTTGCGAGGACTCCGGTTTGGTGCCGGGCTGGGAACTGGAGGTCTCGGAGCTGCAGGTCGAACCGGACCCGAGGGCCACGGCGAGGGCGAGCGGAACGAGGTGGCGGAGCATGCCGGCTTCGTAGCACGCTGCGCGCTGCCATGGACGCTGCGCGGCAAGGCGACTGTCTGCTGGATCTCGTCGGGCTCACGCCGACGGTGAGGCTCCAGCGCGTGCGCCCGGACGGCGGCGCGGAGATCTGGCTCAAGCTGGAGCACCTCAACCCCTCTGGCTCCGTCGAGGACCGGGTCGGAGCGGCGCTGGTGGACGCCGGCCCGATCCGCGCCAGGCCCGAGCGCGCCATCGCGGTTGCCCTGGCGGCCTGCGTCCGGGGGAAGCCGTGCCAGGTGACGCTCACGGCCCCGCCGACGCACGAACAGCGCGAGATGCTGCGCCTCCTCGGCGCGGAATGGGTGGAGCAGGAGCCCGCCATCGATGTGGCTCAAGCCACCCACAGCGCTCCGCCTGCGCCCTCGCCCGACATGATCGCTTCGTTCCGCGCCACGCTGGGCGCGGAGGTCGCGGCCTGGGTGAAGGCCCTGGAACCCCCCACGCGCCTGGCGCTGATCGTGGCGCCCCCGTTCCTGGCCCCCGCGCTGGACGGCGCCGGCGTCCCGGTGCTCGCCGCCCCCGAGGTGCCCGCCGCCGAGGCCGCGTCCATGGCCGCCCGCCTGGCGCGCGAGGAGGGCCTGCTGGTCGGCCCCGCCACCGGCGCGAACGTAGTGGCCGCGCTCCAGGCCGCCGCGGCGCGCCCCGCGTCCCAGGCCGTCCTGGCCTTTGCGCTGGAGAGCGGAGAGCGTTACTTCAGCGCGTCCATGGAGCCGCGGGCGTGAACGCACGGGTGCTGGTGGTCGGTGCCGGCGGGCTGGGGTGCCCGGCCTCGCTGGGGCTCGCCCGCGCGGGCGTCGCCCGCCTGACGCTGGTGGACCCGGATCGGGTGGAGCTCCACAACCTCCACCGCCAGCTCTGGTATCGCTCCTCCGACGTGGGCCAGATGAAGGTCACCGCCGCCGCGGACCGCCTGCGCGCCGCGTTCCCGTCCCTGGAGGTCCAGACCCAGCCGATCAAGGTGGACGCGGAGGCCGCCGCCGCGCTCTTCCCCCAGCACGACCTGGTGATCGACGGCACCGACGGCGCGGCCGACAAGTTCGCCCTCTCCGACGCCGCGGTCCGCGCCGGCGTCACCCTGATCTACGGCGGGGTGCTCCGGCTGGAGGGCCAGGCGATGGCCATCCGCCGCGGTGGCCCGTGCCTCCGCTGCCTGTTCGACGCGGTCCCCTCCGGCGAGGACGCTCCGTCGTGCGCGCAGGCGGGCGTGCTGGGGTCCATGGCGGGCGTCATCGGCGGCCTGCAGGCGATGCTGGGCCTCCAGGAGCTCAAGGGCGGCGCGGCGGCCGGCACCGCCACGCTCCACGTGGTGGATGGGCGGACGCTGACCGCCCGGCAGGTGACGGTGAAGAAGGCCGCCGACTGCCCGGCCTGCTCCGGTGCAGCGGCATGACGGCGCAGGTCGACATCACGCGCGAGGTCTGCCCCATGACCTACGTGCGGACCAAGCTGAAGCTGGAGGAGCTGCCCGCGGGCGAGCTGCTGGAGGTCCGGCTCCAGGGGCCGGAGCCGCTCCGGAACATCCCTCGCAGCGCCCGCGAGGAGGGCCACGAGGTGGTCAGCCTCCAGGAGGAGCCGGACGGGCAGGGCGTGTGGCGCCTCGTCCTGCGCAAGAAGCGCGTCAAGGAGATGGGTTGATGGCCAAGGTACGGATCCCAACGCCGCTGAGGACCTTCACCGGCAACCAGGACGAGGTGTCGATCGCCGGCGCGACGGTGGGCGAGGTGCTGCGCACGCTGGACGCACAGCACCCCGGCATCGGGGCGCGGCTGTTCGACGACAAGGGCAAGCTGAAGCGCTACGTGAACGTGTTCCTCGGCGAGGAGGACGTGCGCTACCTCCAGGCGCTGGACACCCCGGTCCGGGAGGGCGACCGGATCAGCATCATCCCCGCCATCGCGGGGGGCTGACCCCAGGACCCAAGGGACGCGCGAATGCCCCTCAAGGAACGCCACATCAAGCGGTACGCCCGCCAGATCCTCCTGCCCGAGGTGGGCGGCAAGGGACAGGAGGCGCTGCTCAACGCGGGCGCGGTGGCGCTCAGCGAGGGCGGCGCGGCGGACTCGGTGGCGCTGGCCTACCTGGCGGCCGGCGGCGGCCCGGTCCGCGTCCCGCCCAGCCGGAAGATCTCCGCGGCGGAGGTGGGCTTCCTCCTCGACGCCGAGGACGCGGGCAAGCCGGCCATGAGCTTCCTCAAGTCCGCGCTCAAGGACTTCAACCCGGACGCCGCGCGCGAACCGCCCACCATGGGCCTGTTGGCGGAGTTGCCGGCGCAAGCGATCACCCCGCCGCCGTGGGTGCTGATGGGCTGGGCGGAGGACGGCCGCGGCGGCCTGGTCTACCGCACCGCCCAGGGCTGCGCCGTCTGCTTCCTCGAGAGCACCGCCGCGTTCAAGTCCACCCGGCCGTCCCCGGCGGCCTCAGTGGCGCTGGGCGCGCTGGGGGCGCTGGCGTTCCAGCGGTGCGTGCTGGGCATCTCCCAGCCGCTCGGCGGCCTGTGGCTGGAGGAGAGCGGGGCGATCGCGCCGCTGCAGATGGCCCGCTGCGAGCAGCATCTTTGACCCGGCCGCTGGACTCGGTGGCCGCCGCCATCGGCCGCACGCCGCTGGTGCGGATCCGGAGCATCGGCCGGCACCTCGCCGGCGTCCGCCTCTACGCCAAGCTGGAGCTGTTCAACCCCGGCGGCAGCGTGAAGGACCGCGCCGCGCTCCAGATGATCCGCGACGCGCAGGCGGACGGGCGGCTGAAGCCCGGCGGGACGCTGATCGACTCCACCTCCGGCAACACCGGCGTGGCGTACGCCATGCTCGGCGCCGCGCTGGGCCTGCGGGTCTCGCTGGTGATGCCGTCCAACGTCACCCCGGCGCGCAAGCACGTGGCGCGCGCGTACGGCGCCGAGCTGATCGAGTCCGACCCCATGGAGGGGTCCGACGGGGCGATCCGGCTGGTCCGCGCGCTGGTGGCCAGGGACCCCGGCCGCTACTTCTACCCGGACCAGTACTCCAACCCCTCCAACCCGCTGGCGCACTACCTGGGCACCGGTCCTGAGATCTGGGAGCAGACCCGCGGCGAGGTGACCCACTTCGTCTGCGGCATCGGCACCAGCGGGACGGTGATGGGGACGCGCCGGAGGCTCAAGGAGCTCCGGAAGGAGATCCAGGTCGTCGCGGTGGAGCCGGAGGAGCCGATGCACGGGCTGGAGGGCCTCAAGCACATGCCCACCTCCATCGTGCCCGCCATCTACGACGAGGCGGCGCTGGACGCGAAGCTCTCCGTGAGCACCGACAGCGGTTGGGACATGGCGGAGCGCCTCTGCCGCGAGGAGGGGTTGCCGGTGGGGCACTCCTCCGGCGCGGCCATGGCCGGCGCGCTCCGGGTGGCCGAAGGCCTGGCGTCCCGCGGCGAGCGCGGCGTGGTGGTGACCCTCTTCCCCGACCGCGCGGACCGGTACTTCCCGGAGCCGCCGCCACCGAAGCGGAGGACGGCGTGAGATTCCCCGACCTGCCGGACGACCTGGGCCCGGTGCTCCGGCACCTGGAGGCCGCCTCCCCGAACGAGGGGTGCGGGGTGGTGCTCCGGAGGGTGGCGGACGGCGCGCTCCGCGTCCGGCCAATGGAGAACGACTACGACCGGGCCCGCGCGGAGGAACCGGAGACGTACCCGCGGACCGCCCGCACCGCCTACCGGCTGAATCCGCGCGAGCAGCTCGCCGTCCTGCGGGAGTGCGACGCCACGGGTGAGGAGATCTGCTGCATCTTCCACTCCCACGTCGACGCCGGCGCCTACTTCTCCGCCGAGGACCGCCGTCAGGCCCTCCAGGACGGAGACGGAGAGCCCCTCCACCCCGGGGTGAGCTACCTGGTGGTCGCGGTGGACCAGGGCCGCGCCACCGACGCCCGTTGCTATCGCTACGAGGCTGGCGAGTTCCGGGAGACCCTGGTTTCGCTTGTCTGAGGCCCGTCCGGCCAGCCTTTCCCGATGTAAATTGTCAAGCGTAAAGCTTTCGTCTATAAGACCTCGTCATTTGACTTCGGCCCGCCCTTCCGCTGGCGAAAAGCCAAGAAAATCCAGGCACTTAGGAGTCATTTAGAACATGGCCCAGAATATCGGATTCACGGTTTGGCTGACGGGGATGTCGGGCACCG
>DATBSS010000480.1:0-3737 GCA_036559665.1 Myxococcaceae bacterium
CGTCGGCGCGCCGCGGCTCGGGGCGGCCGCCGCCCACGTCTACGGAGATCTCCTCCGCGCCGCGCGGCACCGGCGCCTGCTCCTCCACCACCAGCTGCGGCTGGGGCTCCGGCGGGCGCGGGCGCTGCGGCTGCGGGACGTACTGAGGCTGAGGCGGATGCGGCGCCTGGGCACCCAGGCCGAACGGGTCCGCCCGCGGCGGCTGGACGGGCGCGGCCATCGGCCGGGGCATCCCGGGCGGCGGCACCCCCGGCATGCCGGGGACGCCCATGGGCCGCGCGCCGGGAGGCACGGGGACCCCGCGCGGGATTCCGCCGGCGGGCGTGCCGGGGCCGGACGGCATCGGCCGAGGCATCCCGGGCGACGGCATTCCCGGGACACCGGGGATGCCCGGGCGGGCGCCGGCGGGGACGCCGGGGATTCCGGGCCCGGCCGGGCGGGGCATCCCGGGCGGCGGCATGCCGGGCGCGGCCGGGCGAGGCATCCCGGGCGGCGGCATGCCGGGCATGGGGCGGGCGCCGGGGACGCCTCCAGGGGCGGGCATGGGCACGCCCGGCGCCGGGATGCCCGGGCGCATGCCGGCGGGCATGGGCTGTCCGGGCGGCATGCCCGGGGCCGGTCCGGCGGCGGGGACGCCCCCGGGACGGGTGATCCGCGACGCGCCGGGAGCGGCCCCCGGGACGGGGACGCCGACGGGGGCGGGCGCGGCCACCGGCGGCCGGTAGGTCTGGACCGGCGCGGTGCTGCTGACGCCGACCAGCGCCTTCACCTTGTCCAGCAGCACCTGGCTCTCGAAGGGCTTGGTGATGTGGTCGTCCGCTCGGGCGGCGCGGGCCCGGTTCTCGTCGAACGCCTCGAAGGTGCCGGCCAGCAGCACCACCGGGATGGCCTGCGTGCCGGGGTCCGCCTTGAGGGCCTCACAGACGTCGTAGCCGCTCTTGCCGGGCATCATCACGTCCGCGAGGACGATGTCCGGGCGCAGCTCGCGCGTCTTGTGGATCGCGTCGATGCCGTTGTCCACGGTGTAGACCTGGAAGTCCTCCGTAGAGAAGATCATCCCGACCACCTTGCGAATGGTGAGGGAATCGTCCGCGACCAGCAGGTTCTTCGGCATTCTCCGGCCAGAATAGGGCGCCGCTCACCGCGGCTTCAAGAAAACATGCGTTGCAGGTCGAGGAAGAGTGCGCCACGTGGCAGGTTGCTCGCCTCGAACTCCCCGCGCGACTCCGCCCTCCGGAAGTCCTGGTGCACGCCCAGCACGCGCGAGGCGCAGAAGCCGACGCTCTGGCCGGCCAGCTCGCTCAGCACCAGCAGCGGCTCCGGTTCGCCCAGCCCGCCCAGCAGCCCGGCGAACGAGTAGACCGGCCACAGCGCCTGCGCGTGCGGGAACAGCCCCAGCGCCGGCCCCCGCCGCGACGGCAGCAGGCAGAAGGACTCCGACCGCGGCACCACCTGGGAGACCACGCCCAGCGGCAGCCCGTAGAGCACCCCCTGCGACTCGAAGATCAGCCCGCGCTCCGGCGGGCTCTCCAGCAAGAGCACCGCCCGGTGGCTGGCGGTCGGCAGCTGGGCGGGCAGCCGGGGGAGCGCTTCGGCGATCAGCTCCAGGTAGAGCCGCCCGCCGTGGAGGATGGCGCCGCGGGCGAGCGCGGCCAGCGCGTCGCGCACGCCGGGGGGGAGCATGTAGAACGGGTCGCGCGCCACGTCCGCCACCTCGATGATGCGCCGCACCCGCGCCGCCAGCGTGGGGCTCACGTCCAGCACCACGCCCATGCCCGGCCGCACCTCGGGCGGGCCGGAGAGCAGCTCCGAGAGGTCCGACAGCTCCAGGTGCCCGCGGATGGATTTGCCGTCCTCGTCCGGCGAGGCCACCTCCACCACCGCGGTGGCCTCCACCGCGAAGCGGCTCTCCCCGGCCTCGAACAACAGGCACAGCCGCCGTCCGCTCTCGAAGGCCACGGGGCGAACCTAGCAGCGGCCGCCCCGTCCTGCTAAGCCTTCGCCGTGGCCCGGATCCTCTTGCTCGACGACGAGAAGGTGGCCCGCTCGATCTACGGTGACTTCCTCACCGCGGCCGGCCACGAGGTGTCGTCCTTCTCCTCGCTCCACGACGCCAAGCTGGCGCTGGCCGAACAGCGCTTCGACGCGGTGGTGACCGACCTCATCCTCCCCGAGGGCGACGGGATGGAGGTGCTGGAGTACACGCGCGAGACGCACCCGGGCACCGAGGTGATCGTGATCACCGCCCTGGACAAGGTCGCCCCGGCGGTGCGGGCGATCAAGAGCGGCGCGGCGGAGTACCTGGTCAAGCCGGTGGCGCCGGAGACGCTCCAGCACGCGGTGGCGCGGGCGCTCTCCGCGCGCACGCTGCTCAAGGAGAACGAGTCGCTCCGCCGCTACGTGGAGATCCTGGAGACCGGGCAGCGGATCAGCACCACGCTGGAGCACGACAAGCTGATGCACGTCGCGCTCTCCGCCTTCTCGCAGCTCACCGGGGCGGCGGCGGTGGTGATCGCCGGCCGCCCGCGCGACGGCCAGTCGGTGCAGTCCTCGCAGGGCGTGAGCGTGGAGGCGGAGCAGCTCCTCACCGCGCTGGCCCGCCAGCTGGACCCCGGCGACCGGCCCCTGGAGCTGCCGGACCCGCCGGCCCCGTTCAAGAACGCCTGGGCGTTCCCCGCCACCGACGGCGGCACCACCTTCGGCCACGCGGTCCTCCTCTTCAACGGCGAGGTCCCGGAGGCGGCCAAGTCGTCGGCCACCTTCCTCGGAAAGCACCTGGCGCTCGCCTTCCGCAACCTGGGCCGCTTCGCCGAGGTGGAGGACCTGGCGTACCTGGACGACCACACCCGCCTGTTCAACATGCGCTACCTGCAGCTGGTGCTGGAGCGCGAGGTGAAGTCGTCCAGGCAGACCGAAAGCCCGTTCAGCCTGCTCTTCCTGGACCTGGACTTCTTCAAGAGCGTCAACGACACCCACGGCCACATGGTGGGGTCCCGCCTGCTGGTGGAGGTAGGGCGGATCCTCAAAGGCTGCGTCCGCGACAACGACGTGGTGGCCCGCTACGGCGGCGACGAGTACGTCGTCCTCCTGCGCGGCACCGACTCCGGCGGCGCGCTCAAGGTGGCGGAGCGCATCCGGCGCACCGTGGAGACCCACCGCTTCCTGGCCGGCGAGGGCCTCTCCGTCCAGGTCACCACCTGTGTGGGCGTGGCCAGCTTCCCCGAGCACGCCACCGACGACAAGGCGCTCCTCGACCTGTCGGACCGGGCCATGTACCGCGGCAAGCGGAGCACGCGGAACGTGGTCTACATCGCCGCCGGCAACCTGGACCCCACGCCGCCGCAGCGGCACGTGCACCACGAGGGGGGCGAGCGCCCCGCCCAGGGCACCCCCGCGCCTAGCGGGTCCTCAGCGACCCCACGGTGAGCTGGGCGGGGAGCGGCGCGCCGGCGCCGGCCCCGCCACCCGCTTCGCCCTCCTCCCCCGCCGCCTCCACCGCCTCGTGGGGCGCGCCGGAGACGATCAGCTGGTACTTCCGGGGCGCCTCGGCGTCGTGCTTCGCCTGGGCCGGGTCGAGCCGCCGGATCAGCTCCTTGAACAGCGCGGCGTGCTCCTTCTCCTCGTCCATCACGTGCCGGAGGACGGCCTTGGCCTCCTCGTTGTCCGTGGCTTCCACGTGGGCGGAGTAGAGGTTGATGGCGTCCATCTCCGCCTCGAGGTTCAGGCGCATGGCGATG
>DATBSS010000481.1:0-6809 GCA_036559665.1 Myxococcaceae bacterium
GGTCGAGGTCCGGTGGGAGGTGGAGGAGGGGCGGCTCAAGGTCAAGGTCAAGCAGGCCCAGAAGGCGGAGAAGAAGGACGACCCGGCGCCGATGTTCGACTTGCCGCTGCCGGTCGAGGTGCACGTGGGGGGCGACGTGCAGCGGCACGAGCTGCGCGTCTCCGGCCCCGAGCACCAGTTCTTCCTCACGTGCGCGCAGAAGCCGTCGCAAGTGCTGGTGGACGGGCGGCGGGAGCTGCTGTGCACGCTGGAGGTGGACAAGGCGGTGGAGTGGTGGGTGGAGGAGCTACGGCAGGCGCAGCCCGCGCGGGCGCGGACGGAGGCGGCGCTGGCGCTGGGGAAGGACGGTTCCCGGAAGGCGGTGGAGGCGCTGGCGGCGGCGCTGCCGAAGGAGAAGTTCTGGGGGACGCAGGGGGCCATCGCGCGGGGGCTGGCGCAGGTGCGGACGGAGCGGGCAAAGCGGGCGCTGCTGGACAACGTGGCGCTGAAGGACCCCAAGGGGCGCCGGGCGGTGGTGTCGGCGCTGGGGTCGTTCAAGCGGGACCCGGAGGTGTTCCGGGCCCTGCGAGACATCTGCCGGCGTGGGGACAAGAGCTACTTCGTGGAGGGGGAGGCGGCGCGGGCGCTGGGGCGGCTGCGGATGCCGGGGATCATCCCGGTGCTCGAACCCATGCTGAAGCGGCAGTCGTTCCAGGACGTCATCGCGCAGGGCGCGGTCGACGGGCTGGCGGAGACGATGGAGAAGGAGGCGTGGGAGGTGGTGGAGCCGCTCACGCGCTACGGGAAGCCGTCGTTCGTGCGCCGGCAGGCGGTGACGGCGGTGGGGAAGCTGGCCGAGCCGGCGGAGAAGAAGCGGGAGGCGGTAGAGCTCCTGGCGGAGCTGCTGCGGGACCCGCAGTTCCGCGTGCAGCTCGCCACCTTCGACGCGGCGCAGGCGCTGGGGGACCGGCGGATGATCTACCCCATCGAGGGGACGCCCTACCGCGACGGGCGCTCGCAGCGGTCCGCCCGGGAAGCTTCCCGCGCACTCCGGGAAGGGGCGCCGCAGGCGAAGGAGGTGGCGTCGCTGCGGGAGGAGCTGGACAAGCTCAAGGAGGAGACCCGGAAGCTTCGCGAGCGGCTGGAGGTGGTGGAGGCGCCGGGAGCGAAGAAGCCCGCGGCGGCGAAGGAGAAGAAGGAGAAACCGAAGCGCCGATGAAGTGCGGTTTCGCCCATGCGCTCGACCCCCGCACCGCCGTCTAGACTGTCCAGCACATGGCAGATCCCGGCCACCGCTGGTTCCTGGCCCTCGGGGGGGCGGCGCTCCTGGTGAGCGCGTCCCTGGGCGGACTGGCGTTGCTCCGGAAACGGCGAGCCCAGGCGCCATCGCTCGCGCTCCCGGTCGCAGCCGGGAGCACCAACCCGCTCGGCCTGGAGCCGGACGGCGCCTGCGGCCCGCAGCGCACGGAGTTCCATCCGCTCCCGGGCGCCGAGGCGCCGCCGGTCATCCTCTGGGCCGCCGGCGCCGCCCGCCTCTTCATCGACGAACAGCCGGCCTTCAGCTCCCCGGAGAAGCCCAGGCGCTTCACCCCCGGCGAGCACACCGTCCGCATCGAGGCCCCCGGCGAGGAACCCATCCGCACCCGCATCCGCGTGGACCCGTTCACCCCCGCCCTCCTCCACGCCCAGGCCGACTCCCAGCTCGGCCTCAGCCTCGTCCGCTTCGGTGCCGGCTGCCTCCCATGTGAGCCGCCTGCCAAGCCCGTCGACCTCTCCCCGGTCCGGAACCCGCGCCCCAACCCCGCCGTCCTCCCCGCCACCGCCGGCCACCTCCGCCACGACCGGTGGCCCCAGGCCGCCGAAGGCATCCGCCGCGCCTCCCCCGCCGATCGCAAGCGGCCCATCTTCTACCGCCTCGCCGCCATCACCGCCGAGGATGGCGGCCAGCACGACCTCGCCCGTGCGCTGCTGGAGCGCATCCCCGCCTCCCAGTCCAATGACCTCGCCACCCTCCTCCCCACCCTCGACCGGCTCGCCACCTCCGAATCCAAGCGCCGCAAGGAGGTGACCTTGGCCCGCTGGAACAAGATCACCGAGTGGTTCGCCACCCTCTCCGCCCGCTACCAGGGCGACGCCGCCTCGCCGGTCGCCGCCGCCACCAAGCGCTTCTCCCAGCTCTCCCTCGTCTTCGACACCGCCGTCCGCGAAGGCACCATCGAGCAGCAGACCGAGGTGGTCCGCGCCGGCGAACAGACCCTCGGCTCCCTGGTGAAGGAGCTCCGCGCCCTCAAGCCTGAAGACTGCCAGCTTCAGCAAGACCTGAGCGCGGTGGGGATCCGGTGAACCGCTTGCGCGACCTGCTCCGCCGCCTGGCCGCCCGCGCCCGCCGGAGCGGCAAGCTCGCCGCCGCCATCGCGCTGAGCTCCACCGCCGCCGCCGCGCTCACCGCCCGCCTGGACTCGCTGGACGTCCTCGGCCTGCGCTCCGCCGACCAGAGCATGTACGACCGCGGGCTCACCCGCTTCACCCTCCACCCGCAGAAGTCCGAGGACGTGGTCATCGTCGCGGTCGACGACCGCACCCTCCAGATGGTGGCCGCCTCGCCCAGCCTCCGGCAGGCCTACGGCAACTGGCCCTACTTCCGGACCGCCTGGCTCCACCTCTCCGAACACCTCGCGGCCGAGGGCGCCCGCGCCGTCGTCCTCGACTTCACCTTCGACGAACCCGCCAGCGACTCCTCCGGCGACGTCCTCCTGGGTGAAGGACTCGCCCGCGGGCGTCTCCCCGTCTACGTGGGCGTGGCCGCCAACCCCACCGGCGCCCCGCTCCCGCGCGTGGAGCCGAAGAACCGCTTCCCTCAGGAGATTCCTCCTCCCGCCGCGGCCCCCACCGCCGCCTCCGACGAGTTCGTGGAGGCGCCCGAGCTGCCGCCGCCCACCCGCGAGCAGACCGCGCTCGCGCTGGCCTTCCCGGTGGCGCTGGAGGGCGGCCTCCATCTCCCATGGCTGCACCGCGAGCGCGACCTCCAGGGCCAGCTCCGCGTGGCCGAACCGCTGCCCCCCACCGCGCCCGTGCTCCCGGCGCTGGCGGGCACCGGCCTGGTGGAGCCCGAGGCAGACTCCGACGGGAAGATGCGCCGCACCCGCTTCGCCTACACGGACGGGGCCAACACCTTCGCCACGCTCTCGGTGGCGGCTGCGGCGGACCTCCTGGGCGCCCGCGAGCTGCGCCTGTCCCCCGGCCGGCTCCAGCTGGGCGAGCGCACCCTCCAGGTGAACCAGGACGGCAGCGCGGAGATCGACTACGGCGGGCCGTTCGAGGACCGCTTCCAGCGCCATTCCTTCTTCGACGTCCTCAACGACCGCGCGCTGAAGGCGGAGGGCAAGCCCCGCTACCTCCCTCCCGGCGCCTTCCGCGGGAAGGTGGTGCTGGTGGGCGGCTTCGCGCCCGGCCTGGCGGACGTGAAGGCCACCCCGTTCTCCTCCGCGGTCCCCGGGGTGGTGAAGCACGCCGCCGAAATCGACTCGTTGCTCCGCGGCGGGTTCATCGTCCAGGCGCGCCCGTCGGTCTCGATAGCCCTGGCGCTGCTGGTGGCGGCGCTGTCGGCGGTGCTGGTGCTGGGCGCCCGCTCCATCTTCGTGGAGATCGCCTGGCCGGTGGTCCTCTACGCCGGCTTCTTCGCGGTCAGCGGCCTCATCCTGGTCACCACCCGGGTGCACGTGGACGGGGCAATGGGGATGGCGGCGGGCATCCTCTCCAGCCTCTCCTCCATCGCCGCCAACCACCTCTTCGCCAACCGCGAGCGCGAGCGCATGAAGCAGATGTTCGAGCGCTACCTCTCCCCGGCCGTGGTGGAGCAGCTCGCGGACCAGCCGGACCTGCCCAAGCTCACCGGCGAGGCGGTGGAGATCTCCGCCTTCTTCTCCGACATCCGCGGCTTCAGCACCTTCTCCGAGAAGTACAAGGACGACCCTCGCGGCCTGGTGCAGATCCTCAACACCTACCTGACCCGGGTGAGTGCGGCGCTGCTCCAGCACGGCGCCTGCCTGGACAAGTACATCGGCGACGCGGTGGTCTGCATCTTCGGCGCGCCGGTGCGCCACCAGGACCACGCCCTGCGCGCGTGCCGGGGCGCCCTGGCGGCGCGCGCGGAGGTGGACCGCATCCGCGTCGAGTTCCGCGAGAAGGGCCTGCCGGACGTGTACACCCGCATCGGGGTGAACACCGCGGTGATGTTCGTGGGCAACGTCGGCAGCGACCAGCTCTTCAACTACACCGCCATCGGGGATGGGATGAACCTGGCGGCGCGGCTGGAGGGCGCCAACAAGAACTACGAGACGGCGATCATGATCGGCCCCCGCACCTGCCAGATGGCTCGCGACTTCATCGAGGTCCGCGAGCTGGATCGGGTCCGGGTGGCCGGCAAGACTGAACCGGTCACCGTCTACGAGTTGCTCTGCCTCAAAGGAGAGCTCCCGGAGGAGAAGCGCCGGGTGGTCCGCCTCTACGAACAGGCGCTGGAGCACTACCGGAACGAGCGCTTCGACGAGGCGCTCCAGGTCCTCGACCCGATCCTGGCCGGCGGCGCGGACGACGGCCCCTCCCGC
The DNA here is from genome assembly GCA_036559665.1 of Myxococcaceae bacterium. Taxonomy (GTDB): domain Bacteria; phylum Myxococcota; class Myxococcia; order Myxococcales; family Myxococcaceae; genus DASRBA01. Next base: position 4,587 of record DATBSS010000481.1, read on the forward strand.
GCGCTGGCCGCCCGGTGCCGGAAATATCGGGACGGCTCGGCCGTCTCCCACTTCGACCCCATCACCAGCCTGGAGAAATAGGCGATGCCCAAAGCGATGCTCTTCTGTGGACTGCTGTGGGCCGGCCTCGCGGCCGCCGGCGCAGGGGTCCAGCCCGGCGGAACGCTGTACATCAAGGCGCGCAACACCCGTGTCCTGAAGGACCCATCCGCCACCGCCGCGGTGGTGGTCATCCTCCAGCCCGGCGCTCCCGTCACCTGGCAGGGCCCGGACCCGAAGGACAAGCGGTGGCAGCGGGTGGTTTCCGGGAAGAACAAAGGCGTGGTGATGACCGCCAACCTGAGCGCGGAGATGCCGAAGGTAGAGGTGACGGCGGTGACGGGCGCGGCTGCCGCGGACACCAACTCGTTCGCCAGCTCCGGCGCCGCCAGCAAGGCGCTGGGGCCGGGAGCCATCGCCTACGCCAACAAGGAGTTGAAGGCGAAGGACGCCGCCGACCAGCTCCAGCGCGCGGAGACCCTGGCCAAGACGATTGGCCCGCGCGAGGTGAGCGAGCACGCCCGGAAGGCGGGCCTGCACGACAACGTGGGCGCCAGCCCAACCCTGGCGGGAGCGAAGCGATGAGGCGCCTGGCGACGGCGGCATGGGCCGGGGCCTGGGGCATGATGGCGATGTCCTGCCTCCCCGGGTCCTTGAGCACCGGGTCCTTGAGCTCCCTCGACGGCAACACCCTCGCCAACCTTGCCTCGTTCGGCGGAGAGCTGGCCGCCAAGAGCCGGGAGTGCGATCGCCTCTCCACCTTCGACGTCCCGCTTGCGGAAGAGACGGCCGTCGGTGGCGCGGTGGCGGTCACGTGGGTGAGCAAGGGCGGCGGCCTGATGCTGAAGGGGCCTCGCGACCAGATGACGCTCTACGTGGACCGGGTGGGGCGAAACCTGGCGATGCAGTCGGCCCGGCCACTGCTCGAGTGGACCTTCGGGGTGCTGGAGTCGGAGGACTTCAACGCCGTCTCGGCGCCGGGCGGCTACGTGCTGGTGACCCGCGGGCTGCTGCGCCAGGTGGAGAACGAAGCGCAACTCGCCGGCGTGCTGGGCCACGAGATCGCCCACGTCACCGAGAAGCACGCCGTCCTCACCTATCGGGAGGTGAAGAAGACGTCCTGCCGCCTGGCCTTCGCCGGGATGGCGCTGGGGCCCGCCACCGAACAGCTGCGCTCGACGTTCTCCTCCGTGATGACCAGCACCAACGGCCAGATGGTCAACCTGGACCAGGAGGGCAACTTCGACATGCTCTTCGCCTTCACCAACGGGTTGATCAAGGTACTGACCGAAAATGGCTTCGAGTCGCAGCAGGAGTTGGACGCGGACCGCATCGGCCTCGGGCTCGTCATCAGCGCTGGGTACAACCCGCACGAGTACGTGAAGTTCCTGGAGAAGATTCCCCAGGGCGGGAACGCGTTCCCCCACCACCCGTCGAACGCGGACCGGCAGCAGGCCCTGGCCGGATTCATCGAGACCCTCAAAGAGCAGCCGGACTTCTACCCGGACTACCCGTTCCAGACGGCACCGGTGGTGCCGCTGCACGGGGAGCTGGCGGCGGCGACCGCGCCTGCGAAGCCGTGAGCGGAGTTACTGGGCCTTCTCGGCGTTGGCCTTCAGCCGATTCAGGCCTTCCTCGAAGTGCTGGCCGAGGGACTTCTCCATGAAGCCGACGAAGTAGCGGCCCGGGAGGAACGCGCCGAAGTCGCCGTCGTTCGTCCAGGTGACCCTGGTGTCGTCGCCGTCCGGGACGAGGGCGATGACCCCGGTGGAGGGCGTCTGCATCTCCTCCATCTTCATCTCGTACATGACGCCGGTCTGGGGGTCGGCCTTGACCAGGGTGATCGTCCCGCTCCCCATCTTCTCGCCCTTCCAGGACATCACGGCGCCCTGGCCCATCGCCGCGCCGCTGAAGTCCCACTTCACGGTCGGGTCCGCGGCGTTGTTCCAGCCCGCCCAGTTCCCCCATTGCTTCAGGTCCGCCACGGACGCGTAGAGGACCTCGGGCTTCGCCTTCACCATGACGGACTTCTCCACATGCCACCTGGAGGGCATGAGGAACGCGGCGCCGATGGCCAGGACCAGGAGACCCAGGATGCCCAGGAGGACCTTCTTCAGCATGGTGGCACCCTACCGGAGTGCGGCCTGGCTCAGCGCGCGGTGGACCTGCTCCAGCGCCCTCCGT
>DATBSS010000482.1:0-5816 GCA_036559665.1 Myxococcaceae bacterium
TGCTGGGGCACCTGGCGGACAAGTGGACGCTGATGGTGCTGGACGCGCTGGCGATGCAGAAGAACCTGCGCTTCTCGAAGCTGATGGAGGACGTCTCCGGCATCAGCCAGAAGATGCTGACCAAGACGCTGCGGCAACTCGAGCGCGATGGCTTGCTGACCCGGACCGTCTACCCGGTGGTGCCGCCGCGGGTGGAGTACCGGCTCACCGCGCTGGGCGAGTCGTTGGGCGAGGCGGTGTGCGGCGTGTGGACCTGGGTGGAGGCCCACCTGAAAGACGTGGAGAAGTGCCGCAAGGGCTACGACCGGGCCGCCGCGCGCGAGCGCCTTCAGGCCGCCGGGTCGCCGTAGCGGCTGAGGAGGACCACCGGGACGCCGGCCAGCGCCGGTGGTGCGCCGATCGTGAACCGCGCCGTGACGGGTCCAGTAGCAACTCCCATGGCACGTCCCCCAGACCAAGCTCGGGCGGCAACGGGCTCCACCCGCGCACGACTCGGTCCGGCGTGCTTGCCCCGGCCGTCGGACCCACGGGTCCCCTTGGTTTCTGGCGGAGGTTTCGATCAGCACGGCCTCTGGTTCCGGCCACCCCTCGCCCTCCTCGGCCAGGTCACCCGGATAGAGAAGCGCATCCGCGCGACCACCCATCACCGTCGTCCGGAATCCGGAACAGCCCCAGCCCACCGCGCGGATTCAGTCCGCCGCCGTGCTCCACTGGCGAGGAGATGGTCTCCATCGCCAGATTCGGGAGCGCCGCGGACTCCAGGAACGAGAACGCCAACCCGGAGCCGAACAGCCGGCCCATCGCGTCCACCGCCTGGTCCAGGTGTTCCACCGAGTCCACGAACAGCGCCTCGTTCGCCTCGGGGGGAATCGCTTCCACCACGCTGCGCCCGGACGCCGCCCGCGCGCTGGGGACCAGTGTGGCCATGGTCGCGGTGGCGAGAGCCGCGAACGAATGGAGACGGGTGTGCATGTCCCCTGGATGTGCACGGCAGGTGCCACGACCTCTCCTCTCCCGGGCACTGCCAGCCGCGCAAGTCTTGCAGGACAGCCCACCCCTCCGCCCGGTGCCCCTCCCGGCGCGGTTGTTGAAAGTGAGGACGACCCATGGACGAGGCTGACGGCGCTCCAGGCGCGGCCGAGCACTCCGCTGACCGCGAGTACCACGAGCAGGTTGACCCCCACGGCCACCGCTCCCGCCTCGTGGAGGTGATCCTCGGGGGACAGGACGGGCTGGTGAACGTGCTGGGGGTGATCCTCGGCGTGGCCGCCGCCAGTGGCAGCCAGCGACTGGTGATCGCCGCCGGGCTGGCGGCCACCTTCGCGGAGTCGATCTCGATGGCCGCGGTGGCCTTCACCACCAAGCGCGCCGAGGCCGAGCTCTTCCAGCGCGAGGCGGCGCGCGAGCGCCGGCACTTCCACCGCGTCCCGGAGCTCGAGCGCGAGGAGGTGCGCGCGTTCTACCGCCGCAAGGGCTTCCAGGGCGCGTTGCTGGAGAAGATCGTCCAGACCATCACCGCCGACGAGGAGGTGTGGCTGGCGGTGATGATGGCCGAGGAGCACCGGCTGGAGCCGGTGTCGATGCGGCGAGCGCTCGGCGCCGCGCTCGTGGTGGGGCTGGCCGCCGTCGCCGGCTCGCTGGTGCCTCTGGCGCCGTTCCTCGTGCTCGGCGTGACCGCTGCCGGCTGGGCCTCCGTCGCCCTCTCCGCGGCGGCGCTCTTTGCCTTCGGCGCGCTCAAAGCGCGGTGGACGGTGGGCCGGTCCTGGCGTGGTGGCGCGGAGCTGGCCGCCATCGGTATCGCCTCGGCGATGGTGGGCTATCTGGTCGGTGCTGCCTTCGAGCTACGCGATCGATGACCGGGTGCTCGTGGGCGCCGGTCGAAGGCCTGCCGGTCACTCGGCCTTGCGCGGCACCACCAGCACCGGCCGTCGCGTCCGCCCCAGCAGCGCCTGGCTCACCGAGCCCAGCACCGCCTTGGCGAGCGCCCCACGCGCGCGCGAGCCCACGCAGATGGCGTCCGCGCCCATGCGTTCGGCGGCGCTGGCGATGGCCTCGCTCGGCTCGCCCCACACCACTTCCACCGCGGCGCACTTGGCCTGCTCCGCCGCCTGCGCCGGCACCAACGCGCGCAGCTGCCGCTCCAGCTTCCGGCGGTCCTCCTCGGACGGCGCGGTGTGCAGCGCGTGCACCAGGTGCACCGTGCCGCCCGGCCTCACCAGGCTGAACGCGTACGGGACGGCCTGGTCTCCGGACGGCGAGAAGTCCGTGGCCGCCAGCACCTCGGTCAGCTCCGGGATCTCCGCGCCCGCCGCCCGGTGCGCCGCCTCCACCGGAACGCTGGCCACCGCCATGGTCGCGTTCCGGACCGCGTGATGCGAGACCGACCACAGCTTGCCCACCCCGCGCCGCCGGTGGCTGCCCACGATCAGCAGGTCCGCGCACTCCTCCTTCGCCATTGCCACCAACTGGTCGCCCGTCCAGCCCATGCCGATCCGCAGGCGCACCCGGGGCGACACGCCCGGAGCGATCTCCCCCACCTCGCGCGCCACCTCTCCGGAGAGCACCTCCTCCAGCCCCGGATCCGCCTCGGTGAACATCAAGGGCTGCGGCAGGCCGAGCCGCGCGTACTCCACCGGCGGCCAGTAGACGTGCGCGGCGGTGACGCTCACCGGCCCGTGCGCCGCCAGCTTCGACAGGAACGCGCGCGCCGCCGCGAAGGGAACGGAAGTATCCACTCCCAGCACGGCCTTCAGCGGGCGCTTGCCACCGGCCCATGCTTCGAACGGCTCGTCCTCCTGCACCACCAGGCAAGGGGTTGCGCTGCGCTGGAGGACTGCGTCCGGCACACCCAGCCTGGGCGCCTCCATCCGCGCGCCGGCCATCACCAGCAGGCTGGCCTTTCGTGAGTCGGCGAAACGGGCCACGGTCTCCTCCGGCGGGCCGACGACCACCTCCCCCTCCACCACGAGTCCCTCCCGCGCGCGCAGCGGTCGAAGGTTGTCCTCCATCACCAGCCGGGCGGCCTCCCGCTGTTCCTCCTCGGGCACTGCGTAGACAAGCGCCAGTGGCTCGCGCAGTCGGCTGGCGAGCGCGGCGGCGGCGCGCGCCGCCGTGGCGGAACGCTCCGAAAAGCTGGTTGCGCAGACGATGCTCATGCCCGCCTCCGTTTCAAACGTCATGCCCGGAGAAGCCCGCCGCAGCGCTGACCGGGTCCTCTGGCCTGCAAATGCTGCGCGGCAGCGCGCACCGGTGCACGGAGTGGTGGAGCGGGCCGCCAGCGCCAGGGGCGGCACGGGCGTTGCCTTCATAGGTTCTAGGGGGCTCTCCAGCTCCTGCATGCGCGGAGGCAGCCATGAGCATCGTGTACGGGACGGACTTCTCGGAGCCGGCCTCCAGGGCAGGCAAGGTGGCCGCGCTCCTGGCCGCGCGGCGCCATACGGAGTTGGACATGATGCACGTGCTCCCTGCGGAGGGTCTCGAGGAGGACCCGGCGAAGGATGCGGCGATGCGCAGGGCGGCGGCGAAGCTGCGAGCGGAGGCGGGCGAGTTGGGGAGCCTTGGGCAGCACGTCCGGACCGATGTCTTGACCGGCCTGCCGGACGAGGCGCTGCCGGTGCTGGCGGAGGGCCGCAAGGCGGAGCTGCTGGTGATCGGCGCGCTGGGGCGGCGCCCGCCCTCGCGCTGGAAGCTGGGGACCACCGCCGAGCGCGCCGCGCAGGCCGCGGCCATCCCCACGCTGGTCGTCCGGGACGCACGCCCGTTCGAGGCCTGGTACCGCGGCGAGCGGTCGCTCCGGGTGGTGGTGGCGGTGGACTTCTCACGCCGCTCGGACGCCGCCCTCGCCTGGGTGGCCTCCATGCGCGCCCTGGGACCGATGGACGTCACCGTGCTGCACGTCTACTCGCCGGGGCTGGAGCGCGAACGCCTGGGCCTGAGCATCCCCGTCAGCCTCGCTGGCCCGAACCCGGAGTTGGAGGGACCCACATCATCGAGGAGTTATCGGGCGCCTCGTTCCGTCAGCCTCGCTGGCCCGAACCCGGAGTTGGAGGAGGTCATCTCCCGGCAGCTGTCGCACCGGGTGTGGGGGCCCGGCGGCCCGGGCGATCTCAAGCTGGAGGTCCGCCCCGGCAGCGGCCGCCCCTCCGACCACCTGGTGCAGGAGGCGGAGGCGCTGCGCGCCGACCTGATCGTCGTCGGCACCCACCGCCGCGAGGGCCTGGACCTGATCCGCCATGGCTCGGTGGCTCGAGGCGTGCTCCACGGTGCCTCCGTCTCGGTGGCCGTGGTGCCGGGCCCTGGGCCGGAGCCGGAGGAGCGGATCCGCCGCCTGCTGGTGGGCGTGGACTTCACGCCCGCCTCCGAGCGCGCCGTGCGCCTGGCCTTCTCCCTGGCGGGCCCCGGCTCCACGGTGTGGCTGGTGCACGTGCGCAAGCGCGGGGAGCACGCGGCCGAACCCCATCTGCTGCGAGGCCACCTCCGCCGGATGGTCCCCGCCAAGGCGGAGAAGTCCGGGGTGACGGTGGACGTGCAGGTGGTGGACGCCTCGGAGCCGGCGGAGGCGCTGCGGCAGTGCGCCGAGCAGGCGGATGCGGACCTGGTCTGCCTGGGCACCCGCGGCCACTCCGGGCTCGCGGGGTCGCTGATGGGGTCCGTGTCGCAGGCGCTGGTCGCCTCGTCGAATCGGCCGGTGCTGCTGGTCAAGGCGAAGGAGGAGTAGCAGCTCCTGGCGCGGAGGCCTGAGGGCGGTCCCTCGCGGTCCTCACTGCACCGGTAGGCGCGCCCGCGTCCCCTCAGGTGACGCGTGCACCCGGCATGCCGCTTTTCCGCCGTCCTGCTTGGGGCCGTGTTCGAGCGCGGTTCGTTCGCTGTTCCTCGAGCAAGGCGGAGAGGGCCCGGAGGGCATCCACCGCCGTGAAGACGCCGACGACGCGATCCCGGTCGAGGACCACCGCGCAGCCGTACTTGTGCTCCGCCATCTCGGCCGCCACCTTCCTGACGGAGGAACGAGGCGCGATCGCGAATACCTCCTGCGTCATCGCCTCGCTCACCAGGACGCGCTTCGGATCGGTGTTCGCGAGTGTCTCGATGAAGTACAGGTCGCGCTGCGAGAGGATGCCCGCCAGCTTCCCGCTCTCGAGAACAGGAAGATGCCGGATGGCATGTTCCTCCATGAGCCGATGCGCGGTCGCCAGCGTTTGATGGTGCCCGATCGTGTGCGGGGCCTTGGTCATGAATCGATCGACGGATGGCTCGTTCATGTCGCTCTGTAAGGGCAAGAACGCGGCCAACCGCTCTTTCGGGCCACCGCGACTGCGCGAGACCTCGGCTGCGCAATCCGTGCGTCAGCTCGGGCCGGCCGCGTAGCTCTTGCGACTGGCGTCCGCCCGACCTTCCCATGTCCCCGAAGGACTGGCGGTAGCACCTGCTTGCCGCACCCGGGGGCATGTACACGGTCTCCGACATCATGACGAAGGACCCGGTCGCACTGGACGCGAGCGACGACCTCGCGCTGGCGAACATGATTTTCCACTCGGCCGCTTCCGGCACTGCCCGTCGTCCGTGCCGGCAAGCCAATCGGCCTGGTGAGCCAGAGCCAGCGCGACTACACCTCGACGTTCACCAGGCTGCCCTTCGAGCCGCTCGGGAACGTCACCTGGGCCAACGGCACACCGCGCAAGAGCACCAGCCATGCTTCGGGAGCATCCCGGCGCGATGCCTGTGAAGGACCTTGGTGTGCGAGGCGACCTGAGATGAGCAGGCCGAACGCGAAGATGGGGATGCCTCGCATCATCCGTCCCACCGCGCGAATCTGAATG
>DATBSS010000483.1:0-5107 GCA_036559665.1 Myxococcaceae bacterium
CGACCTGATCTGGATGGCCACCACCTACGGGATGTTCTGGGTCGGCGCGGCGGACAAGCGGAAGAAGGTCATCGGCAAGCAGTTCGACGAGACCCGCCTGGTCCCGCACGACGACGACGCCAAGCACAACAAGAAGATCGACGACAAGCACACCGTCCCCGAATGGGACCCGCCCAGCAAGCGCGGCTGGGGCACGGTGGCGTTCGGTTTCTACGAGCCAATCCTGGCGCGGCTGCAGAGCAACGCGTGGAGCCCGGCGGTGAAGGCGGCCTTCGACCTCCCGGTCCACGCCATGGGCTACAACTGGAGCGCGTCCAACGGGACCTCCGGCAAGAAGCTCAAGGAGTACGTGGGTGAGGTGAAGAAGAAGTACAAGGCCAACAAGGTGATCGTGGTCACCCACTCCATGGGCGGCCTGGTCACCGGCGGGGCGCTGTGGATCCACAGCATGAGCTCGGACGTGGCCGGCGTGGTCCACGGGGTGATGCCCGCCACCGGCGCCGGCACCCTCTACTGGCGCATGAAGGGCGGCCTGGAGCGCACCGGGTTCGCCTCCCGCATCGCTGCCTGGGTGCTGGGGGTGAACGGTGAGGAGACGGTCGCCATGGTGGGCAACATGCCCGGCGGCCTCCAGCTCCTCCCCAGCAAGCTCTACACCGACAACAAGAACGACCCGAAGTGGCTGCAGTTCGCGGACTTCGACCACGTGGTGAAGACCAAGCGGCCGGAGACCGGCGACCCCTACGAGGAGATCTACAAGAACAAGACCGACTACTGGCGCGCGGTGGACCCCGCCTATCTCAACCCAGGCAAGAAGCCGGGCGTCGGCCTGGAGGACGATGATGCGGACTGGGGCGACTACGAGACGTACGTCGACACCGCCAAGGACTTCCACGAGAAGGTGAAGATGGAGCGCGAGGTGCCCTGCGAGTCGTTCTACGGCACCGGCAAGGTGAACGGCGCGCCCACCACCGACCGCGTCGTCTACTCGGTGGAGGAGCAGGCCTACGAGAAGAAGGGCGACACCGTGGTGAAGGGGTCGCTGCGCGGGGCGCTCTCCAAGGTCTGGTCCACCATCTGGGGCGCGGGCGAGTGGATCGGCAAGCAGGCCACCTCGGTGGGCGACTGGTGGCACTCGCGCGGCGGGTTCACCGCCCGGGTCGTCAAGGGCAACGCCTCCATCGTCGCCCGCCTGGACGGCTCCGACGGCACCGGCGACGCCACCGTGGCGGAGTCCTCCGGCCGCGCGGTGAAGGGCCGCTCCCCCAAGGAGTTCGAGGGCATCGAGCACGGGGACGCCTACAAGGTGAAGGAAGTGCTCGATTACACCGCGGCCATGGTCGAGAAGTTCTGCATCGAGAAGATCAAGAAAGAGACCGGGGGCTAGTCCATGGACCTGGTGGAGCAGTGCGTGGGCCGCTTCTGCCTGCGCCTCCCGTCAGCCATGAAGCGGACCTCGGACGCGGAGGAGGTCCAGGGCGTCACGCTGGAGGAGGTGGCCTGGGACAAGTCCGCCAAGGACCCCTGGGAGCACGAGTGGCTGGCCCGGCTCAAGAAGATCGAGGCCATGAAGTCGCGGCGGGAGATCCCCACCGCCGCCTACGGGGAGATCGTCGAACAGCTCATGCTCAAGCCGGGGAAGCTGAAGGCGGCGTTCTACTGCCCCAGCGCCTCGCGCAAGCGCACCGCGCTGGGCGCCATCTACAACGCCGGCCACGCCGGGCTGTGGCTGGAGATCCTCACCGGTGAGTCGAAGAAGGACGAGGCCGCCAAGCGGATCTCCGAGATCTCCGCCGCCTACCGCCCCGACGAGCCCGGCGCCGCCCGGCCCAAGGGGGCCTTCCACCTCCCGCGCGGCGCCGTCGCCGCGCCGTTCAAGCTGGCCGAGGAGGCCGAGGTCCACTTCAAGGGCGGCCCGCTCGACCTGGAGCTCGTCTTCGCGCTGGAGACCGTCTTCGAGCGCGACGACCAGGGGCTGATGTCGAGGTTCGCCGAGATGATGGAGAATTCCGGGGTGGTGGCGGCCGGCGCGGGCCTGCGGCCGCTCCGCAGCCGCGCCCGCAAGATGGCCGGCCTGGACGGCGAGGAGATCATCCTCCTGGGCTCCCAGGACGGCGACGGGAGCCTCTACTTCCAGTGGAAGACGCCCGGCGAGGAGAAGTCCGGGAAGCACCCGCGGATCAACGTCATCATGCGCGGGTCGGACGGCCAGAAGGACGAGAAGATCGCCTTCTGGGACGCCACCCTGGACTCGGCGAAGCCGGCCCCCTGACCCTCCGCGCCTACTGGTGCGGGTCGCAGGCGGTGCGGAGCGGGTCGTCCTTGTAGATGCCCAGCTCCTTGTAGATGAGCTTGGCCTCGCGCGGGTTGAGCTCCAGCTTGGTGAGCTTCAACACCGCGCCGCGCCCGTCCGTCCACTCCGCCTCGTCGCCGCTGGGCGGGATGCGCAGCTTTCCGGCCTCGGAGATCACGATCATCCCCTTGGCGTCGGAGATGGTGTCGCGCAGCGGGACCTCGTGCATCCCGCCCTTGGGCCCGGTGAACAGCCGCGGCTTGCGCGTCTCGTCGTTGTCCTCGCGCGCGCCGTCCACCACGAAGTAGTTGCCGGAGTCGTCGCGCGCGATCGCCAGCGCCGCCCGCCGCCACCGGGGCTTGAAGAAGCGCGCCTTCTTCATGATGGACTCCGCTTCGCCCTTGGCGACCACCTGGTAGGGGATCTCCTTGTCCCCGCACTGCATCGTGTACTTGCCGTGGTCCATGTCGATGGCGCGCTGGTACGCCGCCGGGATGCGCGGGTCCCAGAAGTTCATGTTGAACTTGATGTCCCCCTCGGCGCCGCTGCCGATGACGCGCTGGAGCCAGAAGGACTTCCCGTCCCCGGCGAAGAAGCCGTCCTCGGAGTGCTCGTAGCCGGCCACCGCCACGTAGTGGCCCTTCCCGTCGGTGATCAGCACCAGCTTCTTGCGCAGGCCCTCCTTGACCTCGGCCGGCTCGTCGGTGCCGCCGCTCTCCGTCTTGACGGTCGTCACCGCCGGCAGCGGCGCGACCGGGGGAGGGGCCACCACCGCGGCGGCAGGTGGGGGCGCGCGGCCGAACAGCTCCGCCACCATGGGCGGCAGCGAATCCAGCACGTCGTCGATGTTCTTGTCCTTCAGCCGCCGGTCGGACTGCCCCACCGCGCTGCCCTTGGACGCGTCGATCAGCTTGAGGTGGACCAGCCAGGACGCGCCCAGCTTGGCCAGGCTCCCCATCAGGAGCCGGTCCACGCCCAGCGCCGAGCCGATCTCCGCCATGCACGAGGTGTCCTCGTGGCAGCCCAGGAGCTGCTTCTGGCGTTCGAAGCCGAGGAGGGTGGCAATCTCCTGGGGCGTCACCACCTGGAGGTTGGGCTGGCGCCGGACCTCGGCGATGACGGCTTCGGTGACGGCGGCGGCGGTCTTGTCCGTGATGCCTTCCCCGGCATCCATGGTCATCACCGCTACCTTCTGCGGGGCGGCGGCCAGGAGCAGCACGATGAGAGCGGTGGTCATGGGACCCGGCGTCTTAGTGCCGGACGCCGCCCGGCATCAAGGCGCGATCCGGATCGTCTCCGCCGCACCGCGGCGCGAACGCGCTAATGCCTCGAATGAGACTGCGCGCCCCCGGTCGCTTTGCCGTCCGGCCGCCGCTGTGGCACTTCCCGATCTCCATGCCCCAAACGAAGCCGACGACGAACGCCCATCTCAACGCCTGGGTCGACGAGATGGCCAGGCTGTGCCAGCCGGACCAGGTGCTCTGGTGCGACGGCTCCGAAGAGGAGCGCCGCCGGCTGACGGAGGAGGCGGTGGCGTCCGGCATCCTCCTGCCCCTCAACCCGCAGAAGCACCCGGGCAGCTACCTGCACCGCTCCAACCCCAACGACGTGGCGCGGGTGGAGCAGCTCACGTTCATCTGCACGCCCACCAAGGATGGGGCGGGCCCCACCAACAACTGGATGGCCCCCGCGGACGCGTACGCCAAGATGCGCGGCTGGTACGAAGGCTCGATGAAGGGCCGGACCATGTACGTGGTCCCGTACGTGATGGGCCCGCTGGGCTCGCCGCTCTCGAAGATCGGCATCGAGCTGACCGACTCCGTCTACGTGGTGCTCAACATGCGGATCATGACCCGCATGGGGAAGGGCGCCCTGGACATGCTGGGCGACGGCCAGCAGTTCAACCGCGGGATGCACTGCACCGGTGACCTCAACCCGGAGCGCCGGCTGATCTGCCACTTCCCCCAGGACAACACCATCTGGTCCTTCGGCTCCGGCTACGGCGGCAACGCGCTGCTGGGGAAGAAGTGCCTGGCGCTGCGCATCGGCAGCTACCTGGGCAGCCAGGAGGGGTGGCTGGCCGAGCACATGCTCATCCTCGGCGTGGAGAGCCCCGAGGGCCAGATGACCTACGTGGCCGCGGCGTTCCCCTCGGCCTGCGGGAAGACGAACTTCGCGATGATGATCCCGCCCCGGCGCTTCCAGGGCTGGCGGGTGTGGACGGTGGGTGACGACATCGCCTGGATGCGGGTGGGCCAGGACGGGCGCCTGTGGGCGGTGAACCCGGAGAACGGCTACTTCGGCGTGGCGCCGGGCACCAACTTCTCCTCCAACCCCAACGCGATGAAGTCCATCGCCCGCGACACGCTGTTCACCAACGTGGCGCTGACGAAGGACGGGGGCGTGTGGTGGGAGGGGATGGACGGCGACGCGCCGGAGGAGGCCACCGACTGGCAGGGGCGCCCGTGGAAGCGGGGATCCGCGGAGAAGGCGGCGCACCCCAACTCGCGCTTCACCGCGCCCATGGCCAACAACCCGGTGCTGTCCAAGCAGGTCAACGACCCGGACGGCGTGCCCATCTCCGCCGTCATCTTCGGCGGCCGCCGCAGCACCACCGTCCCGCTGGTGGTGCAGTCCTTCAACTGGACGCACGGCGTGTTCCTGGGCGCCACCGTGGGCTCGGAGACCACCGCCGCCGCAGCCGGGAAGGTGGGCGTGGTGCGGCGCGACCCGATGGCCATGCTGCCCTTCTGCGGCTACGACATGGGCAACTACCTGCAGCACTGGATGAACATGCCGCACCGCATCGACTAC
>DATBSS010000484.1:0-2371 GCA_036559665.1 Myxococcaceae bacterium
TGGGGCGCTGCTCTGCTTCGGCGTGGTCGTCGCGCCGGCCCTCTTCCGCGCCCTGTCGCCGGTCGAGGCGGGGCTGGTGGTGCGGCAGGTCATCCCGGTGCTCGACGTCTACGGGATGGGCGCGGCGGTGGCGCTGCTGGGCCTGATGGCGCGGGAGGGGAGGGACCGGCGCGGGTGGATCGCCCGCGGGCTGGTGGCCGGGATGGGGGCCTTCGCCGCGCTGAGCTTCCTGGCGATCACGCCGCGGATGGAGGCCCTCCGCGCCGAGGCGAACGGCCGCATCTCTGACCTGCCCGCGACGGACCCCAAGCGGCAGGAGTTCGGCCGATTGCACGGGGCCTCCAGCGCCGCCTCCGCCGGGGTGCTGGTCCTGGGGTTGGCTGCCCTGGCGCTTCCCCCTCGTTCCAGGCAGCACCCCTGACGCGCCCCATGCGGCGGCCGTGGCCCGAGCTGGCGCTGCTGGGCGTGGCCGCCGCCTTCGCGCTCACCTTCGCGGGGGGGTCGATCTGGCTGGATGAGGCGTTCAGCGTGCAGGTCGCGGAGAGCCCGTGGGCGAGGTTCTGGGAGCTGCTCCGCAACGACAATGGGCCGCCGCTCTATTACGCGCTGCTCAAGGGGTGGATCGAAGTGTTCGGGGACGGGGAGCGGGCCCTGCGCGCTCTCTCGGCGTTGATGGCGGTGGCGGCGGTGGTGCCGGCCATCGGGCTCGGGCGGGAGGTGGGTGGGGGGAGCCGCGCGAGCGGTCTGGCGGCGGGGCTGCTGTTCGCGTGCAGCGCGCAGGTCGCGCTCCACGCTCGCGCGGCGAGGATGTACGCGCTGGTGCTGCTGCTGGCGGCGATGGCGACGTGGTTGTGGTCGCGGTGGTTGGGAGGCAGAGGCACGAAGCTCACGTTGAGCGCCTTCGCACTCACGACCGCGCTGGGCGCGTACACGCACTACTGGTTCGCGTTCCTCACGCTGGCGCAACTCGCTGGCGCGGGCGCGATCCTCCGCCGTAAGGCGTTGCCGCTCCTCGTGGCCGCCCTCGCTGGCTGGGCGCCGTTCCTCGCCTGGGCACCGACCCTGAGCGCGCAGCTCCAGAACGGCTCCCGCTCCTGGATCCCCCCGGTCACTCCCTGGGCCCCGTTCGAGGCGCTCGCGGGCGTGCTGGGCCGCCCCTCCACCTTCGCCCTGACCGCGCTGATCGCCGTCCTCGCATGGCGGCAGCGCCCCCGCCCCGAGCCTGCCTGGAACGCCGCCGCCATCCTGGTCGCAACCGCGCTCCTCGTCCCCTTCGCGCTTTCCCTCGGCCACCCCATCTTCTGGCCGGTGCGACACGCAGCGATCGCCGTGCCCGCCGTCGCCGCACTCCTCGGCGCCCCGCTCGCACAACTCCTCCAGCCGCGCGCGCTGGCGCTGGTCCTCGCCTCACTCCTCGCCCTCCGTGGAGTCACGCACGCAGCGGAGGCGCAGGCGGCCGAGTCCCGGGAAAAAACCGGCTCGGACCGCGCCGCCGCCGCGTACCTCGCCGCGCACGCCGCGCCCGGAGACGCGGTCATCTTCGTCGGCCTCAGCGGCCCGGCCCTCCGCTACTACCTCCGCCGCGCGCCCATCGAGCCGCGCGCCTTCCCCACCGAGATGGACCAGCACCCGGCCTGGATCGACCCCGCCTCGCTCTCTCCCTCCTCGCTCGAACAGGAGGCGGCAGCGCTGGACCAATCCCTCCACGCGCGTCCGGTCTGGCTGGTCTCCGTCGAAGGAGATCCCATCGCCGATCACCTCCGCGCGCGCCTCGTCACCCGCCCCCGCGACGCAAGCGCCCGCCTCGACGGCCTTTTCTACGACCGCATCGAGCGCTTCCTCGCGACGCCGCCTTAGGCAAAATTTTTTCCCCCTGCCCAACTTATGGCCGTGTTAATTGGGCGACATGCGAACGCCCGCCCCCCTCCGCGTCCTCTGCGCGTCGTCCCTCGCCCTGGTGCTCACCTGGGGTTGCAAGGAGGAGAAGCCCGCTGCTCCGCCGCCGGCCGAGGCAGCCAAGCCCGCCGAACCGCCCAAGCCTGCGGCGACGAAGGTCGGCCTGGTGACGGACATCGGCGGCCGCGGCGACCAGTCCTTCAACGACTCCGCCCTCCGCGGCCTGGAGCTGTGGAGCGCGGGCAAGAAGTTCAACGCCTCCGGCTACACGGACGCGACCCCGGACGAGGTGAAGGCGTCCCTCTCCTCTGACCTGATGTCCCACGACCCGCCGATCTCCTCGATGAAGATCGAGCCGCTGGTCCTGCAGAGCCAGGCGCAGGAGGACTACGAGCCGAACCTCCAGCTCCTGGTGGATCGCGGCGCCAAGCTCACCATCGGCGTGGGCTTCATGATGGAGAACGCGGTGGAGGCC
>DATBSS010000485.1:0-12540 GCA_036559665.1 Myxococcaceae bacterium
CCCAGCGCGGCCAGCACCGGGTCGCGCGGGCGCACTGGGCCCTGGGGGCCGGTCTGCGGCGCCGGGGCGGGCGCGGGGAGCACGCGGCGGTTCTCCATCCGCCTCCGCTCCTCCGGGTTGAGCCGGCGCGGGAAGTTCACCGACACCTCCGGCGCCGGGGGGGCGGGCTCCTCGCCGTACAGCATCAGCGCCACCGCCACCGCCAGCAGGAGGATGGCCGTCCACAGGAACATCAACCGCCGTCGCGTCATGCGCCCACCCTAGAAGTCCTTCTGCTCGAAGCGCCAGATGCCCAGCGAGAGCACCCCGGCGCCGAAGATCAGCACGCCCAGCAGCAACGAAGGTAGGGAGCGCACCTCCAGCGGCTGGTTGGCGGCGATGTCCAGGGCCGCCGACCCCAGCGAGGAGATGCGCGGGAAGATCGCGGTGTAGCCGGCGAACAGCGTCCGCCCCACCCCCGGCTCGAACATGGGGAGGATGGTGTGCCGGTTCCCGGCGGCGATGCCGCTGGTGAACACCAGGAAGCCGATGCCGCCGGAGACGGACGCCGACCGCGCGAAGAGCGCCACCGCGAGCATGGCGGCGTAGATGGACGAGAAGCACGCGGTGGCGAGCAGCGCGGCCACCATGGGCCGCCACGTCCACAGCCCGGTCTTCACGCCCAGAAGGACGATCATCCCTCCCGCGCCGTAGACCGCCGCCGCCAGCGAGAGCACCAGCACGCCCAGGAAGGTCCCCACCAGGAGCTGCCAGCGGCGGACGGGCAGGGCCAGGAGGTGTTCGATGCGGCCGGGGGAGAGGAGCGCGGGCGCGAAGTCCGCGCAGGCGATGATGCCGAACACCGATCCCCCGTAGAACACCACCGCCGCCACCGCCTGGAACACCGGCCGCAGCGCCACGTCCACCGCCTGGATGGGCCCGTGGGAGAGCTTGCCGAAGAGGCGGGTGGCGGCCAGCGCGCCGTCCACCACGTCCATCCGGAGCGACAGCCCGAGGGTGACCAGCACCGCGGTGATGGCGATGGCCAGCCCCAGGAACCACTTGCGCTTGGTGGCCTCGCGGATGAGGTCCGCGGCCACCGCCAGCATCGTCCTCACGCCGCCTCCTCCCGCGGTCCAGCCGGCGCCGCCCCGCGCACCGCCTCCTGGAGCACCTCCTCCAGGTCCTTCTCCTCCCGGGCCACCTCCACCACGAGCGCCCCGGCGCGGCGGGCGCGGTCCAGCGCCTCGTTGAGCCGCTCCGGCGTCTCCGCCTCACAGCGGAAGGCGCCCGCCTCGCGCCCGGGCAGGAAGCCCGCCGCGGCCAGCGCCTGCGCGTCGAAGCCCGGCGCGAACCGCACCCGGTAGTGCGAGCCCGACTGGCAGAGGTCCTCCAGCCGTCCTTCGCGCAGCACCCGCCCGGCGGAGAGGATGCCCACCCGCCCGCACACCCGTTCGGTCTCCGCCAGGAGGTGGGAGTTGAGGAAGAGCGTCGCGCCGCGGCCCAGCTCCTCCAGCAACAGGCGCCGGACCTCCATCCGCCCCAGCGGGTCGATGCCGTCGGTCGGCTCGTCCAGCACCAGCAGCTCCGGGGTGCCGATGAGCGCCGCCGCCAGGCCCAGCCGCTGCCGCATCCCCTTGGAGTAGCCGCCGATCTTCCGGTGGGCGTCGTCCTGGAGGCCCACCCGCGCCAGCAGGTCCATCAGCGCGCGCGGCGAGGTCTCCACGCCCTTGAGCCGGGCCACGCTGGCCAGGAACGCGGGGGGCGTCCACGCCTGCGGCAGGTGGAGCCGCTCCGGGAGGTAGCCCACCTTGCGGCGCACCTCCACCGACTCCGGGTCGCCGCCCAAAAGCCGCACCTGGCCGGAGCCGGGGCGGGCGATGCCCAGGAGGATCTTGATGAAGGTGGTCTTCCCCGCGCCGTTGGGGCCGATGAGGCCGAACGCCTCGCCGCGCGCGACGGCGAGGTCCAGGCCCTCGAGGGCGCGCTGGCGGGGGCCGAACAGCCCGCCGTACGTCTTGTGCAGGCCCCGGGCCTCGATGGCGAGCGGCGCGCCCATTCGCTCCCTACGAAATCACTTGCGGCCCGATTTCTTCTTCGGCGCGGGTGGGGCCTTCTTCTTGGCGGGAGCGGGCGCGGGGTCCGCGGCGGCCACCTGGGCCGGCTTGGACTCCACCTCCGGGGTGAGGAGGATCTCGATGCGGCGGTTGCGCGCCCGGCCCTCGTGGTTGGCGTTGGTGGCGATGGGGTGGAACTGCCCGTACCCGGCGGCCAGCAGCCGCTTGCCGGGCACCTTCGCCTTCTCGGTCAGGAAGCGCACCACGTTGACGGCGCGCGACGCCGACAGCTCCCAGTTGGAGGGGAACTTCGCTTGCAGATCCTTGTCGGCGATGGGGCTGTCGTCGGTGTGGCCGGAGACCTGGATCTGCTTGTCGTCCACCTTGGCCAGCACGCCGCCGATCTTCATCAGCACCTCGGCGCCGCGGTCGCTGACCTCCGCCTTGCCGGACTCGAAGAGGATCTTGTCCACCATGTCCACCTGGAGCCGCTGGCCGTTCTGGGTGAGGCTGATCTCACCCTTGTCGATCTCCGCCTTCATCTGCTCGTTGAGCGAGTCGTAGGTGGCCTTGAGCTTGGCCAACTCGTCGTCCTTGGCCTGGACCTGCGCGCTGAGGTTGCCCTTCTCCTGCTCCAGGCCCTTCACCTTCTCCTCGAGGTCCTTGTTGGCCGCTTCCAGGTCGTGGAGCTTGCCGTCCGCCTCCTCGCTCGCCTTCAGCGCGGAGGCCTTCTGCTCGTTGGCCGCCTGGTACATGCCGTAGCCGAAGTAGCCGGCCGCCCCGGTGATGCCCAGGACCAGCACCAGCAGCACCCAGGGGAGCGCGGAGCCCCCCTTCTTCGCCGGGTAGGCGCCGGTGTCCCGCGCCTGTTCAGGGTCGTATCCCGCGTCGTCGTATCTGGCCATGCGATGCCCTCCTCGCGCCGCCATTGTAGCGGCTTTGGCTCGACGGCCGGCGGAATGAGGTCCTGGAACGCCTGGTTGTTCGCTCGCCTCCTGAAAGTGGCGTGGCATGATCCGGGGACGTAGACAGGACGGGCTCACCGAATGGACGCCGGGTTGACGCAGCCCATGGTTCAGTTCTTCCACGTCTACAAGGCGTACCCGGGCGATCCGCCCTCGCTCACGGACATCAACCTCACCATCGGCAAGGGCGAGTTCGTGTTCCTCACCGGGCCCTCGGGGGCGGGGAAGACCACGCTGCTCAAGCTGATCATGTGCGCGGAGAAGGCCACCAAGGGGCAGATTCTGGTGGGCGGCCGGAACATCGCGCGCATCCGCGAGTCGGCGGTGCCCTACCTGCGCCGCAACGTGGGCGTGGTGTTCCAGGACTTCAAGCTGCTCCCGCACCGCACGGTGGCGGACAACGTGGCCTTCACCCTGGACGTGCTGGGCGTCCCGCGCGCCGAGTGCCGCGAACGGGTGATGCGGATGCTCAAGCAGGTGGGCCTGGACCACAAGGCGTCCTCGCTCCCCCTGCGCCTCTCCGGCGGCGAGCAGCAGCGGGTGGTGATCGCCCGCGCGCTGGTGAACGACCCCACCATCCTCCTCGCCGACGAGCCCACCGGGAACCTGGACCCGGCGCTGACGCTGGAGATCATGGACCTGCTCAACGACGTGAACGTGCGCGGCGCCACCGTGGTGGTGGCCACCCACGACGCCACGCTGCTGGAGCGCTACGGCAAGCGCACCCTGCGGCTGGAGAGCGGGCGCGTCGTCGCCGACGAGGACGGCATCAAGGCGGCGCGGAGGATGGCGGGATGAGCGCCTTCGCCAAGGGCGCGTACTTCTGGCGTTCGGCCGCCCAGGGCGTGCGGCACGCCCCCTTCGTCCACTTCATCGCCGTGGTCACCATCGCCATCGCGCTCTTCACCGCCGGGATGGCGCGCGGGCTGTGGCAGCTGCTGGACTCGCTGATCGCCACCCTGGGCGGACAGGTGGAGCTCACCGTCTACCTGGACCAGGCGGCGCCGGGCTGGCGGGCGGAGGAGGTGGCACAGGCGCTGGGCCACCAGTCCGGCCTGGACGCGCACGTGGTCCCCCCGGAGGATGCGCTGGCGCGGCTGAAGCTCCAGCTGGGCGAGCTGGGCTCCGCGCTGGACGGGCTGCCGGAGAACCCGCTCCCGCGCACGGTGGAGCTGACCGTGCCCGCCGGCCGGCGCACCCCGGAGCAGCTCAGGGCGCTGGCCGAACAGGCGCGCGCGCTCCCCGGCGTGGTGGCGGTGGACTACGGCGAGGAGGCGGTGCAGCGGCTCTCCGCCATCGCCATGGCCGCGCGGGCGGGCGGGCTGCTGGCGTCGCTGGTGGTGGCCATCGCCACCATCGTCATCGTCTCCGCCACGCTCCAGCTGGCCATCTACTCGCGGCGCGCGGAGATCGAGATCCAGAAGCTGGTGGGCGCCACCGACCGCTTCGTGAAGGCGCCCTTCCTCATCGAAGGCGTGCTCCAGGGGCTGCTGGGCGCGCTCTGCGCCTGCGCCGGGCTGTGGGCGTTCGCCGCCTTCGGCGGGCCGCGCCTGGAGTCACTGTTCTCCTTCCTGCTCGGGCCGCACGGCGGGCCCCGGCTGGTCACCGCCTCCCTGGTGGCGGAGCTGTTCGGCGCCGGGGCGGCGCTGGGGCTGTGTGGCAGCTTCGTCGCCGTGGGCCGGTTCCTCCGGGTATGACCCCGCTCCTGTTGCTCCTGCTGGCCGCCGCCTCGCCCGCGCGCGTGGAGCGCAGCGACGTGCAGCGGAAGCTGGAGCGGGAGCGGGCCGCCCTCCAGCTCATCCGCAGCGAGAAGATCTCCGCGCTGGACGTGCTGGACCTGGTGGAGCGGATGGAGCGGCGGGCCGCCGTCCAGGCGCAGCAGATGGAGTCGGACCTCAGGCTGATGAAGAGCCGCGTGCAGCTCGCCGAGCGCCAGGAGGCGGTGGCCAACCTCGCGCTGCAGGAGCAGCTCCAGCGCCTGTCCCCGCGCCTTCTGGTGATGTACCGCACCACGCGCCGCAACCCGCTGGAGGTGCTGCTCTCCGCCAGCGACTTCGCGCAGCTGGTGTGGCGCGGGCGCGCGCTCTCCGCGCTGGTGCAGAACGACCTCGCCCTGCTCCAGCAGGTCCAGCGGGTCCGGAGGTTCCTGGAGCTGAGCCGCTGGGAGCTGGGCGCCATCCGCGAGGAGATGGCCTCCAGGCTCCAGTGGGCGAAGTCGCGGGAGGAGCGCGCGCGCAAGCAGCGCCAGGACCTGGAGGACCTGCTCTCGCTGCTCCAGGCGGAGGCGGTGCAGTCGGGCCGGGTGGTGAAGGACCTGGAGGTCGCGGACCGCGAGCTGGGGACGATGATCGCCGAGATGGAGGCCGGCCCGGCCGACTCCGGCTTCGGCGCGCTCAAGGGGCGGCTGGCCTGGCCGGTGGTGGGGCGGGTGGAGCTGGGCTTCGGCAAGGTGGAGAACCCGCGCTTCCACACGGTGACGGTGCAGAAGGGGGTGGACCTGCGCGCGCCGGCGGGGACCGTGGTGCGCGCGGTGGCGGACGGGAAGGTGGCCTACGCCGGCTGGCTGCGCGGTTACGGCAACCTGATCATCCTGGACCACGGGGACGGGTACCACACCGTGGTGGCGCACCTGGGCGAGCTGGAGCGCAGGATCGGCGATGAGGTCCACCAGGGCGAGGCGCTGGGGCCCCTGGGCGACACCGGCTCGCTCAAGGGACCGTACGTGTACTTCGAGTTGCGCCACCACGGCGTGGCGGTCGATCCTCAGGTATGGCTGGTGCACTGAGCGGGGGCTGAATGTCGCTGAACCTGCTCTCCACTGCGCAGAAGGCGCTCCAGCAGTACCTCAAGGCGCGCGGCGCGCTCAGCGAGCTGGTACCGGCGGGCAACCAGTCGGTGCACCACTACGTCGTGCGCGGGAAGGGGAACGGGGGGCCGGTGCTGCTGGTGCACGGCCTGGGCGGGTCCGCCAACGGGTACTACCGGCTGCTCTTCGCCCTCGCGCGGCGGTTCTCCGCCGTGCACGCGGTGGATCTCCCCGGCCACGGCTTCTCCCCCGAGGCGCGCGGCGGGCCGCTGCCGCTGGAAGGGCAGCTGGAGGTGCTGGAGCAGTACACGGCCAACGTCGTGCGCCATCCCGCCCTGGTGGTGGGCAATTCCCTGGGTGGGGCGATGTCGCTGCGGCTCGCCGGGCGCCAGCCGGGCTTCGTGCGCGCGCTGGCGCTGGTGGCTCCGGCGGGCGCCCGGATGACGCCCGAGGGCTTCGCCGAGGTGCGGCGCGCGCTGCTGGTGAAGACCACCCGCGACGCCGCCGCCCTCACGCGCCGGCTGTTCCACCGGCTGCCGGTGGGGTGGCTGCTGTTCTCTTCCGAGCTGAAGAAGATGTACGGCACCCCCGCGGTCCAGAAGGTGTTCTCGGACGCCACCGCCGACATGCACCTCACCCCGGAGGAGCTGGCGGTGCTCCAGATGCCCATCCTGCTGTTGTGGGGCGAGAGCGACAGGCTGCTGCCGGCGGACGGGTATGACTACTTCCGGACGCACCTTCCCCGGCACGCCCAGGTGGAGCTGGTGAAGGGATTCGGGCACGTTCCGCAGGTGGAACGGCCCATCGAGGTGATCCGGCGGTTGCTCCGGTTCGCGGACGAGGCCGGCTTGTAGGCCCGGGGCGCACCAGGCCAACGGGCCCCGGGGCAAGGCGCGGAAGACGATCTCCACTTAGAATTGATCCCATGCGCACGCTCACCGCCCTCGTCCTCCTCTGGGCAGCCCCCGCGGTGGCCGGCGGAGGGGCCGGGGGAGCCGGGAGCGCCGAGGCCACGTACAAGCAGCTCGAGCTGTTCGCGCGCGTGCTGTCGTACGTGGAGAACAACTACGTCGAGCCGGTGGACGACCAGCAGCTGATGTACGGCGCCATCAAGGGGATGCTGGACACGCTGGACCCGCACACCGTCTTCATGCCTCCGGACGTGTTCAAGGAGATGAAGATCGACACCTCGGGCGAGTTCGGCGGCCTGGGCATCGAGATCGCCAAGAAGAACGACGTCATCACCGTGGTGGCGCCCATCGACGACACGCCCGCCGCGCGCGCCGGCATCCGCCCCGGCGACCAGCTCCTGAAGATCGACGACGAGGCCACCAAGGGGATGGACCTCAGCCAGGCCATCGCCAAGATGCGCGGGCCCGCGGGCAAGAAGGTGCTGCTCACCATCATGCGCGAGGGGTTCAACGCGCCGCGGGAGATCGCCATCATCCGGGACCACATCCGGATCGTCTCCGTGGAGGGCACGCTCCACGGGGGCATCGCCCACGTCAAGGTGAAGAACTTCCAGGAGCGGACGGACGCGTACCTGCGCAAGGAGCTGGACCGGCTGCGGGCGCTCAACGGCGGGCGCGAGCTGCGCGGGCTGGTGCTGGACCTCCGCAACAACCCGGGCGGCCTGCTGGACCAGGCGGTGGCGATCAGCGACCGGTTCCTCCCCGGCAGCCTGCCCATCGTCACCACCCGCGGGCGCAATGGCCGCAACACCACCGAGGAGAAGAGCAAGGACCGCGACACCGAGAAGAGCTACCCGGTGGTGGTGCTGGTGAACTCGGGGAGCGCGTCCGCGTCGGAGATCGTAGCCGGCGCGCTCCAGGACCACGGGCGCGCCGTCGTCATGGGCACGCCGACCTTCGGCAAGGGGTCGGTGCAGACGGTGATCGAGCTGGAGGACGGCTCCGGGCTCAAGCTCACCATCGCGCGCTACTACACGCCCAAGGGCCGCTCCATCCAGGAGCGCGGCATCACGCCGGACTTCCTGGTGACGGACGACGTCTCGGAGGCGCGCACCTCCAGCGACGTGCTCCGCGAGCGCGACCTCAAGGGCCACTTCAAGGCCGAAGGCGTGTCGGAGCTGGCGGACCCCACGACGCACCGCCTGCCCGCCAACCTCAAGGACTGGGACGTCACCGCGAAGCTCACCGACTACCAGCTCAAGGTGTCGCTCAACTACCTCAACGGCGTGGCGCCCTCCTTCGCGCCCCCGGCCGGCACGGCCCGCGCCGCCAACACCACCCGGTGAGCGGGTCAGAAGGTCCCGGAGATCCCCGCCAGCGGTGAGCCGCGCGCGGTGCCGGCGAAGGGCGCCCAGCGCAGCGCGGCCTGCTCCGGCGGCCGGGAGCCCTCCTCGGGCGGTTCCCAGCTCAGGCCCCCGGCGTCCGTGACCATGGCGACGAGGATCCCGAGCACGAAGCACGGGAGCACCAGGGACGATCCCGCTCCAAGCACCGCGAGCCCGAACCCGACGATGGCCCCGGCCACCGGCAACCCCGCGCGCAGGCCGAGGTCGAGCAGCGCCGTGTCGGGCCACCCGCGCGCCCAGTGCAGCAGCGGCCCTCCCAGGCCGTAGATGCCGATGCTCGTGGCAATGGTCACGAGCTGTGCGGACGACAGTCCCTGGCGGCCCAGCTCGAGGCCTCCGAAGAACAGGGTGACCGCGGTGGCGTCCGCCAGGAACGGCCCCCACCCGTACCAGGTGGAGGCGTTCGGGTCGGGGACCGGGTCGGGGGCCGGCAGCTGCGCGGGAGCCCGAGCGGCGAACGGCGCGGGCGCCAGCTCCAGAAGGTGGACGGGCGCGGCGGCGATCAGGGACGCGGAGAGGAGCGCGAGGGGCATGGGGCCCCGATCCTTCCCAGGATCGGAACCTCCCCGCGAGTCCCGCCATCGGCGCGCCCCGCGCCCCCTCGGGTACGGCGAGGCGCCCTGGAGAAGTGGGATACCACTTTGGTGTACGGCGCCCGGCTGGCGCGCGTGCCATCCGCGGGGTTGAATCGCGCCGTGGCCCCCCTCCTGCTCGCGCTCCTCGCCGCCGCGCCGGCCGGCCCGTCCCTGGCGCCGGTGGCGGTGGGCTCGGACGCGGCGGGAAAGGCCGCCGTCTCGCAGCTCCAGTCGCTCGCGGCGGCGGCGATTGGCCGGAGCCGCTTCGAAGCGGTGGACGTGGTGGACGCGCTGGACCCCGAGCGCGCCGCCGCGCGCGACAAGAGCCGCCAGGGGGCCGAGGCCGCCCTGGCCGACGCCGAGAAGGCCTACAACGACCTCGACACCCAGCGCGCCGCGAAGCAGGCCGAAGCGGCGGTGAAGGCGTTCCAGCAGGCGGACCTCTCCCGCGCCTGGTCCAGCTACGTCCGCGCCCGGGTGCTGAAGGTCGCTTGCCTCGCGGCCAACGGCCAGTCGAAGCCGGCCCGCGCGGAGCTGGAGCGGCTGCTCGCCGTCGCGCCCGACACCGACCTCCCGGCCGCCCAGTTCGCCCCGGACCTCCTGGCGTTCGCCCGCCGCGCGCGGGCGGCCGCCGGCGTCAAGGACGGGAAGCTGGAGGTGAAGTCCTCCCCGGACGGCGCCGAAGTGTGGGTGGATGGCAAGCGGCGCGGCGTGGCGCCGATCACCGTCCGCGGCCTGAGCGCGGGCGAGCACTTCGTCACGTTCCGGCTCCCCGGGTACGCGGTCGTCCAGCAGTCCGCCTCCGGCACCGCGAGCGCCGCGCTGGAGCCCGCCGCGCGCCAGTCCGCCTGGACGGCGCTGGAGCGAGCTGCTTCAGATCGGTCGGCGCTCCTAAGGGCTGCTGGCGCGCTGGGGGCCGGCGCGGGCGCCTCCCAGGTGCTGGTGGTGATCGCCTCCAGGGCGGACCGCGCGGACTCGGTGGCGCTGGAGGTGGTCCGCGCGGACTCAGCTGGCGGCCTCGTCCGAGCCACCGCGCGCGGCACGGTCCCGGTGGACGGGTTGGGCGCCGCGGCCAGCATCCTCCTCGACCGCGCGCTGGGTCCGGACCAGGCCGTGCAACTGGTGCCGCCGGAGCGCCCCCAGGACGTGGCGGGCTCGCCCGCGCTGGCGGCCCGCGCGCCCGGCGAACCGTTCACCTGGACCCAGACCCACACCGGCCTGACGCTGATGGCGGGCGGCGTGGCGCTGGCGGGGACGGGTGGCTTCTTCGGCTACCAGGCGTCGGTGAAGCATCGCCAGCTCCTGGCCACCCCGCAGACCGACCCGGCCTCGTCGCAGCTCAGGGCCCGCGGCCAGCTCTACGCGGCGCTGGCGGACGCGCTGTTCGTCTCCGCGCTGGCGGCCGGGGCCGCGGGCGGATATTTCGCCTTCCTCGCGCCGGGACGGGGGCCGGAGGCGCGGTGAGGAGTCGCTCGTGAGCGCGCGCCTGCTTCCGCTCGCCGCCGTCGCGGCCACTACGGCCCTCGGCTTCGCGTGCTCGCTGTTCCTCCACTTCGACCCGGAGGGCCAGCCCTGCGACGCCTACGGCGAATGCCTGCGCGGCTACACGTGCGTGGACGGCGCCTGCCACCAGGTCACCGACGCGTGCGGTGGGTGCCGCGAGGGCGAGCGCTGCCGCGGGACCGGCTGCGTGGAGGACACCTGCCTCAACCGCCTGTGCCCAGTGGGACAGGACTGCATCATCGACAGCCAGGGCACGCGCTGCCGCACCGTCGCGCCGCCAGCGCTGCTGCACGCCTGCGCCGGGGACGGCGACTGCGAGGCGGGCCGGCTGTGCCTGGTGGGCAGCGTCCCCGGCGAGAACGGCGCGCCGCGCACCGGCGTCTGCGTCGAGCCGTGCGACCCCTCCGGCGGGTGCGCCACCGCGGACGCCGGCTGCCACGCCTTCTCCTTCGGCCTCGACGCCGGCCCGCAGGGGCTCTGCCTCCCGCCCATCGCGGTGCTGGAGTGCCAGAGCGACGCGCCGTGCGGCTCGGAAGGCTTCATCTGCGCGGTGTTCGGGCACCCGTCCCTGCCGCCCATTGGCCTGTGCGACGCGCCGCTGCCCGGTGGCGCCGCTGCGGGCGCGGCCTGCTCCGGCGTCCCCGGCCCCGCGCCGCTCTGCGCGTCCGGCCTCTGCGTCCCCGCGGCCGGAGGCACCTGCGGCGAGCTGTGCGCCGGGACGTGCGCGTCCGGGGCGACCTGCGCCGGCGCGGAGCTGGAGGTGCCGCCCGGGGGCCCCGCTCGCCACGTGCCGATGTGCCTGTCCGGGCTCACCCACTGCGGGGACTGCTCGGCCGGCCCCACGGCGTGCGGGCCCGACGCGCCGCACTGCACCTACTACGGCGCGCGGCAGGTGTGCCTCTCCGCCTGCGCCGGGCCGGACGCCGGCATCGCCCCCGACTGCCCGGTGGGGACCGCCTGCGCCGTGCTCGCCGAGGGCCCCCGCTGCGTCCCGCGCTCGGGGAGCTGTCCGTAACCCCCTTTTTCGTCCCGGCTGACCCGTCGCCGCTGGCCCGCAAGGCGTCCGGGACGCCGGCCAAAAACTCGCGGAGTGCTACAGGCCCGTCACACCATGTGCATTCCCCGCGCGGCCAGCCGGCCGCAGCGGCCCTGGCATCCCGCGTGCTCAGGGACTGGGGAGGAGGCACACATGGCGACGCGAGTCGGAGTGCTGATGGGCGGCTGGGGCGAGGAGCGCGACATCTCCATCAAGAGCGGCGAGGGCATCGCCCTGGCGCTGGAGGCGCGCGGCCACCTGGTGACGCGCATCCTGGCCGGGCCCGGCGTGGACCGGTCGCTCCGCCAGTCCGGCATCGACGTCGCCTTCCTCGCGCTCCACGGGCGGATGGGCGAGGACGGCAAGGTGCAGGGGCTGCTGGAGGTGCTGGAGATCCCGTACACCGGGTCCGGCGTGATGGCCTCCGCGCTGGCGATGAACAAGCCCTTCGCCAAGCAGCTCTTCCAGCTCCAGAACCTCCCCACGCCGCAGGGCTACACGGTGCGGCGGGGCGAGGAGGGGCGCGCGGTGGAGCTGCACGGCGACCTCGGCTACCCATGCGTGGTGAAGCCCACGTGCGGCGGTTCGTCGCTGGGGCTCTCCGTGGTGCGCGCCGAGGTCGACCTCGAGGCGGCGGTGGCGCAGGCCTGCCGCTTCGGCGGCGAGGCGCTGGTGGAGCGCCGGACCCAGGGGCGCGAGCTCACCGTCGGCATCCTCGACGGCGAGGTGCTGGGGAGCTGCGAGATCGCCCACGGCGCCGACTCGTTCGACTTCTCCACCAAGTACCAATCCGGCGCCCGCTACTTCCTCCCGCCGCGGCTCTCCCCCACCCGCACCCGCAACGTGGAGGCGCTGGCGCTGGCCGCCTACCGCGCGCTCGGCTGCCGCGGCTACGGGCGCGTGGACCTGATCGCCTCCGACGAGGACAACGACTGGCTGCTGGAGGTCAACACCCTCCCCGGGATGACCGCCACCAGCCTGCTTCCGAAGATCGCCGCCAAGCGCGGGATGACCTTCGAGGACCTGGTGGAGCGCATCCTCGCGCTCGCCTCCCTGGACGACGTCGCGGTCCGCGAAGCCTCGCCGCTGACCACGCCGCCGCGCGTGCATCCGGCCGCGGGCTGAAACCCCCCGTTTTCAGGGGCGGATACTTGCGCACACGCAGGCCGGGGAATCGTTTGACTTCGGTCCCGGCTGATCTTTATTGTGCGCCGCTTCAAAGGCCGGGCGGAGGGAAATCCCTAACGATTCCCGGAGTGTGGAGGCGTCCGGGGGACGCTCCCCGGAGGGGTCATCCAACCG
>DATBSS010000486.1:0-3534 GCA_036559665.1 Myxococcaceae bacterium
GCGCGCTACTTCCGGAGCAGCACGCCCTCGAAGAAGAACGCCGCCACGGCGAGCACGAACAACCACGTCCACACCGGCACGGAGGGCTTCTCCCCCGCGCGCCCGGAGGTCTGGACCGTCTCCTCGCCGAAGCGCGACGCCAGCGTGTCCAGGTCCAGCCGCTGCAGGTTGCTCTCGCTGGGGTCCAGCTGGGCGGCGAAGGAGAGCGCCGGGATGGGCTGGCCCTTCTCGTCCAGCGCCAGGTGCATCCCCGGCTCCTGCAGCGGCCCGGCGGAGTAGGTGCCGTCCTCGTTCCGGTGCAGATCCACCTCCGCGCCGCCGGGCGATTTCAGGACCTGCGGCCGCCGGTCGTCCAGCGGGCGCAAGGTGACGGTGTCGCCCACCTGCGCGCGGAGCTCCTCGCGCTCCTCCAGGCCACCGGTGAGGTACGAGAGGAAGCGCTGCAGCAGCGGCAGGAAGGAGGTGCGGATGGCGAAGTCGCTCCAGTCGCGGTCCACGGTGGAGGTGAGCAGCAGCACCCGCCCCTTGCCGCGCCGGGCGATGGCGATGGCCGGGGCGCCGTCGTCGTAGGTGGCCAGCACCTCCGACGGCCCGCGGGCGCGCGACGCGTCCGGCTCCAGGAGCATGTAGCGGTAGAAGCGGGAGCTCATCAGCCCCTCCCGGGCGCGGCCGGTGAACGGCGCCAGCACCGGGTGGTCCTGCTGGATCTCCAGCAACCGCGCCGCCTTGCTCTCCCCGTCCGGCTCCTCGCGGGAGGCGGCGGTCTTGATCAGCCGCAGCGGGCGCGGAAGCAGCTCGCCCAGCGCCTTGTTGTACGCGTCCGGGTCCACCCGGTCGCCCATGGAGATGAACAGCCCGCCGCCCTTCTGAACGAACTCCTGCAGCCGCCGCGCGTCCTCGCCCGACGGCGCGGGGACGTTGAGGAGGAGGATGACCTCGTAGTCCTCGAAGCGCTCGCGGAACGCGGCCTCCACGTCGCGCACCGACTGCTGCACCGGCGAGCCCGGGGCGTCCAGCGCGGCGGAGACGAAGAACGCCTCGTCGCGGTAGCGCACCGAGCTGGGCTCGCCGTTCACCACCAGCGCCCGCAGCTCGCGGGGGACGGTGACCGCGAACGGCCGGCGGTCGTCCTCCTCCAGCCCGTCCGGCTGGAGCTGCACCTCGCCGAAGAAGGTGCCGCCCTGCTCGAAGCGGTAGGTGAGCGCCTTCTGCCCGGTGCCGTCCGCCGCCAGGTCCAGGAAGCCCTTGGCCACCACCCGCCCGTCGACCTTCAGCGCCGCCTCCACGTCCTTGGCCGGGTCCGGGCTGAAGTTCCGCACCGTGAAGGTGATCTGGTACGCCCGCGGCCCGGCCTGCGAGGCGGGCTCCACCCGGAGGTCCACCACCGCCCGGTTGGGGAGCACCTTCCGGCCCGACGCGGCGTCGCGGAGCACCACCTCCGGGCGGACCACCTCGCCGTTCGGCCCCTTCACCTGCGGCGGAGGGGCGTCCAGCCGGAACGCGTTGGCCGTCATGTCGGAGATGACCACCAGGCGCTTGGCGGCGATGGGGCTCTCCTCCAGCGCGCGCGCCGCCAGCTCCATGCAGCGGGTGACGTCCGCGCCCAGGTAGCCGGGCTTCGCCTCGTCGATCGACGTGCGCAGCCGGCCGCGGTCGAAGCCGGGCGACGGCGGCGGCTCCGCCCGCGCGCCGCACAACAGCAGGGTGGCCGGCTCCTCCGGGAGCAGGTCCTTGAGGGCGTCCCGCGCCTCCTCCCGGGCGCGCTCGAACAGCTGGGTCCCGCCGCCCGCGAAGCGCATGGAGAGCGAGGTGTCCAGGATGATGGCGGTGGCCGCCGGCCCCCGCGCCGCCCGCGCCGCCACCGCCTGGCTCTCCAGCACCGGCCGCGCCAGGGCGATGGGCACCGCCAGGAGGATCAGCGTCCGGAGCAGGTAGAGGATCAGCCGCCGCAGCTTCAGCCGGGACGCGGTCCGCTTCTGGCTCCGGAGCACGAAGGAGATGGCGGCGAAGGGATGCGGGCGGGGCCGCCGCCGGTCGAAGAGGTGGACCAACAGCGGGATCAGCGCCGCCAGCGTCCCCCAGAGCATCAGCGGGTGGAGGAAGCTCACCGCCGCCGCTCCTCGCGCCGGGCCAGAAAGCGCAGCAGCACCGAGTCCAGCGCCTCGTCGGTGCGGACCAGCTCGTAGTCCACGTCCGCCTCCGCGCACGCCCGCCGCACCGAGGCCTGGAACTGCGCCATCTCCTCCAGGTAGCTCTGCTTGATCTCCCGCGGGTTCACCTCGACGCGCCGGTCGTCCTCCATGGAGAGGAACAGCGTCGGGTCGTCGAACGGGAAGGTCAGCTCGGCCGGGTCCAGCACGTGGAACACCGCCACGTCGTTCTTCCGCGCCCGGAGCTGGAGCAGCCGCTTGAGCGCGTCCTGCCGGTCGTCGAACAGGTCGGAGAAGATGGCGATCAGCGAGCGCCGCTGCACCTTCTCCGCCAGCATGTCCGCGGCGCCGAACAGGTCGGTGGTGCCGCGCGGCTGCACCAGCTCCAGCGCGTCCAGCAGCGTGCTCAGGTGCCCCGCCGCGGCGCGCGCCGGCACGTCCGCCACGCCCTCGCCGGTGACCACCGCCAGCCCGGCCGCGTCCTGCTGGCGCACCAGGAGGTAGCCCAGCGCGCCCGCCAGGGTGGTGGCCACCTGCATCTTGGTGAGCGGGCCGGAGCCGTAGCCCATGGACGCGGAGCCATCCAGCACCAGGATGCCCCGGAGGTTGGTCTCGTGCTCGAAGCGCTTGATGTAGTACTTGTCGAACTTCCCGAACGCCTTCCAGTCCAGGTGGCGGAGCTCGTCTCCGGGCGCGTACTCCTTGTGCTCGGCGAACTCGACGCTCTGGCCCTGGTGCGGGCTCTTGTGGAGGCCGGACAGCACCCCCTCCACCACCGCCCGCGCGCGCAGCTTCACGCCGGCGAGCCGGGCCAGCGTCTGGGCGTTGAGGAGCTCCATCAGGCGCTCCCCACCATCCCGTGGCCCGGCCTCGCCGCGCGCCGCGCGACTACTTCGCGGGCTTGGCCATGTCCTTCGCCGGGGCCGGCTGGAAGTCGAACCCGTTCGGCGTATAGACGAAGAGGACGCAGTCGCTGCCGGCCTCGCACTCGTTGTTGTGGACCTGCTTGCCGGGCTGATACCAGGTCGACCCCGGCCCCACGCCAGGCCCCTTGTCGTCGCCGGCGAAGTTGTGCTGCGTGCCCTTGATCACCACCGCGTAGTCGTCGGAGCTGTGGGTGTGCGGGCCGGGCGTGAAGCCCGCGGGGAAATGCATCAGCACCCCGAGCGGCGATCCCTTCTTCTTCGGATCTCCGAAGAGCACCGACATCTGCGGGCCCTTGCCCTCGGTGTCCTTCGGATCCAGCGGCGCCCACTTCACGTCCGCGGCCGGAGTCACCACCATCTCCTTCTTCGCAGCGCCTGCGTACACGCCGCCCGCAAAACCCATGGCAGCGCCCACCGCCAGCAACACGGCCCACTTCATGCTCTTCATGTGTGCGACC
>DATBSS010000487.1:0-8658 GCA_036559665.1 Myxococcaceae bacterium
TACTTTCGGAACAAGGAGAGCAGGCGATCGAGATCTTCGTAAGAGAAAAACTCGATTTCTACCGACCCCTTGCCCCCACGGTCATGTAGGTGAACTTTTGTCCCGAAGAGGCGCTGGAGCTCGTCCACCATCGCCCGGACCGCCGGGCTCGCCTTCGGGGCGCTCTTCGAGGCGCCGGCCGCCGGAGCCTCCTTGGCGGACCGGACCAGGTTCTCGGTCTCCCGGACCGACAGCCGCTCCTCGGCGACCTTGCCGGCGAGGGCGACCATGATGGAGACCTTGGGCGCGCCCAGGAGCGCGCGGGCGTGGCCCATGTCGAGGGCGCCCTCGGCCACCAGCTGCTTCACCTCGTCCGGCAGCCCGAGCAGGCGGAGCGCGTTCGCCACCGTCGAGCGGTCCTTCCCCACGCGCTTGCTGACCTGCTCCTGGGTGAGGTGGAACTCGTCCACCAGCCGGCGGTAGCCCTCCGCCTCCTCGATGGGGTTGAGGTCCGCGCGCTGGAGGTTCTCGACCAGCGCCAACTCGAAGGCCTCGCCGTCCGTGGCCTCCCGAACGATGGCGGGGATCTCCGCCAAACCGGCGAGCTGGGCGGCCCGCCAGCGGCGCTCGCCGGCGATGAGCCGGTAGTCGCCCCCAGCGCGGCGCACCAGGACGGGCTGGATCATCCCCTGCGCCTTGATGGATTCGGACAGCTCGTGGAGCCTGGCCTCGTCGAACTGCTTGCGGGGCTGCTGCGCGTCCCGGCGGATGGCGTCCACGGGGATGCGCTGGACGCCGCTCCCCTCGGGCAGCGCACCGGAGACGGGGACCGCGCCCGCGGTGGTGCCCAGCGCAGCCTGGGGAATGAGCGCCGAGAGCCCTCGTCCCAGCGCGCGCTTCGGCCCCCGCTCCCCCGTGCTCACGGGCCCCATACTTCCGTGTGTGGGCTCCAGCATCAAGCGGCCACCGGCGTCGGGTCGTTCTTCTCCCGCCGCATGATCTCATTGCTCAGCGCCAGGTAGCTCTCGCAGCCCTTGGACTTGATGTCGTAGAGGACGATGGGCTTGCCGAAGCTGGGGCACTCCGCCAGGCGGACGTTGCGCGGGACGACGGCGCCGAAGACGAGGTCCGGGAAGTAGCCGCGGACCTCCTGCGCCACCTGGTGCGCGATGTTGGCGCGCGCGTCGAACATGGTGAGGAGGATGCCTTCGGTGAGCAGGTCCGGGTTGAGGCCCTTCTTCACCAGGTCGATGGTGTGCATGAGCTGGGAGAGCCCCTCCAGCGCGTAGTACTCGCACTGGAGCGGGATGAGGACCGAGTCCGCGGCGGTGAGCGCGTTGACGGTGAGCAGGCCCAGCGAAGGCGGGCAGTCCACCAGCACGTAGTCGTACCCGGCGGCGATGGGGCGGAGCGCGTCGCGCAGGCGGTACTCGCGGCGTTCGGCGGTGACCAGCTCCACCTCCGCGCCGGTCAGGTCCGGCGTGGCGGGCACGACCTCCAGGTAGCGCAGCTCGGTGGGGTGGATGAGCTCGCGCAGCGGCCGGTCGTCCAGCAGGGCCTCGTAGATGGTGCCCCGCATCTGCTCGCGCTTGAGCCCCAGCCCACTCCCCGCGTTCCCCTGCGGGTCCATGTCCACCAGGAGCGTCCGCCGCTCCGCCGACGCCAGGCTGGCCGCCAGGTTGATGGCCGTGGTGGTCTTCCCCACGCCGCCCTTCTGGTTCGAGATGCAGATGATGCGACCCACGGCTTCGTCCCTCCCCCAACCGCCCGCGGGTCCCGCGCGGGCGATGCGTTGCTGGCAGCCAGAACAGTTGGGACCCCAAGGGTTTATCCCTGATGTGACGCCGGGGTGCAAGGCATGCCGTGGCGTGGCGATACGTGGGATGACGCTTGACTTCGGGCGCGGATGTTCCACGTGGAACGTCCGGTCGGGGCCCCCAGCGGGCGTGTTCCACGTGGAACGTTCAGCGCGCGAAGACGGCCACGTGGCGTTCGGCGCCGGAGAACGGGAGGGTGTAGCGGCGGAGCGAGCGCTGGTGAAGACCGGCACGCTCCGCGGCGGCGGACGGATCCGCTGGCAGCTTGCCGAGCATCGCGACCACGTGCCCGCCCTCGGCGAGGTACGGCGCGGCGAGTGGCAGGAAGACGTCCAGCTCCGCGAACGCGCGGGAGACCACGGCGCCGGCGCGCGGGAGGCCCTCCTGGTCGGGATGCCCGGCGAGCCGCTGGTGGACGGCGGTCACGCCTTTCAGCCCCAGCGCCGCGGCGACCGCCTTCACGAAGCCGATCTTCTTCGCTACGGAGTCCACCAGCGTGACGGCCAGCTCCGGTTGGAAGACCTTGAGCGGCAGTCCGGGGAGCCCGGCGCCGGTGCCAACGTCCAGGAGGCTGCCCGCGCCGGCCACCTCGGGTGTGATGGCGAGCGAGTCCAGCAGGTGCTTCTCCACCACCTCGGCCGGGTCGGTGATGGCGGTCAGGTTCACCTTCGCGTTCCAGCGGAGGAGCTCCTCGGAGAAGCGGAGGAGCTGCCCGGCTGCCTGCTCTGAGAGCGTCACTCCGAGCGTGACTGCCCCGTCGAGGAGGCTCCTCCGGAGGGCCTTGTTATCCACAGCGCCCTGCTCCGTGGAAGGGTCTAAGCAACCGGATTTGCTCCCCCCCTCTGGCGGAAGGCACTTGCCAACACGTTGTCCACAGTGGAAAAAACCACGCTAGGACGGCCACTTTCAGACTCCCTCAGAGTGGAGTCCCCGAACCAGGGGACGCTGATGTGGCCGGCCGGCGCCGGCCCTCCTCCGGGCCCAGTGCCCGGTGGCGCCGGAGGTGGATGAGGAGGAGCTGGCGGGCGGTGTCGGTGAGGCCGGGGATGCGGCGAAGCTGGCCGACGGTGGAGGGGCGGGCGCGCTCGAGTTTCTCGGCGGCCTCCGCTGACAATCCCCGGATCTCGCTGAAGTTCAGCGTGTCGGGAACGGCCCACTGGTCCCACGCCTCGTCCAGGCGCGCCGCCGCCTTCGCCGCCGCGACGAGGTAGCCCTCGTACTTCACCTCGACCTCGACCTCCTCGGCGACGTCGGCCGGGAGCGGGGGCCGGTCCGGGTCCTGGGGCGCCATGGACTCATAGGAAATCTCAGGTCGCTTCAGCGCGATGGTGAGGCCGGCGCGGGACAGCCTGGCGCGCTCGCGGTCGATGGCGGCGCGGCGGGCCTCCACCTGCTCCAGCCGCTCGCGCGGGACGAGGCCGACGCGGTGGCCGTGGGCGGCGAGGCGGAGATCGGCGTTGCCCTCGCGGAGGCGGAGGCGGTGCTCGGAGCGGGAGGTGAACATCCGGAACGGCTCGTCCACGCCGCAGGTCACCAGCTCGTCCACCAGCACCGCGCCGTGCGCTTCGTGGCGGCCCAGCACCAGCGGCGGCGCGGCCTGGCGCTGGAGGGCGGCGTTCACCCCGGCCCAGAGCCCCTGGAAGGCCGCCTCCTCGTAGCCGGAGGTCCCGTTGAGCTGGCCGGCCAGGAAGAGGCCGCGGACCGCCTTCGCCTCCAGCGTCGGGCGGAGCTGGGTTGGGAATGCGAAGTCGTACTCGACGGCGTAGCCGAAGCGGGCGACCTCGACGCGCTCCAGGCCCGGGATGGTGCGGAGCAGCTCGAGCTGCACGTCGGCGGGGAGGCTGGTGGAGAGCCCGGCCGGGTAGACGAGCGGGCTGTCGGGGCCCTCCGGCTCCAGGAAGACCTGGTGGCGCTCGCGGTCGGCGAAGCGGACCACCTTGTCCTCGACGGAGGGGCAGTAGCGCGGGCCGCGGCCGGTGATGGCACCCTGGAAGAGCGGCGAGCGGTCGAGGTTGCGGCGGATGACCTCGTGCGTGCGCGCGGTGGTGTACGTGACGTGGCAGCGCAGCTGCGGGCGGGACGGGAACGGTTCTCCCCGGGCGCGCGCGTCCGCGGTGCGCGCCGAGAGCGGGCGGGGGACCGGATCTCCCGGCTGTGGCTCGCAGCGGGAGAGGTCCAGGCTGTCGCGGACGAGGCGCGCCGGCGTGCCGGTCTTGAAGCGGCCGAGCTGAAGGCCCAGGGCGCGCAGGCTGGCGGAGAGGCCGACGGCCGCTTCGTCGCCATGGCGGCCCCCGAAGGCGCGCGATTCGCCGACATGCATGAGGGCCTGCAGGAACGTACCGGTGGTGAGGACGACCGCGCGCGCGACCAACTCGCGGCCATCGCGGAGGCGGACGCCGCGCACCTGGCCGCCCTCGGCGATCAGCTCACCCACCTCGCCCTCCACGAGCGACAAGCGCGACTCCGAGGACAGCACCGCCTGCACCTGGGCGGCGTAGGCGTCCCGGTCGCAGAGGACGCGGCTGGCGCGGACGGCCGGGCCTCGCGAGGCGTTGAGCGTCTTGAAGTGGGTGCCGGTCAGGTCGGCGGCACGGCCCATCTCGCCGCCGAGCGCGTCCAACTCCCGGACCAGGTGACCTTTCGCGGTCCCGCCAATGGCCGGGTTGCAGCTCATCACCGCCGCGCGGTCGCGCCGCAACGTCACCGCCGCGACCGACAGGCCCATCCGCGCGCCCGCCAGCGCCGCTTCACACCCGGCGTGCCCCAGGCCCACCACGACCATGTCGGCGGCGATCGTCATTTCCTCAGGCCGAATCGATGAGTTCAGGCGGCACTGATGGGTTCGCACCTATGCACGGGGGTGCACAGTGTGCAACGGGCGACTCAACTGTGCACGGCGAGCCCGCTCGCAAGTCCTCGGAACAGCGCGTTATGGCAATTCGTATGGCTGGAGAAGTTCATGGCCAGCGGATTGCTAGGGCCCGGCCCGCCCCCGTATGCCTCAACGACTTGGTGAGATTCTCGTAGCCCACGGTTCCATTGAGCCAGCCCAGCTCTACGCAGCGCTGATGCACCAGCGCGGGCGGAGCCAGCCGCTTGGCACGTCGCTGGTGGAGCTGAACCTCTGCAGCCGGGCCCAGGTGCTGGCCGGGCTGGCGGCGCAGGCCGGGTTGCCGCTGATCGACCTGGATCAGCAGGTGCCTGATCGCAAGCTGCTCTGGGCGTGGCCGCGCGAGGTGGCCGAGCGCTACCGGGC
This sequence comes from Myxococcaceae bacterium, assembly GCA_036559665.1. Taxonomy (GTDB): domain Bacteria; phylum Myxococcota; class Myxococcia; order Myxococcales; family Myxococcaceae; genus DASRBA01. The sequence continues at coordinate 5,053 of DATBSS010000487.1, forward strand.
AGTGCCGCTCCGGATGGAAGAGCGGTTCGGGATCCTCTGCATCGCGGTCGCCGCGCCGGCGTCGCAGGAGCGGCTGGAAGAGCTTCGAGTGGCGACGAAGGCGAGGGCGCTGCAGGCGTTCGTGGCGACGGACCGGGCGATCGCGCGCGCCATCGAGCGGGCATATGGGCCGAAGCAGCCCGCGCAGACGGCCCTCCTCCTGTACGGCTGGCCGCCGGAGGACGGGGAGTGGTTGCTCGCGAGCCTGGCGGAGCAGGGAATTCCGGGCCGTATCGTCAGCTCCTCAGAGGCGCTCTCGGCCGGGCCGAAGGACATCCTGCTCGCGCCAGTCACGGCGATGGAGGCGTTGCTCCAAGGGGCCCGGTGCCGGGCGTTGCTGATCGCCGCCGCCAAGCAAGGGGAGGACTTCCCGAGGGCGGAGAGGCTGGACGCGTGCAGCTTCGTGACGGCGCCGCTCGACATGGACTGTGTCGTCCGCGCCGTCCAGCGGTGTCACCAGTTGCTCGGCGCCAGGACCCAGGCAGCGGCGTAGCCGCCGCTACTTCCCGACGCAGAACCGCCGGAACACCTCGTCCAGCAGCGCCTCGGTCGCGCTCTCGCCGGTGACCTGCCCGAGCGCATCCAGGGCCATCCCCAGCTCCCCGGAGACGACCTCCAGCGTGCTCGCCTCGACGGCGGCGGCCGCGCGCTGGAGTGCCTCGGCCGCCAGGCGGATCGCCGCGGCCTGGCGCTCGGAGGCGGCCAGCACCCCGGACGCGACGCCTTCGCCAATGAGCCGGCGCCGGACGTCCGCCTGGAGCTGTTCCACGCCCGCCCCCGTCTGACCGCTCACCGCCAGCTCGGCCTGCGCGGGCCCTGGCAGATCTGCCTTCCCCCGGACCTGGAGCACCGGCGTCGCCCCGGCTTCTTCTCGCCACGCGCGCCGCGCCTCCGCCGAGGACTCCGGTGGAACGAGCAGCACGGCCAGGTCCGCCCCGCGCACGGCCCGCCGCGCCTGCTCCACCCCCATCGCCTCCACCGCCCCTTCCGCCGCCCGCAGCCCGGCCGTGTCCTGCCAGCACACGGCCACCCCGCCCAGCTCCACCGTGGCCTCGAGGACGTCCCGCGTCGTCCCGGGCTCCGCGTGCACCAGCGCGCGCGCGGTCCCCACCAGCCGGTTGAAGAGCGTGGATTTTCCAGCGTTGACGGGCCCATAGAGCGCCACCTTCGCCCCGCGCCGGACCAGTTGCCCCGCCCCCACCGCCGCTGCCAGCGCCGCCGCCTCGCGCGCCAGCGCCTGCACCCGGGTCCCCGCCCCCTCGTCCTCACCCTCCGCCTCTTCCGGGAAGTTCAGCACCCCCTCCAGGTCCGCGTGCAGCTCCAGCAGCGGCCTTCGCACAGCCTGGACCCTCTCCGACAGCGCGCCCCGGAGCGACGCGGCCGCAGCCCGCGCGGCGGCTTCGCTCTCCGCCGCTACCAGGTCCGCCACGGCCTCCGCCCTCGCCAGGTCCATCCGCCCGTTGAGGTACGCGCGCCGGCTGAACTCTCCGGGCGCAGCCAGCCGGAGCCGGTCGTCCCTCAGGACCTCCCGGAGCAGCGCCTCCAGCAGCCGCGGGCTCCCGTGCGCGTGGAGCTCCACCACCTCCTCGCCCGTGTACGAGTGCGGGGCGGCGAACCACAGCACCAGCCCCTCGTCGAGCAGCGCCCCATCCCGAGCGCAGAACCGGCTCACGCACGCACACCGCGGCTCCAACGCTCCGGGCAGGTCCGGCGCTACGGCGCGCGCCGCCTCCAGCGCCAGCGGCCCCGAGAGCCGGATGATGCCGATGCCGCCGGGCGCCGGGCCGGTGGCGATCGCCGCGATGGTGGCGGGCATCCCTTCAGTCGTCGTCGCTCTGGCTGGGCCCGGACTTCCCTCGAGCGGCGGTCTCCACCTGCTCGCGGTTCTCGGCGATGTACTTCTCCACCGCCTCGTCCTCCAGGTCCAGGTCCCGGAGCACGCCGGGATACACGAAGCGGAAGGCAGGCGAATCCTCGTCGCCGCGCAGGCGGAAGCTCATCTTCAGCACCGCCGCGCCGAACAGCTTGTCCTTGAGCGCCTTCGGCTTCCCCACGTCTCTCTCCTAGGCCTCGTCGTCTTGGACCGGAAGCGCCCGCTTCGGCATCGGCGTCGGCCGGTCCGGCGCGAACACCACCCGCCGGCTCTTCCCGTCCCCCTCCACCTTCACCTTCACCCCCGCCACTCCCTGGCCAGCCTTGAGCAGCCGCGCCCGGTCCTCCGGCTTGATCGGCGAGATGGCGTAGAACCGGCCCAGCTCTGCGGACCGGGTCGCCAGGGTCTTCGCAAGCCCCGTAAGCGCCTGATCTTCCGCGACTTCCATCGTCGCCTCGGGAGGCTCGCGCTCGGCCGGGGGCGCTGCCGGAGCGCCGCCGCCCCCTCCGGCCGCCGCGGGACTGTGCGCGGGCTTGGGCCCGGACGGGCGCGCCGGACGCTCCTGGGGGCGCCCGTTGGGCGGCTGCTGCTTCGGCGGGCGCTGCGCCTGCTGCTGGGGGTGACTGGCGGCGGGAGCAGGAGCCGCGGCCCCTGGCTGGCCTTGCGCCGGAGGCGGGGCCTGGGGCGGGCGCTGCTCGCGCGGCGGCCGGGGCTCCGGGTGCGCGCCCAGGCCGATGGAGATCCACCGCTTGGACGTCCCCGGCCGGTTGACGATCTTGTTGGCGAGGAACTGGATGGCGTCGACGAAGTTCGACCGCCGCCCCTGCCCCTGCGGCACCTCGCCTTCCACGAACAGCGCCACGGAGATGCCGCCGTCCGGGCCGTCCTTCACCTCGGCGCGGCCGCTCAGCTCCATCTTGCGGAGGACTTCCTCCAGCACCTCGGTGGTCTTGGCCCGCTTCTTCGCGGCGTCCTCGGCCGCGGCGGCCGGATCAAGTGGCGCGTTCGCGGCGGCGGCCGGACTTCCCTGCGTCTCGCTCATTCTTCTCTCCGGACTTCTTGTCGTCGGGCTTCTTCTCGGTGGGCTTCTTCTCGTCGGGTTGCTTGCCCGCCATGAGCTTCTTCAAACCGACCTGCTGGAGCTGCGTGAGGACGTTGTTGGTAGCGATGTAGAGCGAAAGCCCCATCGGGTAGTTGAGCATGGCCAGCGTGAAGAACGCAGGCATCACGTAGGTCATCAGCTTCGCCTGCATCGGGTCCATCATCTGCGGCTGCGAGCGCTGGGTGAAAATCCAGGTGACCCCCATGGCGATCGGCAGCAGGTAGGTCGGGTCGCGGAAAGTGAGGTCGGTCCAGACCGGAGAGATGAACGGTTCGCGGTACAGCTCCCAGCTGGTGCGCAAGGTGGTGAAGAGGGCAATCCAGATGGGCACCTGCACCAGCATGGGGAGGCACCCGCCGGCCGGGTTCACCTTCGCCTCCTGGTACAGCTTCATCACCTCGACGTTCTGGCGCTCGCGGTCGTCGGGGAACTTCTTCTTGATCTCCTCCATCTTCGGCTGGAGCTTCTTCATCGCCTCCGCGCCAGACATCGCCTTCACCGACAAGGGCAGCAGCGCCACCTTGACCATCAGCGTGAGCAGGATGATGGCCACGCCCCAGTTGCTGGTGAGGGAGAAGAAGAACTTGAGCAC
>DATBSS010000488.1:0-14557 GCA_036559665.1 Myxococcaceae bacterium
AGCCGCCCATCCAGCCAGGGGCCCAGCAGCAGAGCGTGACGGGGTCGTCGACCAGCGTGCACCAGGGCCACGAGGCGGAGGTGATGAACAATCCGCTGTATCAGGGCGCGGAGACCGCGGGGAACAATCCGCTCTACGAGGCTACGGCGGCTGCGGCGACCAATCCGCTCTATACGCCCTTGACGTCGGGCGGGCACAACCCGCTCCACCGCAACTCGTTCGCGGACCCGGTCAAGCCGTTGGTGAACCTGAAGGGCGAGTAGTCGCGCCCTTCCTCTGGATTTTCCTTCTCGGCGCAGCGCGCTCCCGGGCCCCTTCGGGATCAGCGTGCTGCGCCGCTTGCTATTTCCGGCGTGCCCAGTGGATGTGCAGGCGGCGGCGCCAGGTCGCGCCGCGGGCGCGCGCGTGGTCCCTGGCCCAGGTGGTGAGCGCGTCCACCGCGAGGGGTGAGAGCGCCGGACCCACGAAGGAGAGGGAGGCCACCACCGCGGCGGCGGCCTCCGGGGAGAGGGCATCCTCGCAGTCGAAGGTCTCGTCGGTGGCGGCGGCGCCGGGAGCGGCGAGGGAGAGGAGCTGCGCGCGGGGGCCGGCGAGGTCGAGCGCGCGGGGGCGCGACTTCGGATTGGACGCTTGGAGTTGGGGCCAGAGTGCGTCCAGGAATGGGGATGGGAGGAGCTCCACCTCGACGACCGCGAGCGCGCCGCCTGGCGCCAGGAGCCGGGCGATCTCCGCGCCCGCCAGCTCCGGGTCGAGCCAGTGGAGCGCGTCCGCGACGAGGGAGAGATCGAACGAGGCGGCCGGCAGGCCGGTGGCCTCCGCGGCGGCGTGAACAGGGATGAGGCGTTCGCTCGGCGTACCAGTTTCTGCCGCGCGCGGCGCATCACGTTCTGCCTCGCGCAGCGCGATGCCCTGCTCCTTCGCCCGATGCTCCAGCACGTCGAGCATCATGCGCGCCGGCTCCACGGCCGCGACTCGAATCCCTCGTACGGCGAGCGGCAACGCCAGGTCCCCCGTCCCCGCGCCCAGGTCCACCGCGCGCCGCCCAGGCGCCGCCAGGCCGGAGAGCCGCTCCACCAGCGCCTCCGGGTAGCCGGGGCGCGACTGGTAGGCGGCCGCGAGGCGGTTGAACACCCAGCGCCCGGCGTCCTCCACGCGCGCGCCACGGCGCCCCGCCATGGCGCCGTTACTGTTCCTCCGCCTTGGACGCAGGCGAACCCGGCGGCGGCGGTGGCAGCGGGTACTCGCGCTTCGTCCCGGGAAGCGGCGGACGCCACCGCCAGCTGGAGACCTTCCCGTCCTCCGGCGGCGCGGCTCCGAGGGTGGACGCCGGCGGCGGCGGCAACACCATCGGCATCACCGGACCCGGCATCATCGCCGCCGGCGGCGGGACGGTGGCCGGCACCGACGCCGCGTGCGTTCCAGCAGGGACCGCGGGCGGGGGCGGCGCGGCGGGTGGCGGCACCGCCGGCCGCGGCATCGCGGCCGGCATCCGCGGCGGCGGGGGCGGGCGCGCGGCCATGGGCGGCGGCGCGGGCGACCGTGGAGGCTCCACCGCCACCGGCAGCGGCTCCGGCTCCGTGTGGCTGCTCACCCAGGACCCGACCAGCGCGACGAGCAGCGCCGCCAACGCCAGCACGGGCATCACCCACAACCTGCGGTTGGCGTTGGCCTCGCTCACGGCGCCCTCAGCAACCCTTCTAGCACCAACTCCAGCGACGCCAGCCTCCGCCCGCACCGGCCCTGCGCCACCGGCGGCCCGTCCCGCCCGGTGAGCAGGGAGGCGGCCCGCTCCACGCCCCCGGGCTTCTGGCCCCGGAGCGCCCGGATCACCCCCTGGCGCAGGTCGATGGACGTGCGCGGCCCATCCCCCAGCGCCCGCAGCAGCTCCAGCGCGAACGTCCCCCACGCGCCCACCACCGCGCCCTCCCCCGCGAAGGACTGCCAGGCCCGCAGCGCCTCCGCCCCGGCCGCACCCGCCATGAGCGCCTCCGTCGGGACCTCCAGGTAGCGCGGGATGGACTCCCCCAGGGGGTTCCGCGGCGACAGCAGCAGCTCCAGGCGCTCGCCGGTGGAGGGCCTCACCGCGGCCAGGTGCACCAGCTCCGGCGGAAAGCGCTCCTTCGCCTCGAAGGGCGGCGCGTTGGCCTCCCCGTGGACCAGCACCAGCGACTCGATGTGCCTGGACACCTCCGGCGCCCACTGGCGGCGGGCCCGGACGCGGCGCCGCTTGCTCCGCGACGGCCCCACCCGCGCCGCGTGCCCCTCGAGCTGGTAGTCCACCATCCGGTCGAAGGCGCGCAGCATGGGGCCGAAGCGCGCCTCGTCCCCCTCCAGGTGGGTGAGCACCTCCGCCACCGCCTCCACGGTGGAGAGGCAGTGCTCGGCCGGCTCGCTCCGGATCCGGTAGTTGCTGGGCTTCCGCGGGCGCAGCCCGACGCGCGGGAGCTGCAACAGCGCCGGGTTCAGCTTGAGCAGCTTCTTCGCCTGCGGCCAGGTCCCGTCGATCACCACCAGGGTGCTGGGCGCCCGCGCCAGGCGGGGCAACTCGCCGGCCGGGGCTGCGGCCTCGTCCGGGAAGAGGAGGGCCACCTCGCCGGACCGCTCCGCGGCCAGCTCGCGCACCCGGTCCACCCCCTGGAAGTCCACCCCCACGTACAGCTCCGAGTTGGCGAGCGCCAGGTGCGCCAGCCGCGCCGTGCCGATGGCCACCTTGCGCTCGCGGGGGTGCTGGAGGAACACCACGTGCGTCCGGGTAGGGACGGGGTGGAGGTCCCGGCAATAGCAGGTCGGCTGGGGACGGCGACAACGGGCACAGGTAGCGCGCATGCGGACTGGGTCTGGGTCTACTATCTCAGGGAATACCCCCAGCGGCAGGAGGACGCCATGGCGCCGTCCCTGAAAACCACCGTCACCCGGATTCAATTCGAGAACCCCTTCCTGCTGGCCAGCGGCCCGCCAGGCACCAACGCGCGGGTGATCGCCAAGTCGTTCGACCTGGGCTGGGGCGGGGTGGTGTGCAAGACCATCTCGCTGGACTCCAGCAAGGTGATCAACACCGCCCCCCGCTACGCCAAGAACAAGGCGCGCGAGGACGACAAGGTGATCGTCGGCTTCGAGAACATCGAGCTGATCTCCGACCGCCCCTACTCCGTCTGGCTGGACGAGTTCCGGCAGCTCAAGAAGCAGTACCCCAAGCACGTGCTGATCGCCTCGGTGATGGAGGAGTACCGCAAGGAGGCGTGGCAGCAGATCATCCGCGAGGTGCAGGACACCGGCGTGGACGGCTTCGAGCTGAACCTCTCCTGCCCGCACGGCCTGCCGGAGCGGAAGATGGGGATGGCCATGGGCGAAGACCCCTCCATCTGCGAGGAGGTGGTGGGCTGGGTGAAGGAGGTCTCCCGCATCCCGGTCTGGGCGAAGATGACGCCCAACATCGGCAACCCGGTGGTGCCGGCCAGGGCGGCGGTGAAGGCCGGGGCGGACGGCATCTCCACCATCAACACCATCCTCTGCATCAACGGGATCGACCTGCGCACGCTGCGGCCCATGCCCACCGTGGAGGGCTACACGGTGCCGGGCGGCTACTCCGGCCAGGCGGTGCGGCCGATCGCGCTGCGGCACGTGATGGAGATCGCCCGCGCGCTCCCGCAGACGCCGATCTCGGGGATGGGCGGCATCGAGACCGGGTTCGACGCCGCGCAGTTCATGCTCCTCGGCTCGCACACCGTGCAGGTGTGCACCGGGGCCATGCTCCAGGGCTACGAGATCATCAACAAGCTCACCGAGGAGCTGCTCAAGGTGATGGCCGACCACAAGCTGGAGAGCGTCACCGAATTGGTCGGCAGGTCGCTCCCCTACTTCACCACCCACGCGGACCTGGTGGAGCGCCAGCGCGCCGCCAAGGCCGCCAAGGTGGGCGCCGGCAAGGACGCCGAGACCTGGAAGGGCGAGATCAAGCGGGAGACCGAGTCGCTCACCGGCAACTGAAGCGTCATTCGAACAGCACCACCTGGTCCGCCCAGCTGGAGCCGTGCTCGCGGTGCCACTTCTCGCGCGCGGCGCGCAGGGCGATCGCGGGCGAAGTGCCGCTCTGGATGGTGGCCAGCAGCGGCCCGAAGAACTTCTCGCTCTCCGGGTCCGTGACGCGCGCGTTGACGGCGAGCACCGCGTGGGCGCCGGCCTCGACGAAGGCCTCCGCCAGCCCGTAGCCCTCCTTCAGGTCCGCCACGGTGTCGCCCGAGTCGCACGCGGCCAGCAGCACCAGCGGGTGGCCCGCCAACTCCTCCTTCCGCACGTCGCGCGCGGTGAGCGCGAAGTTGCCGGAAGCCGCCTCCGGGGAAAGCACCAGGAACGAGGCGTCCGCCACCTCCGGGTCCACCAGGCCGTGCACGTGCAGCTCCAGCAGGGAGGCGGTGCGGGCCTCCTGGAGCACGCGCGCGGGCGTGGCGTCCGGGCCCTCCAGCCGGAGGGCGCCCGGCGACCGGGGCGGCGCGCTCAGCTCCGGCAGGCCCAGCTTCACCGGGAACGACGGGGAGGCGACGACCACGCGGGGGCCCTTCCCTATCGGAGGCTGCTCGCCGTGGTGGAGCACGTGGCTCCAGGCCAGCTCCGGTGGCAGCAGGCCCGAAAGCCCCTCCAGCGGAGGGCGCGCGATCACCTGGATGGCGGGGCAGGAGCGCACGGCCTGGAGCAGCTCCGGCGGCACCAGACCCTGGCCCTGGGCGTCCGCGGGCTGGGTCCGCGCGCCGTCGTAGCGGCCCTGCACCTGGCCGTCCGGGGGCACCGCCAGGACCAGGAGCCGCTCGTCGTCGGCGGTCAGCCACAGCGAGCACTTCGGCGCTTCCTCCCAGCGCCGCTCGGCGGCGAACAGCTCCAGCGCGCGCTGGTAGTCCTCGCGCCGGCCGGCATCGAGGATGAGGGAGGTGTAGCTGTACAGCTGCACCTTGTCCGGCGCGCTGTCCGTGCCGGCGATCTGGTTGGCCTCGGCGATCGCCTGGTAGAGGAGGCGCTCTCCTTCGGTGCGGTCGTGCTCCAGCCGGGCCCGACCCAGGATGTGCGTGACCAGCGCGAGGTTGCCATTGCTGGCCGGGTTGGCGCGGATCGCCTCCGCCCCGCGCTGGAGCAACGCCTCGTCGTCATCGCCCCGGAGGTCGGGCTGGCGCTGGAGGTCGGCGATGGCGAACATCCGCTTCAGCGAGGGAGGCTGGTCGCAGCTGCGGAGCAGGTCCACCTGGCGGCGGGCCTCCTTGAAATCCAGGTGCCGCTGGTGGGCGATGGCCAGCTCCGACCGGGCGAACTCGGCCGCAGCGCACGAGCCAGGCGCCCGCGCCAGCACCTCCGTCAGGTAGGACTGCGCCAGGCCCACCTCGCGGCGGACCCTGGCCACCTGCCCCAGCTCCTCCAGGATGTTGAATTCCGCGGTGAGGTCGCCCTCGGCCCGGGCGAGGTCCAGCGCCAGCCGGGCGACCTTCTTCGCCTCCAGTGTCTGGTGCAGCAACGCGTAGCTGAAGGCGATGGAGCGCTGCACCGTCAGGCAGCGATCCTCGACCCGGTTCCCGGACTGGCACCGCTCCTGGTACGGCCGGAGCCGCTCCAGCGCCTTCATGGGCTGGCCCTGGTGGCGGTCCACGTCCGCCGCCCTCTCCTGGGCGAGCGTAGCGAACCATGGGTCGCCGGTCGCCGCCGCCAGCTCCTGGTAGCGCGGCAGCTCCAGGCGCCACGCGGGGAGGAAGTACATCGCGCCCAGCTCGATGTCCGCCTGCCCCGCCTCGCGCGCCTCGCGCATCAGCTCCGCCCAGCGATCGGCGGTGGGGTCGCCCTGGATGGCCTGGGCGTACGCCTGCGAGAGCTGTTGGCGCCGCTCGTTGATCCCCGCCTTGGCCGCGGCCACGGCGCCCGCCAGCGCCGCTCCGCCGCCCATTCGCGCGTCCAGGTCGGCGGCCGTGGCCTCCAGGGAAGCGATCGCCTCCGCCGTACCGGCCGAGCGGAGGACGTCGTAGAAGCACACCCGCGCCAGGCGACCGGACCGCCCCAGGAGGTCCAGCGGGTACGGCTGCTCGCCGCGCATCGCCGACTGGCACCGCTGCTCCCCGTCCCGGTAGAGCTTCTGGCGGCGCTGGCTCTCATCGCGCAGCTTGGCCGCGGCCTCCCTCGCCTCGCCCGCCCAGCCGGGCTCGTTCAGGGCGGCGACGTCGTCGAACGCATTGGCGGCCGCGAGCGGAAGCTGGAGGGCCCGAAGCGCCAAGGCCCGGTTCCAGAGCGCCGCCGGGTGCGCCCCTTCGATGCGGAGCGCCTCGTACGCGTGGGTGGCGGCGTCCTCCGGCCTGCCTTGCCGCAGGTCCAGGGCGGCCCGGGTGGCCTGCGCGTCCGCGCTCGTCCCGGCCTGCTTCAGCCAGTGCTCCGCGGCCGGCGCCTGGCCGCGGAGGAGGTACGCGTCGGCGATCATCGCCTTCTGGCCCCGCCACCCCAGCCAGGCCAGCGCCAGGAACGGAGGGTCGCCCAGCGACTCGTCCGCGCCGCGCACGGCCACGAAATGCTTGTACGGCTGGGACGAGAGCCGGTCCTCGCAGCAGCGGGTGGGGGCGTGGACCATCCACAACTCGCGCATCTGCAGGGTCAGCACCAGGGTCGCCGCCGCCGCGGTCACGCCCAGGAACGCGGCCGGCATCCGCCAGCGGCGGACCACCGCCAGGAGCGCGAGCTGAAGGGCCGCCACGAGCGAGGCCCAGACCGGGCGCTCCGCCTTCCAGTCCACGGCGCGCGCGGCGGCCAGGTCCAGGAACAGCAGATCGCGCATCTCCACCTGGCAGTCGTTGCAGGTGACGAGGTGCTCGTGGAATCGCTCGACGGAGGCGGACGGCAGCTCGCCGTCGAGGTAGCCCTGCAGGTTCGCGTGGAGATCGTTCATCTCAGTCCCTTCCATCCCGGTTCCCATGTCCCCCCCACGTCCGAAGGATCTTCCGGAGCTGCTTGCGCGCCTCCGAGAGGTCCGAGCCGACCGTTCCTTCCGGTATTCCCAGCCGTTCGGCGATCTGCTTGTAGCGGTAGCCCTGCGCGTGCATCTGGTACGCGTCGCGGACCCGCTTCGGCCGCAGCAAGTCCATGGCCTCCAGGAGGCGCTCGTCGCTCACCTCCCGCCACCGCTCGAGCTCCACGTGATCCGGCATGCTGGCCTCCTCGCCGTCCACCGTCGTCGAACGCACCAGGGTGCTCTCCTCAGTCTTCGTGCGGCGGCACAGGTCGATGTACCGGTTCATCATCACCGCGCTCACGAACGGCAGCGCGAGCGGATCCGGACCCGAGCCGCGCTCGAGCTGCCGGATCACCCGCTCCAGCGCTTCGTGAACCAGGTCCTCCGGGTCGCGCCCGGTGTTGCGACATAGGTTCTGGGCACTCCTCAACATCGGAGCACGCATCGCCCGGACGAATGCATCGAAGCGTTCGCGATCGCGCTCGGTCATCGCGCTCGCATTGTAGGTCGGCGGGCCGGGCGCCCGCGTCCCGGTCGCGCTGACTGTTCCCCCGGCGGCTCTTCACTTCGGAGCGCGTGGTCCGGTCGCGCCCCGAACCCCGCGCCATCGGAGCTCATGGTCAACCTCCGCATCCGGAAGCTCCTGACCAGGTAACGCCGATTCAGCCATTCCTTGAAATGGTTATTTTCGTGAGTGTTCTCATGGCCACGGTTCAGGCCCTGCGCTCAGCGGAGCGCCGCCCGCCTCCTGGAGCTGGGCGGGCTCGGCGGCCGGCACGGTGAAGAAGAAGGTGGCGCCCGCGCCGGACCGGCTCTCCACCCAGACCCTGCCCCCGTGGGCCTGCACGATGCCCTTCACGATGAAGAGGCCGAGCCCGAACCCCACCTTGGAGCTGTGCCGGGCCTGCCAGTAGCGGTCGAACAGGTACGGCTCGTCCTCCGGCACCACCCCGCAGCCGTGGTCCACCACCCGGAATTCGACGTCGGCTCCGGACCGCCGCGCCCCCACGGAAATCGTCTCGCCCTCCGGGCTGAACTTGATCGCGTTGCCAAGCAGGTTGGCGAAGACCTGCTGGATCCGGACGCCGTCCGCCCGGACTGGCGGGAGATCCGCCGGCACCTCGTTCCGGAGCTGGAGCGACCGGGCCGCCGCCAGCGGCGCGGCCGACTCCAGGGCCTCGGCCACCAGGGTAGCGACCTCCAGCCGCTGGGGGTCGATGGGGAGGCGTTCGGCCTCGATGCAAGCCGTGTCCAGGAGGTCGTCCACCAGGTGGCGCATGCGGCCGGACGCGCGCTGGATCCGGGTCAGCGTCCCCTGGAGTTGGCCGGACGCCTGGGACATCGCGTACTCGCGCAGGAGCGACAGGTTGGTGGTGACGACCGAGAGCAGGTTCCTCAGCTCGTGGGACACCATGGCCAATAGATTTTCGCAGGCGCGCTCCGTCCCGCGCGCCTGCTGGGAGCGGATGGCCTCGTCGCGCGCGTGCCGGTCCAACGCGGCGGCGAATTGATCGCCCAGGGACGCCGCGAACGCCAGGTCCGACTCGACGGGCGTCCTCCGCCACTCCACCCAGAACACGCCCAGAGCCTCGCCGCGCAGGCCCAGCAGGGGATGGGTGGCGGCGCGGGGCTCCTCCGGTGCGGGGACGGCGGTGGGCTGGCTGCAGAGGGAGGCGAGCCGCGCATGCGCGCGCACCAGCCCTTCCCGGCGCTCCTCCGCGCCCACCTCGTCCGTCCACCACGCGAGCGGCTGCTCCGGGTCGCGCGCGGGGATGAGGATCGCGCTGCAGAGCGGGGTCTCCTTCGCGGCCAGTGACATCAGCTGCGGCCAGATCTCGTCGAAGCGTTCGAACCGGACGAGGATCTTGCCGATCTCCAGGAGCCGCTGGAGCTGGGCGGAGAAGCGGCTCTCCGCCTCCAGCCGGATGGCCGCCTCCTCCAGCGCCGCCCGCAGGCTACGCCGCTTCCTTCCCTGGTCCAGGCTCCCCATCAACGTCCCTGCGCGCCGCCGGTTCCCAGACCGCCGCCGCCGATCGAGTGCTCCAGCGCTCCGGTTTCGACCTTGTCCTCGCATGGATGTCCTCTCACGCCGCCTGCTCCCGACCGCGGCATCCCGGCGGCGCTTCCGCGCGCGCACCTGCAGGCAGTGGGTCGAGAAGGACCCGCTCCATTTCCAACGCTATCGAATACCTGGAGAGCGCCGCGGTCAGCCCGGCGATGTGCGCCAGGATCTCGTCGCCGACCCAGCTGGCGGCGCCCAGCCTGACCGGGCCCGGGCGGATCGCCTGGTGATCGCCTGCCTTGGGTTCCAGCAGCTCTGGATGGGCCTCGAGGATGGCCGCGCGCGCGGACGCGAGCGCGCTGTCCAGGGCCTGAAGCTCCTCGTACATGAGACTCCCCGAGGAAGCAGAAGCGCATGGGCCTTCAGCTCCCTGAAAATCGTTTCTACCCATTTGACGCTGGACCCCGGAAACCTTGGACGCCCGGGGCGGGCGGCTGGCGATCTGCCCACTTACGAACGATTTTCAAGGAATACAGCTTCGTCCGTTATTTCTGATGAAAGCCACCGGTGCGCCGTCCTTCCTCGAGAGGGCCCGCATTGGCCGATGCGCCAAGGCTGTCGTTCTCAGAACGACTGTCCGCCCTCACCAGGCGGAGTTGTCAAAGGACGTTGTTGTTCACCCTCGAGGTAATACATGAATATCAGAATTGGCGCCGACACCTTCTTCAACGCAGCCTCCTTCACTTCCTTGGACTCGGCGGGCGCGGACCCCGTCCCGTGCTCGGGCGACCCGATCGAGCCGGGTGGACGCGACAAGGGCAAGACGCCCCCGACCGGATTGAGCTCGTCCGCCGAATACTCCTTGCTGTTCGCCGACTGCTTCGAACGGCCCGCGAAGAAGGGGGTGCCGTAGGTCCACTCCGCGGTCGGCCAATGAGCAGTGAGCGGGCCCCCTGTCGCCACCCCCTCCCGCGCCCCCGCCGACGTGCCCACCCTCTCCTGGTCCCACCCTCGCAGCACCCCACCCTCACCAGGAGACGGAACATGCCCTCGCAACCCGACGCGGATTCGCGCCACCACGAGCCCATTCTCTGCTCGGGCGATCCCATCGAACCCGGCGGTCAGGACGGAGGGCATGCGCGCACGTCGGCGGGGGCGCAGCGCCTCTGCGGCCTGCCCCTGGTCTTCCTCTCCCAGGGGATGCAGGTCTACGCCGGGGGCGAACCGTTCACCGACCAGACGACGATCGGCGATCTGGCCGGGCGCGAGGAGATCCGCTCGGCGGAGCGCCGCGCCGCCCAGCAACGCCAGCCGCCCCCGGACGCCTTCCTCTTCTTCAACGCGCCGAAGACGGAGGCGAAGCTCCTGCTCTGGACCGACCGCGGGTACACCGTCATCCACCAGCGGCTGGGAAAGGGTGCGTTCACCCTCTCCCGCAACGTCGCCGTGGGAGAGCGCATCCCGGTGGAGGACCTGGGGGCGCTGCTCCGCGGCCCGCAGCGGCAGGACGCCGCCGCGCGCTCCGGCCGGGACCAGCCGGCGGCGGACGGCCACCAGGGCCGTCACTAGCGGCGTGCCCTGGGCCGCGCCCGGGTCAGCTCTGCTCGAGCGCGGCCAGCACCTCGGCCAGCTTGCTGTTCTGCAGCCCCGCCAGCTTCGGGTCGCGGAGGCGAATCTCCGCGTCCGCGATGTACTGGAAGATGAAGGCGTAGTGCTGGCCGAGGTCGGGGCCGTCCACGTCGAAGGTCATCATCCCCAGCCGGTCGGTGATCCGCTTCGCCTCGGCGTACCACTTCTTGAGGTCGTCCTTGGTCGCCAGATTCCTGGCGGCCAGGCGGCGCAGGTCGGCGGCCAGCTCCGTTCGCGGATAGCCCATGGCGGGGGCGTAAGTTAGCCGACCCGGGCATGTGCGTGCGCGAATTGGCGTGCAATCGTGACCTTTGTGAACCTCCTGCTGCTCCGGGACGAGGACTTCGTGGGGGTGGGGGCGGAGCCGGGGACCCAGGCGGTCCGGCTCACCGGCCGCCGCGCCCTCCACGCCCACGAGGTGCTGCGAGCCTCCCACGGCGTCTCGCTGCGGGTGGGGCGCCTGGGTGGGCTGATGGGCCACGGCGAGGTGGTGCGCGCCGAACCCGGGCTCCTGGAGCTGCTCGTCTCCCTCTCCGACCCGCCGCCGCCCCGAGCGCGGTGCGACCTGCTTTTGGCCATCCCGCGGCCCAAGGCGCTCAAGAAGGTGCTCCCGGCCGCCGCCTCGCTGGGGGTGGGGAAGCTGGTGCTGGTCAACGCCGCGCGGGTGGAGAAGAGCTACTTCGACTCCAAGGTGCTGGAGCCCGCCTTCCTCGAGGAGCTGCTGGTGCTGGGCCTGGAGCAGGCCCGGGACACGGTGCTCCCCCAGGTGCTGGTGCGCGAGCGCTTCCGCCCCTTCGTGGAGGACGAGCTGCCGGCCCTGTTCGAGGGCGCCCGCAAGCTCCTCCCCCACCCCACGGCGCAGGAGCCCCTGCCGCGCCTCTCCGCCGGGGAGCCCGCCGTCTTCGCGGTCGGCCCGGAGGGGGGCTGGGTGCCCTTCGAGGTGGACCTCCTGCAAGCGGCCGGGTTCCAGCCGTTCACACTCGGCCCCCGCGTGCTGCGCGTTGAGGTTTGCGTCCCGTACCTGTTGGGAGCAAAAGTCACTCCATGACCTTCGACCAGAACGAGCCCGCCAAGGCGCCGGCCAAGCCCGCGTCGCACGACACCACCCCGCCCCCGGCGCTGCTGGAGTTCATGCTGAAGGACTGGAAGCCGGCGTCCGGGAAGCCGGCGCCCCGGCTGAAGGGCCACGAGGCGTTCGCCGCCCGGCGCCGCGAGCTGTCCAAGCTGTTCCCCGGCGAGGCGCTGGTCATCCCCACCGGCCACGAGAAGGTCCGCGCCAACGACACCATGTACCGGTTCCGGCCGGGGTCGGACTTCTACTACCTGACCGGCAACGTGGAGCCGGACTGCGTGCTGGTGATGGAGCCGCAGCCGGACGGCGGCCACCGGGACGTGCTCTTCGTGGAGCCGAACCCGGGCCACTCGGACACCACCTTCTTCACCGACCGCAACAAGGGCGAGCTGTGGGTGGGCCCCCGCCTGGGCGTGCCGCAGAGCAAGGACCGCTTCGCGGTGGACGAGTGCCGCGGCCTGCTGGACCTCAAGGCCACCCTGGAGGCGCTCAAGGCGGGCGGGAAGCACCGGGTGGTGCGCGGGATGTCGGACCGGGTGGACGCGGTGCTGCCTTCGCGGAAGGAGGGCGACCTGGACCTGGACAAGATGCTGGCCGCCGAGCTCTCCGAGATGCGCCTGCTCAAGGACGCGCAGGAGGTGAAGGAGCTCTCCGCCGCCATCGCCTCCACCCAGCGCGGCTTCGAGGACGTCATCCGCGCGCTGCGCGAGCACGAGGTGAAGAGCGAGCGCGTGGTGGAGGGCGTGTTCAACCTGCGCGCCCGGGTGGAGGGCAACGACGTGGGCTACGGCACCATCGCCGCCTCCGGCCCCCACGCCTGCGTCCTCCACTGGACGCGGAACGACGGCGAGGTGAAGCCCGGCGAGCTGCTGCTGCTGGACGCGGGCGTGGAGCGCGACACGCTCTACACCGCGGACATCACGCGCACGCTCCCGGTGAGCGGGAAGTTCAGCAAGGAGCAGCGGGAGATCTACCAGCTGGTCCACGACGCCCAGGCGGCCGCGTTCCAGGCGGTGAAGCCGGGGAACGACTTCATGGAGCCCAACCGCCGGGCGATGCAGGTGCTGGCGGAGGGCCTGGCGCGGCTGGGCATCCTCAAGACCTCCGCGGCGGAGGCGCTCAAGGACGAGCACCAGTTCTACAAGCGCTACTCGCTCCACAACGTCAGCCACATGCTGGGGCTGGACGTGCACGACTGCGCGCAGGCCCGGATGGAGGCGTACAAGTACGGGAAGCTGGAGGTGGGGATGGTGCTCACCGTGGAGCCCGGCCTCTACTTCCAGATGGACGACCTCACCGTCCCGGCGAAGTACCGCGGCATCGGCGTCCGCATCGAGGACGACGTGCTGGTCACCCAGAAGGGGATGAGGAACCTCTCCGGGGCGATCCCGAGCGGGGCGGACGACGTCGAGGCGTGGATGGCGTCGCTGTGGAAGAAGCCGTCGAAGTCGGCGAAGCCCTCGAAGAAGAAGCGCTGACCTCCGCCCGGGGCCGCGCCTTCACCGCACGTCCATGGTGAACTGCCGCGGCCCGGTCCGGGTGTCCTTGAGGATGGTGAAGCGGATACCGCCGATGGTGCGGCCGTCCTCGGTCTGCGCCTCCGCGCGCCACTCGCCCGGCTCGTAGTGGGCCTTGGACCGGAAGGTGCGCCAGCCCGCGTCCCGCATCACCCCCCCGCTGCCCAGCGGCATCGCCGCCTTCTCGCGGAGCATCCACTCCCCCTTCGCGTCGTCCCAGCGCCTCCAGATGATGTCCACCTGGTCCTGGAACTTGTTGGGCGCGAAGATGGAGAAGAAGCAGTACACCTGGTCTCCGTCGCGCGCGTAGAAGACCTGGTCGCCGTTCTCCCAGAAGCGCCACCAGGGCCGCTCGTGGAGGAGCCAGAACCGGCCGCCGGTGAAGCGATCCTCGCGCACCGGCGGCTTCTCCACGTAGTGGTAGACGCCGACAAACGTCAGCGCCAGCGGCACGGGCGGGAGCACCTTGGTGAAGTAGAGGGCCAGCAGCACCGCCTGGACGCCCAGGCCCGGGAGCACCGACCGGGTCAGCAGCGCGCGCTTCTGCGGGTTCCACCGGTTGAGCAGCGAGAAGACGCCCGCCATGCAGGCGATGGAGGCCGCCGCCGCCGTCACGAACATCCACGGCCGCACCCGGCCCACCAGCACCGGAATGACGCAAGCGAAGTACGACAGCAGGCAGAAGCTGAGCAGCGCGAAGCGGACGACCTGGCCGTAGGCGCGGAAGCGCGGGAATTCGTTGGCCACCAGCAGCACGAAGATGACCACCACGAAGGCCAGCGAGGTGAGGCCGGAGCCGCTCTTGAAGTAGTTGAGCGTGAAGGTGCTGAGCAGCGCGCCGAGGAAGAAGTGGATCCCCGGCTCCGCCAGCTCCATCCCCTTCGCCAGAAGCCGCGGGAGGTCCCCCTTGAGCGCCTGCCGCTGTTCCAGCGCCAGCAGGGCGCAGAGCGCCAGGAGGTACGCGCCCTGCTGGACGATGGTGAGCAGGTCGTCCGCGCGCGAGAGCGTGACCACGTCGAAGAGGAAGCCGGCCACGAAGACGGCCAGGGTCTCCGCCAGCTCGTGGCGCTTGCGGAAGTCCTGGACCCTGGCCAGCCTCCTCCGGAAGAAGCCCGGCTCTCCTTCAGTCCCCGAACCCAGGGGACGCTGATGCGGCGGCCTGTGGCCGCTGCCTCCGGGCTCAGGAGTATCGGTCGTCGCGCCAGGGGTAGGCGGTGTCGCTGTAGCCACGGTCCTCCCAATACCCGCGCTTGAGGCCTGCGCAAAACTCGATGCGGTTGATCCACTTGGCGCCCTTCCAGGCGTAGAGCTGGGGCGTGATCATCCGCAACGGGCCACCGTGCTCCCGGGGGAGCGGCCCGCCGTCC